>DAOTTD010000127.1:0-35979 GCA_034438015.1 Ktedonobacteraceae bacterium | reverse complement strand
GTGCGCTTGGAGAGGAAGAAGTAGTGATTGATGAGCCAGCGCGAGTCCTGTTGCAGGATGGGGATGTTCTGTTGTTGTGTTCGGATGGATTATGGGAGATGGTGCGGGACCCCGAGGGCGAAGAGATCGCTGCGATCCTGGCAAAGGCACAGCTTTCAGCCCAAGCCATGGCCAAGCAGCTCGTCCAGCTTGCCCTTCAAGGTGGCGGACACATCGCCAGAGAGTTGGGCGGGGGACACGATAATGTGGGAATTGTTGTGGTACGCAGCCAGATCCAGATTGCCGACTGCGAGACGATCCCGTTGGAGCCACTGAGGTAGGACCAGGATAGATGCTGTTGGCGAATTGCTGAAGGGAGGAGAAACTGGACAAAGACTGTTATCATAAGGGCAAACATCTGAAAGAATGCCTGTAGAATGAGGAGGCTACTATGTCCTTGAAGCCAGAACCGATAGATCCTCTCCCAGAGGAAACGGCCCGGATCGCTCGTGCCGCCTTCCCGAAGGGAAATCTGTACATGCGTCTGAGAGATGAACTGGGCACGCTCTCTCAGGATGATCTGTTTGTGGATCTTTTCCCTTCTCGTGGCCAACCCGCCGAAACCCCGTGGCGCCTCGCGCTTGTTCCCGTTATGCAATTTCTCGAAGGGTTGTCGGATCGTCAAGCAGCCCAGGCCGTGCGTAGCCGCCTGGACTGGAAATACTTGTTGGGGCTGGAGGTGAGAGATGCTGGCTTTCACTCCTCGGTGCTCTGCGAATTTCGCAGTCGTCTGCTGACCGGAGAGGCTGAGCATCGCCTGTTCGAGGGACTGCTCACGCACTTCAAAGCACGTGGTTGGCTCACGCAACGCCAGCGCCAACGAACCGACTCCACCCACATCCTGGCGGCTGTTCGCAGTCTCAACCGCCTTGAACTAGTGGGACGCACCCTTCAGCATGCCCTCCATACGCTCGCGCTTGTCTCCCCTGACTGGCTGTTGACGCAGATCGACCCAGAGTGCTTTGAGCGCTACAGCCGCCCTTTAGATGAATATCGACTCCCCAAAGAGAAAGCCGAGCGACTGGCACTGGCGGAACAGATTGGCAAAGATGGACAGTATCTCCTCTTGCGCGTCGTGCAGTCACAAAGCGTGCTGGTCAGGCTACAGGTGGAATCATTGATAAAAATCATGTTTTCATCTCTCTGGCTAATGCTAGTGCATCGAATTGGCCCCGGAGCTGATGGAAATGGGCACCAACCTCAGAATTCAGTAGCGATAGATATCCTAGACACGTTTACAAGGAGGCATTATGACCGAACACTTGCCACCGGGATCAGTCCACCTTTCCACTGAAGACCGTATTCGCATGGCCAAACTGTATGAAGAAGTTGCTAGTAATCTAGAAGAAAATCAGGTATGTAGTATAGGGTTATCTATGATGTTAAGTCACACGCAAGCCCTTTCATTGCTAAAAAGTCCGGAGCTATCTGTCAGCGTCACTGCCGGGATATGTAAACCATGCGTGACGAGGTTTGTTACCTACATGATCTGCACACCGCTCAGCGCATCAAACCGATCGATATCGCGCCGGATAATATCGAGGCTTCCACGCCAGAACTCCTCCGCTCGCAGATTGATGCCAAAGCGCGCCGCTAGCTTCGCAGCGTCCGCCATCCCCGTCGACGAGAGCAATTCGTCGTAGCCTCGCTTGAACTCCTCTGGGTCCTGCTGGTAGCGTGCGTACAGTCCCAATCCAAACAACTGCCCGAACATGTAGGGATAGTTGTAGTACGATCGGCCCACATTATAATAATGCTGCTTCACCGCCCACATGTAAGGATGTAGCTCTGCCAGCTCATCGCCGTACATCTCGCGCTGCGCCTCCATCATCAACGTGTTGAACTCGTCGATAGCCAGCTCGCGTTGCCGGCGCTTCTCAAAGACACGCTCCTCGAACAGCAAGCGGCTGCTGATATCTACCACAACCTGGCAGGTACCTTGCAGCGCCGCCTCCAGAATGACGATCTGCTCCTGTTCGTCCGCCTGTCGTAGCGCAGCCTGCCGGATGATCGTCTCGCAGAAGATGCTGGCCGTCTCCGCCAACGTCATAGGATGGGTGCGCTGCAGTGCGGTACGCTTTGCGAGGTTCATATTATGGTAGCCATGCCCCAATTCGTGCGCCAGGGTGCTTACTCCGGCGAAGGTCGGTTTGAAGTTGGCAAGGATTCTTGATTCGTCTTCACGCAGTGAGAAGCAGCTCGCTCCGTCCCGTTTGCCGGGACGTGGCTCCGCATCGATCCAGCGTTCGCGAAAGGCGCGCGCGGCAAAGTCGGAGAGCCTGGGAGAGTAGGTGCCAAACTGTTCGATGATAAAGCTGGCCGCTTCGTCAAATTCCCACACCTGGCTGCTCGTTCCGATCGGTGCAAACAGGTCGTACCACGCGAGTCTTTCTAGCCCGAGTGTTCGCGCCTTGGTCCGCAGGTAGCGCCGGAAATCGGGAAACGCGGCGCGCGCGGCGCTAAGCATTGCGTCGAGCGTCTGCCGGTCGATGCTATTGGCAAAGCAGGAGGCGTCCAGCGGCGATGCCCAGCGCCTCCTCTGCGTGACGATAAGTACTTCGCTCTTGATACTATTAAGCGCCGCCGCCAGGGGCAGCGCGACCCGTTCCCAGCCTGCCAGCTCAGCCTGATAGGCGCGCTGACGCGTGGCACGGTCCGCGTCGTAAGCCAGGTTGCGTACAACGCTCATTGGCAGCTTCTTGTCTTCCGTTTCTACCGCTATGCTGAGCTGCGACGTGATGTTCCCATGCAGCCTTGCCCATGCCGTCCCCCCACTTATATTCAATTCGGCGGCAAGCGCCTCTTCTCCCTGCGTCATAAGGTGGGCTGCCTGTATCTTTGCCCTGCCCAGCGCGTACTCGTGCTCGCGCGCTACCTGTGATTGCCTGGTCAACTCATCCACATCCAGCGAGCCAATCCAGGCCGTGTAGCGCGTCCCCAGCATGGATAGCGTTGCCAGCGGGCCTTGCAGTTCGCTCATCCTGGCCTGCGCGACCTTGTTCTGCGAGTCGGTAAGGATGAAGCTGTTGATGTAGGCAACCAGCGTTCTCGTGCTGTCGAAAACCGCATTGTAGCGCGTTGTAACCGTCTCGAAGGTGCGCACTACGGTTGTATCGACAGCCTGTGGAGATTGCTCCATGATGGAGTGCGCATCGAAGAGCTGCGCAAGATCAACGATATTCTGAACGCTGCTGCTAAAACCTTCGGCGAACTCGGGCGATTCCAGGTCGGGATAGATTCTTGTCATATCCCAGCGAGGTAACTTTTGGGATGTGGTCATGAGACAAAAAGCTCCTTCTTTATCCATCTGGCATTTGCACGCATTGTAGCATGCTACGCAATGACTTTAAAGAAGGAGGGCATTATGTACAAGATGTAGAACAAGACAAAAACGCAGGGAGTTTGTTATAGTCTTATCCGTTATCACGGTCCGCTTTCGTAATGACGCACAACCACGAAGGAAGCTTCACGATAATCCAGTCTCTAGCTTGAAGGGCTATGATACGCCCCACATCTGAATAAGCCTTATTCCTCTTTTCTCATAAGAGCGCGGAGCGTTCGTGCAGACTCCTCGTTCATGTGATAACTCTCAGTGTCCGCAGGGAACGTCCCCGCCTGGACATCGGCAAAGAAGCGTTGCAGGGCCTCGGTAGCTATATCGGCCAGGTGAACGTACTGACGAACAAACCTGGGAAGCCGTCCATCGTAGAGACCCAGCACATCGTGATAGACAAGCACCTGTCCATCGCAGTGTGGCCCCGCGCCAATACCAATGGTTGGAATCGGCACTTCCTGCGTCACGATCTGTGCCAGGACATCAGGCACTCCTTCCAGAACGATCGCAAATACGCCTGCAGCAGCCAGTGCACGGGCATCAGCCACTAACTCGTAGGCAGCCTCGGCTCCCTTGCCCTGGACCCGGTAGCCGCCCATAGCGTGGATCGATTGCGGGGTAAGCCCCAGGTGTCCCATCACTGGAATCTCGGCGGCGAGGATCGCTTCTATCACTGCCAATCGCTTATGCCCTCCCTCCAGTTTCACGCATTCCGCCCGACCCTCACGTATTAAGCGGCCCGCATTGCGCACGGCCTCTTCTACAGAGACATGGTAGCTCAGCCAGGGCATATCGCCTACTATTAAGGCGCCGGGTTTCGCTCGTGCGACTGCAGCCATATGGTGAATCATTACATCCATCGTGGCAGATAAGGTATCGTCATATCCCAAGACCACGTGAGCCAGTGTATCACCTACCAGAATCATATCCGCTCCGGCTCTATCAGCGATGCCTGCCGAAGGGGCATCATAGGCTGTTACCATCCTAATCTTCGGCCCACCCTTTCGGGCCTGTATAGCGGGTACGGTCACTTTCTCCCGCATAGGTGTTCCTTCCTTCTTACTCAGAAATAGTCCTACCTGTATCCCAACTCCCATCGGCACGAAGCAGGAAATTATCAATCAAACGGGCCGGGCCTACTTTCGCCGCAATGACAAGCAGCGCAGGGGCGCGGAGGGTTTCAAGTGACATAAAACTGTTGGGATCCCGCACCTCGGCATAGTCCAGGCGTGCGCGTGGTTCTGCCAGGACTGTGTCAGCCATCGTCCGTGTCACTACTGATGGCTCCTCGCCTGGATGCACCTCAAAGGCCATGCGACCAGCTTGCAAAGCTCTGTAGAGCACTCGTGCAGCGGTGCGGTCCTCCCCGATGAGATAGGCGTTCCGGCTGCTCATCGCCAGGCCATCTGCTTCGCGTATGGTTGGTAAAATGCATAACTTCACTGGAAGATCGAAATCAGCCACCATGCGCGAGATGACGGCAGCCTGTTGCGCGTCCTTCTGCCCGAAGTATGCCCGGTGCGGACGTACCATCTGAAATAATTTCAGGACGACTGTGGCCACACCACGAAAATGGCCTGGACGGCTGGCTCCCTCAGCCTGCCCCGCAAGTGGTCCTGTCGGCTCAACATAGGTGGCAAAACCAGGTGGATAGATCTCTGCGGGCGTCGGAGTGAACACAACATCCACGCCTGCTTCCTCGAGCAGCTGCAAGTCTCGCGACAGATCTCGCGGATAGCTCCCCAGGTCTTCGTGCGGGCCAAATTGCGTCGGGTTAACGAAGATACTTACGACCAGGACCTTGTTCTCCACACGCGCCTGGCGGACAAGTGAGAGATGCCCCTCGTGGAGATACCCCATCGTAGGGACGAATCCCACATCAAGAGCACTTGCCCACCCTGGGTGTTCATCGACCATCTCCTGGACTGTGGTGACTACGCGCATTCTTCTTCACTCCTGTTACTGGCTGGCATACCTGCTAATACTTTACAAAATATATAGTACATCGTACTTTTTTTGCAAGATCACACTTGCAGGCCCAGAAGGCGGAGGGATCACGATTACTTCCCTGCTATGCATCGAGTGTAGGAGAAACGCATCGAAAAAGCAAAGGAATAGCATGTTTGGATATTTTCTCCAATCCTTGTATAATGCAGGCACACCACTATACAAGATAAACGAGGAACAGCCATGACAACCGTCCAGACCGTAGATAATGCGCTCCAACAGTTACTAGCAACCGCAAAAAACTTTCCAGGCGCATCCCTCGACATCTGCTCAGGCTACATATCGACCAACGGCATCTCTTCCCTGCGCGCAATGTTCACATCGGCTCGTAGTGTGCGCGCCGTCGTGGACTTAAACCCTACCAATCGCCTCAACGCGTTCCGTATGCTTCGTAGCTTTGGTGCGCAGGTATACATCTATGTGGCACCGCCCCGTACCATCTTCCATCCTAAAATCTACTTCGGCGCGCTGGAAACGCAGGTCTGGGCTTTAATCGGCTCCTCCAACCTCACCGAAAGCGGTATGGCAACCAACGTAGAACACAACCTCTTCATCACAGGTCAACGCCATACGGAACCATTTAGCTCTCTCGAAGCGCGTATCGAATCATTCATAAAGCAATCCTACCCCTTCGACCGCGAACTCGAAAAGAGCCTTCTGGAGGTCGAGCGCAAGATGGTGCGCGACCCACAAACCAATAAATACGACGCCTATCTGCTGGCATCGGGCATCAAGCCCAAGGAAAAGCTAGAGTTGACCATACCAGCCGAAGTCCAGCGCGCCGCCCTCGAAACCCTCTTCAAATTCGCCAGGAGCACGCGCCTGGAGTATGCCTACCAGATGTTGCTCCTCCTCGTCATGCTCAATCGCAGTGACGCCAACGGCTGGTTCTCTGTAAATGAGACTGCGCGCTGCTTCATAGCATTTTATAGAATGTGTAGAGAAGCCGGCTTGCCACCAGAGAAGAGACGTGGCTCCAAGCTTGCGGTAGTTGACAATCCGAACGCAAGGCTGGCGGAGATCGCTGAAATGATAAAGACGCGTCCCTTCCCACGTTTCGAGCGCGAGGGACTATTGGGGTTGAGCGATAATGATCAGTATTTTGTGATAAATCCCGCCTTGCTTGAGGGATTGAATGCTGAGGTGAGAGAGGCGTTGAAGGAGCTGGCAATCAAGAGAATGGGGGAGCATTTCGGAGAGGATATAATGAATATAGAAGCTATGGCGGTAATTGCTATACAGAAGAAGTCACTATAGCGCTTTAGACCAGGAATATCGACAAATAACAGGTACGCTGTTAAACAAGTGGAGAGCGAGCTGATGGTAGTTCTTATGCTCTTTTGGAAGGAATAATTATATGGAAGTGATCAGGACTGATAATGGCTTATTCTACAGGTCTCAGTTTGAAAGCGAAGTCGCCCTTGAAAAAGCCATACTTGAAATACAGGCTGAACTATTTGGTAAAAACAGGATGTACCTGGATGTAAAGAAAAAGATAGGAGCCAGAGGCGGTTTAAGGAATATACCAGATGGGTATTTGCTCGATCTCAATGGTCAAAAACCCCGTCTTTATGTAGTCGAAAATGAACTTGCTGCACATGATCCGCTTCGACATATCGCTATTCAAATATTACAATTCTCCCTCTCGTTTGAAGCGGAGCCAAGAGCAGTAAGAAATATTCTTTTTGAGGCTCTACAGAGCCAGGCAGATTTAAAATTACGTTGTGAAGAGTATGCTTCTAAACACGGCTTTCGGAATCTTGATCATATGCTTGATTATCTGGTTTTTGAAACTCCATTTGCAGCGCTCGTGATAATTGACGAAATTCCCGACAATCTTGAAAAAATACTTCTTACCCGCTTTCAATTTGGTGTGGAAGTATTAGAGCTAGCTTATTATACCTGTTCAGATGGCAGAAAATATTATCGTTTTGAACCGTTTCTTGCCGATGTAAATGCTGACCTTCGCGAAGCATTACCAGATGAGAAACAAGAAGAACCTATTGCGCAGGATGACATCGATACAGTAGTTGTTCCTGCTCGCGAAGATGGTTTCCAAGATACCTTTCTTAAGGAAAACCGTTGGTTTGCAATAAGAATACATGGCACAATGCGACCGCAGATCAAATATATTGCGGTCTATCAGGTCGCGCCAAGATCTGCAATTACTCATGTTGCAACAGTGAGTTCTATTGAACCCTGGGGCGAAACAAAGAAGTTTGTCGTCAATTTTGCGGAGCCTGCAAGAGAAATTGGCCCGATTCCCCTCCTGAAGAATGGCAGAGTAAAGGCGCCACAAAATTTGCGCTATACTAATTACGAACGATTAATACACGCAAAATCATTAGATGATATCTGGGGGCAAGCGGAATGAAAGAACCGCATGAGATTAAATCCGGTAAATCATCTGCAATTGAGTAGCCATACATAGGAGGCCACCCATGCCAACCGAACACCACGCGACACCAGCCGCGACGGACGCCGTATCACATCGCTTTATCGAAACTAACGGGCTGCGTATGCACATCGCGGAACAGGGGACTGGCCCCCTCGTGCTGCTCGGTCATGGCTTCCCGGAGCTCTGGCACTCCTGGCATTACCAGATGCCCGCGCTGGCCCAGGCTGGCTACCATGCCGTTGCGCCCGACCTGCGCGGGTACGGCCAGACCGATCAACCCGCCGCAGTGGAGGCGTATACGCTGCTGCACCTCGTCGCGGACCTGGTGGGTCTGCTCGACGCGCTTGGGGAGCAGGAGGCGATCCTGGTCAGTCACGATTGGGGCAGCGTTCTCGCCTGGCAAGCGGCACTGATGCGCCCCGACCGCTTCCCGGTCCTGGTCACAATGAGCTCTCCCTATCTTCCGCGCAGCCCGCTTCACGGCGCGAAAGCGGCGGTGCCACCGACACAGAGCTGGCGACAGACCTTCGGGGACCACTTCTTTTACCAGACCTATTTTCAACAACCCGGCGTCGCGGAGGCCGAATTGGAGCGCGATGTCCGTGCAACCGTGCGCCGCCTATTCTATGGGCTTTCAGGAGACGCGCCTGCATCAGAACGCTGGCACCCCGTCCTGCCCGGTCCCCAGGCGGACATGCTCAACGCGACCGGCAGCCCCGCTGTCCTGCCAGCGTGGATTACCGAGGAGGAGATCGATCTCTTTGCGGCAGAGTTCGCGCGCACAGGATATCGCGGCGGCCTCAACTGGTATCGCAATATCGACCGCAACTGGGAGCTCCTCGCCGCTTACAGTGGCGCGATTGTGCGTCAGCCTACGCTGTACCTCTGGGGCGACAAGGACCCTATCCTGGAACTTGCTGGTGTGGGCAGGCAGGTTGAACGCATGCAGCAGTTTGTCCCCAATCTCCAAAAGAGGGTTTTCCCCGGCTGTGGTCACTGGGTAGCACAGGAGCGGGCCCAGGAGGTCAACGCAGCGATACTCGCGTTCCTTCAGCATCTATAGCCGGGTCACTATTCAGATCCTCATTTCCAGACTCGTCAGCGCCAAAGGCGCTTCACAAGCGGTTTGGTGTGGATGGCGGGGTTTGGGGCCCGAGGCCGCAAACCCCGCCATCCACACCAAACCAGGGCGAGCCGCCGCAGGCGGCGAGGGGTCCTGAACAGTTACCGGGAGAACTCGAATGTTACCCGAAACTTACGTTGGATGCGTCATACCTGATAAACGAACTGTAGAGATATTTGCCGATGGAACAGAAGAGCGGCCAATCCTGGACTTAAGCTACCGAATTATGATATGGTATGATGTGTTGCCCTGGCCGTAACATTGTGGTTACACCGGCGGATCTTCCGCATAGTCAGTTAAACCGGAGTGAGAGAAGAATGACCGTACACGAAGGGCCTATCGAATGGCCCGCTCTGGAACAGTTTTCAGATGCTCCTATGTTCAATACGAAGGCTGTTGTGCAACAGACCGGTATTGTCGCGCCAACCCTGCGCGCATGGGAGCGCCGTTACGATCTTATCTCGCCGGAAAGAGCTGGCAACGATTACCGATTATATTCCGAGCGTGATATCGTGCTGATCCACTGGCTAAAAGAACGCGTCGACTCCGGCATGTCGATCAGCCAGGCCATCGCCCTTTTTCACCATCTGCGCGAGCAGCACGAGCAGATGGCAAAGCTAGTACAAAGCTCTCCAGCCGCGCCGATCGTCTCTCCTCCTGCCTACCAGTTGCCCGAGCTTCCAATGCACCAGTTGGAGCAGGAGCACTATCCAGGAGAAGAGGCGCAACCGTCAATACACGACTGGCCGCAACTCGTCTCTTCATACCAGTGTAGCAACTATCCTGCAACACACGATATGAATCTGGTACGAGATTATTTGATCGAGTCGTTTCGCTACCTCGATGAACAGACGGCGACGATGCTGATGAGATCGATGCTGGCTGTTTATCCCGTGGAGCAGGTGTGCTCCGAGCTTATCTCGCCTACTATGTGGCAGATCGGGCAGTTATGGGCCGAGGGAGAGATCACTATCTCGGCTGAGCATTTCGCCAGTAACTTCTTTCGTGCTCTGCTGGCAAATTTGTTTCACGTGACGCCCTGCTCGCACGATGGTCCGTTGACGATTATCTGTTGCGCTCCCGGTGAAGCACACGAGCTCGCGGCACTGATGCTGTCCCTCTTCATGCGCCGCGACGGGATGCGCATAGCCTATCTGGGCCAGAGCATCGAGACTTCGGGGCTGATCGATACGATCAAGAGGCTTTCGCCCGCGCTCGTCTGCATCTCTCTAACGATGCAGACGAACCTGCCCGCTCTGGTTGATCTCGGCAAGCAGGTGCAGAGTATTCCGGCGCCACGCCCGATACTTGCTTTTGGAGGCCAGGCCTTTCTTCGTCATTCGCATACCATACCCCAGATCTCCGGCGTCTACTTGAAGGGCGATCTGAACGTGGTTGTTGCACAGCTACACCGTATGGTTCTGGAATATACAGAGAATAAAAATTAGTGTTTAAGAAACGTTTCCCTGCTTACGGTTTTTTTGCGCTTGCTCTCTGTTGCAGCGCCTGGGCCGCCTCCTGGTTGCGTATCAACCCATTCTACCGCTTTAGTTTCTTTCCGCTCTGGTTCGGCTATATCCTTGCGATCGACGCTCTGGTGGTCGCCCGGCGCGGTACCTCGCTTCTGCAGCGCATGCGTTGGCGCTACACCATGCTCTTCCTGGTCTCCAGCATCTTCTGGTGGATCTTTGAGGAGCTCAACGTTGCTGTCAATAACTGGCACTATATCGAGGATCAGCCATACACACCGCTGGCCTTCTTTCTGATCGCTACCCTCAATTTCAGTACCGTGCTGCCCGCTGTGATGGGGACGGCTGAACTCTTCTCTAGCTTCAAACGCCTGCGCCCGCGCCTCTCTGCCGATAATCCAGGCCCACGCCTGCCACTGAAAGTATTGATACCCATCGAAGTATTGGGGATCGCGAGCTTCATCCTGCCCTGGATCTACCCGCAGTACTGCTTTGGCCTGATCTGGCTCTGCGTCGTGCTGATCCTTGATCCAATCAATAACTTCATGGGGCGTAAATCGGCGATCGCGCATATAGCGGTGCGCGACTGGCGCTTCTTCGTTCTCCCGCTGGCCGGCATCTGGTGCGGCTTCTTCTGGGAGATGTGGAACTTCTATGCCCTCCCCAAATGGTACTATACCGTTCCCTACATCGGCTTCTGGAAGGTCTTCGAGATGCCGCTCCTGGGCTACTCCGGCTACCTGCCCTTCGCGCTGGAACTCTTCGCCCTGTACCAGTTCTTCCTGCTGGTGACACGCCAGAAGCAGGACTATCTGGCTATTTAGGAGCTTTATTCGCTCTCGTCGCCCTGGATGCTTTCCGACCTGAAACTTCCACGCGTCAGAAGGTACAATATTAAAAAACAGTATCTACCAGGAAAGGGTGAGATTATGGATTCGGCACTGGCAGGCATCGTCGTTATCGATCTCGCGCGCGTTTTTGCTGGCCCCTATTGTTCTATGATGCTGGGCGATCTGGAGGCGACCGTGATTAAGATCGAACTGCCCGGCAAGGGCGACGATACGCGACATTTCGGCCCTCCTTCTGTCCGGCTCTCCTCTACATCTTTCGGAGACGCCTGCACGACTGTATAAAGCGCCACCTTTGTTGGGCGAGGATAACGATATGCTTGAGAAGTTCGCGCAGGATGATTGATAGGGTTATATTCAAAAGGTACTACAGCAACAACTGCAGCGACCCTCACAAACAAATCAGAAAATTAACCAACGCCAGCAAACAAAATGCAACAGTTTTAAGCTCAGAGAAGATGAGAAAGGACAGTAACAAAGAGACCACTTCGAGTCCGTCCCTTGGCACCATCTCAGTACAAACAGGCAACATATAAGGTTTGCGGCAATAAATGACACCTAGCCTACCTAAATTTCGCCTAAATTAGCGACACGGTACTCACAACAGAGTCCAGTGCAGCCTTTAGGGTCTTGACAGATTTAGCTCTACAAGAACTTGCGCAATATTGGCTCAAGGCGCTAAAACATCTGAGATATAGAATATATCTAACTTCAAGTTTCAAAACACATTTTCTACTAATCTCTATCATATTTTGTAAATCTAAATACTTTTCGTCATGAATCTAAGGATTGATATATCCACAAATTTAATATAAACTACCTTACAAGAGATATCATCCTAATTTAGGAGAGGAACTATCGGATGCAGCAGATACAAAACTCAAAAGTGCCCATTCGTATTTTCTACTCTTATGCTCACGAAGATAAAAGATATCAACAAAGAATAAAACAACAATTAGGCCTCTTGAAAAACCAAGGTCTTATCACACAATTTAGCGATCAAGATATTTTGCCAGGACAGGAATGGAAAAACGAAGTAAATAAGAAACTTGAAGACGCCGATATTATTTTACTCCTTGTCAGTCCAGCTTTTTTGGACTCAGAGTACTGCTATACCGAAGAAATGATGCATGCTTTTCAAAGAAACGAAGCGAAAGAGGCACGCATCATTCCCATCATAATTCGTCCGTGTGAATGGAAACAATCCCCTCTTAGTAAATTCCAGGTTCTTCCAAGCAAAGGAATACCAGTGAATGATTGGAAACCACAAGATAAGGCATACCATGAGATTGAAATAGGTATCAGAAAAGTCGTTAACGATGTGCATAGAAAGAAAAGCAGGAACGTAGTAAATCTTCATGCAGAAATCTCAATAGAACAAGCCCCTATTCTAAAGTCATTACCCAAGAGGAGAGATACTTCCTTAAAGGAAATACTCTTGGATATGGCATATGATATAGGTGGAGTGTTGCCAGGCATCGCCAAATCAATGGACTCTAGTTTCTCATTGCAAGAAATTGAAAACCGTGCAAAGGGATTTTCTTTTATTTTACTAGTCTTCTTCACTATAATCGACACTATCGTTCTATCTATTTTGTTCTATAATTGGCTAAATTTAGCTTTTCTCATCTCTTTCATTCTCTCTTCTTTACTTTTTTTAACAGGCATCACAAATAAAAACGGCATTGTAGCTTATTTTATAACTTCTACATTTGCCTTCATATGGATCTTTATTGGTTTGAACTATATTGTTAGAAACTATCACTTATCTTTAAACCAATTTTGGTTTCTTATAATTCTAATGTCATTTTTGCAACTAATGCTATTTCGCCCCCATAAAAATAGAAGACGACGAAGATACAGAAGAATTATCTAACATTAAACTACTAGATACTAGCTAGAGCCGCTCCACGAACCAACTTACTGACCTCGACAAAGGAAAATAAAGTGTGATAAGAAGGAGGAATGGGAGCACCAAAGAAAGCCGATTGGTGGGAAGAACGGCGCAAACGCGCCTGGCAACTGAAAGCACAGAACTGGCAGCAAAAAGACATCGCCGCCGCATTGGGAGTGAGCGCGCGGAGCCGTGAGTCACTGGCCCAAACGCGACATCATTCGCAGTTGTTCAAAGCAATGTGGTTACTTGCTTTAGTTCCTTATCACAACAGGGTCAGTAGTTGTGATCCAATTCATTTAGTTGACTATCTAATTTTGATAGACCAGCTGGGAAGAAAAAAGCTATTATATTTGCTTCTCCTAATTCTTTTATCCGCATGTGATGAATGATCCTAATTAACCATGCGGAAAGAATACACGTTGCCCCTATATATGCTGTTATCTGTGCAAGAGCTACGTTGAACGTGCCATTGATGATGAACGCAACGGCAAGCAGTGCGTATCCTAAGAATAACAGCATAATTATCAATTGTTTCATATTAATTGGCCGATGTGGCTTCGCTTCAGGATGTACTACAGCATAGAGTGACCCTGTTAGTGGACTAAGAACTACAAAACCGACAAACCAATACCATTGATCAAAGTGAGTAGTCTCAACCCCTCCAAGGATAAGACAGATAACCCATGGTATGAGCCATAGCTTTAAGTTTGTTGTCATAGGAAAAATCAAGCCGATTGCAAATACGATCCCTGTAGTAATTGCGCTTACGAGGATAAACCATCTAAAATGCAACCAACTGTCACTTTCCTCTTCTACAGCTGGGGAGCTAGAAATAGAAAATGGATCATCAATAGCATCTTGTGAGAAGTGATTGGATGAAAGAGATTGGGGTTGCGGTCTCTGGCCAGATTGCCTACGCTCAACTAATACTTGCGGGGTAGTATAACTAGATCGAGTAGCAAATGGGCTTTGATTTGTTCCAGTAGAAGGTTTTGACACTGGTTGTATTGGTTGGCTCTTCTGAGAATATCCGAGAAATTCGCCAACGACTTTTTTAATACCCTCACTAATATCTTTGTATGCACTGTCCCTATTATTCCATTCAGTGACAAATTTTGTACCAGTTGGAAGTGCTCGCAAACCGCTGAAAGGAGCGTTTTCCCAATCAACAGGACGTAGATGGATAGGTATCACTCGAGCAGTCTTAGCTCTGTGTCTTTCAATTGCTCGCTTCATTTCAACTTCGTAACAATCATACGAAGCCATGAAATCAGGCGTGATGAGGAGTAAAATAATATCTGCATTGTCTAAATGATCGGTAATTTCTTTTCCCCTCTCTTGTCCAGGGCTGATATCAAAATTATGCCAGTCAGTGATAAGTCCCTGCCATCGCAAACTGCTTAAGTGTTTCGCTAATTCATCTCGTAGCTTTCTATCTTCATGAGCATAGCAGTAAAAAATATTGATTGCCTTCTGGGATTGTATATTAGAAAGCATGTCTGTACTCCTATTATTCCATTACTTCTACCCTTTGGATAGGAGTATAGCTTATTTTAGATTGCTGTATCAAGTTTATGAACGCATTCCGCATTCTGTGCATATTTATGAAATAACATAGGTTGATAGCTTATTTTTGTTCTACATATTTGTGACGTGAGGAAACAGTATTATATAAATCTTGTAGCTTCCAATCGCTATGTAGAGAGTAGCTACTAAAAGAGAGCATCAGGGCTAAATTTTTATTAAAACTTGGTAATTGGAGGGAAAAAATGGCAATCGTCGAAGTATAACATTTGGAGGATATATATGCCTCGTAAGCCAGCCTGTAGAGCCAATCTAGCGCAGCACACAGATTAAATCACAACAACTGCAAGTACTGTCATAGCTATTAGCTTTGCCATTGTTAAATAACAAATACTACAGCAACCTTCACAAACAAACGAGGAAATCAACCGCCCTCAATAAACAAAAACAGCGATTTTGAGCTCAGAAGGGACGAAGAAGGACAACAACTACCAGACCAATTCGCGTCTGGTCCTTGGCATCATCTTAATAATAGCAAAATGAAACCAACAACATGCCCTACAATCAACTGTTCACTGAGTAGGAGAAAAAGCAGAAAACACAGATACTGGCCGTTTGCAAAATAGAGAGACCATTGAAACACACTCCGACTGGTTTACACATCAGGCCGAATAAGCTATACTATCCGAGAAATTCTTACATGTGTTTTTGGTTGTCCGGAGGAAAACGTCAGTGAAAATCACTTGTAAACAACAGGATCTGAGTCGCGGCTTGTCCGCTGTCAGCCACGCGGTCTCAAGCCGTAGCACCCTTCCCATACTCGCCAATATTTTGCTGGCGACCGATTCTGGCCGCTTGAAACTGGCAGCGACGAATCTGGAGATCGGCATCAATTGCTGGATCGACGCGGAGATCGCCGAAGAGGGAACGACGACGGTCCCGGCGAAGCTGTTCGCCGATCTCGTGAGCAGCCTGCCACCGACGTCCATCGATCTCACGGTGGCCGACGATTCGCACACGGTCAACGTGAAGAGCCTGCGCAGCAGCGCCAATATCAAGGGCATGGACCCGTCCGAATTCCCGCTGATCCCCAGCGCGGAGGGTGGCGAGGAACCCGTTACGCTGGATGCGAAACTGCTGAAGGAGATGATCGAGCAGGTGGCATTCGCCGCCGCCGATGACGATTCGCGCCCGGTCTTTACCGGCGTCCACGTCGAGGTGGGCGATCAGAAAGTGACCTTCGCCGCCGCCGACGCATTCCGCCTCGCCGTGCGCGAGGCGGCGCTCCCCGGCCACGAGGAGTCGCACGGCAGCATCCTTATTCCCGCCCGCACACTGACTGAGCTGGCGCGCATCCTGCCGGGCGAGGGCGTGGTGGAGATGGTCGTGACGCCCAATCGCAGTCAGGTGCTCTTTCATACCGAGCATATCGATCTCGTCTCGCGCCTGATCGAGGCGACCTTCCCCAATGTGCGCGGCGTGATCCCGAAGGAGCATACGACGCGCGCGGTGGTTGAGACCAAAGAGTTCGCCGCCGCTGTACGCTCGGTGACGCCCTTCGCACGCGATAGCTCGAATATCACGCGTGTGAAGCTGAGCAGCGGCGATGGCTCGGACTCCGGCTCGCTGACGATCGAGGCGACCGCCGAGGATGTGGGCAATAATGTGAGCACGATCAATGCCGCCGTTGATGGTCCCGAGCAGCAGATTATCTTCAATGTGAAGTATCTCGCCGATGTGCTCGCGGTCCTGGATACGCCGGAGGTGGCTATCGAGGTGACGACTGCCGCGCGTCCCGGCGTGCTGAAGCCCGTCGGACCCGACGACTATACATACGTTATCATGCCGATGAGCACCAATCGCTAAATCGTGTCTCGGGGCGATGTTTGTCGTCGCCCCACCACTTTAATCTTCTCTCTTACTCTTTTGTAACTGTTCAGGACTCCTCAGCGCCTCTGGCGCTTCGCAAGAGATTTGGTGTGGGTGGCCGGTGGGCGGCTCAGGCCGCCCACCGGCCACCCACACCAGAAATCGTGCGAGCCGCGCAGCGGCGAGGAGTGAGAAGAGGGAACCTGAATAGTTCCCTCTTTTTCATGGAAGGGTGCATGTATCTCTCTCGTCTCTCTTTGAGCGAATTTCGCAACTACAGACAACTCGAACTGACGCTGGGACGAGGACTCTTTCTTTTCTACGGAGATAACGCTCAGGGAAAGACGAATCTTCTCGAAGCGGTGGCGCTGCTGGCTACGGCCAGTTCCTTTCACGCAAGTAGCGATCGCGAGGTGGTAAGTTGGCATGCCCCCGATCACGTCGCCCACGTTACCGGCGACCTGCACCGCCATGGGGGTGAGATACAGCTTGAAGTGATTATCTTCGATCCCACTCCGCCCGAGATGAGCGGCGACGCCTCAACAGGCCACCAGCCGCTCCAACTCCCCGCTAACACGCCGCGCAAACGCCTCAAGCTCAACAGCGTGCCGAAAAAGACGATGGATATGATCGGGCAGATGAAGGTTGTGCTGTTCGCGCCTACCGACCTGCACCTGGTCGATGGCTCGCCCGAGGAACGCCGGCGCTTCCTCGACCGCTCGCTCTGCCAGGTCCAGCCGCGCTACTGCCAGGCGCTCGTCAGGTATCGCAAGATCGTGACGCAGCGCTCGGCCCTGCTCAAACGTGTGCGCGATCAACAGGAAGATCCTCGCATGCTCGACTACCTGGATGAGCAGCTGACAACGCTGGCAAATCTGATTATCTATGAACGCCAGCATATGATCTCAGCGCTCAATCAGCAGGCAAGCGGCTTTCAGGAGGCGATCAGCGGAGGCCAGGAGCATTTACAGATCATCTACCGTCCTTCGTTTAAGGTCGATCCGGCCTGGAGCCTTGCCGAGGCGCCGGAATACTATCGCGTCCAACTGCGCGACGCGCGCAAGAAGGAGATTATGCAGGGCGTCTGCCTGCTGGGACCGCACCGCGACGACCTGGAGTTCCAGGTGAACGGCGTGAATATGTTGATCTACGGCTCGCGCGGCCAGCAACGCACCTCCGCGCTCTCCACCAAGCTCGCGGAACTGGCCTTTATGCGTGCCAGCACCGGCGATGAGCCGCTCCTCCTACTCGATGATGTATTCAGCGAACTCGACCATGCCCGCCGCGAGTATCTGCTGCAACAGGTTCTCCAGCATGAACAGGTCCTTCTCACTACGACCGATCTCGCCAGCTTGCCACCCGAGATTCTGGCGCAGGCCCACACCTTTCACGTCGTCGAGGGCCAGGTGCAGCCTTTTTCTCCATCCATTCTAAAGGATCATGATTGACTGGTCAGAAGATCTACAAATGAAAGCCCGGACTGCCCTGTAGCTCGTCTTCCTGATCATCGGAGGTCCTGCTATAGGCATCGACGAATGCCTGCCAGGTTGTCTCGCCGCCGAGGTGGTAGATAGGGATGCCTGCCAGTTTGATCGGCGGAGGACTATCGCTCACGAACAGGATAGTTACCGAGTGGCCGTTCCGATAGATGCGGCTCAGTATGTCGATGAGCTGCTCGCTCAGCATACTGGTGACGAGCACGACGGTTGTTCCGGCGGGCAGGTGCGTACGCTCAGTCTGTAGCACATCCTCGATGCTGGAGCCGAAGAAGGACTGGATGCGCGCCAGGACCTCCATAATGCGCCTGCGCTGCTCCTCATTGCTGGTGGCGGGCAGATGAATGCGGCGGCGATCGAGACGGGCCATGGCGGCATCTTGCTGGCCTTCGCTCTCCTCGATATGCTGCGTCACGCCTTCCTCCGGCATGAACATGAGCGTATTCGTATACAGGCCCACGGCGTAGCCCTCGTCGAGCGCCCAAGCGGCGACCGAGGCCGTGGCGCAGATAGAGAGCTCCTGCAGATCTGGCCGGATGCCGTAATGGATATCGAGTTGGGAGACGATGTTCAGGAAGAGCGCCAGCGTGTGGGTCGTCGTCGACTCGTAGACCTTGCTTTGCAGCTTCATAGCACGTGCACTCGCCTTCCAGTTGACGCGGCGCAGGCCATCGCCATAGACATAATCGCGGACGCCGGCTACGCTCAAGGGATCTTCCAGCAGCCGCGGCGGTGTGCGCCTATCACCAAAGGGATGGCGTGCGGGCAGGCCAAAGCTATGCAGCGGAACAACGAGCGGGTAGACGAGCAGGTATTCTCGATTGGAGAGCTCCATCTCGCGACTGACGAAGCCGAAGATATCGCTGCTGCGCAGCTTTGTCGGGCCGAAGGTATGCACGCCGCGCGCGTTACACTGGAGCGTGTAGCGGCGCGTCACCCGTTCGTACCAGCGCGTGCTGAACAGGCTCTCAAGCGAGACCATATCATTGCGTCGTCCACCCTGCAACTTTTGCCCCTTGATCGTCAGGGCGCGCGGTATCGTATCTTCGACCTCCAGCCACGGCAGCGGCAGGAGCTTCGCGTTCTCGATCGAGAGTGAGAGCGTCACCTCCTCGCCGAAGAGCACATTCTGCTCACTGAAACGACGCTGGTAGTACAGGTTGTCGAGGCAATAGAGCGCCCATATATCGATGATGACCAGGACGAGCAGCAGCAAGATACCCACCACGATCAGCAACGGCTGATGCAGGAGGATGCCGAGGAGGAGCAGCGCCACGCTCAGCAAATACCAGCGCTTATCCGTGGGACTGCCCCGCAGATCTTTGATCGGCGCGCGACGCCTGATGTTGAATGTCTCTAACGTCCTGAAGCTTCTCATGATTCCACGGGAACGGCGACGCTATGCAGCACATCATCTACGATCTGTTCCATAACGCGACCGTGCAGGCGAGACTGGCTGGTCGCGATCATACGGTGGGACAGGACCGGTCGGGCCACGCGTTTCACATCGTCGGGGATGACATAATTTCTGCCATGAATAGCCGCATAGGCCTGGCTGGCGCGGTAGAGGGCCAGCGTGCCGCGCGGGCTCACACCCAGTTCGATGCCGCTATGGTTGCGCGTAGCCCGCACCAGTTCAACGACATAATTCTCCACGCCGGGCTCCACATGCACCTTGCGAATAATCTTTTGCAGGCCCTGCAACCGTTCAGCGTCCAGAACCGGCGTCAGATCTTGCAGCGGCTGCTCCTCTTTGAAGCGTTGCAGAATCAGGCGTTCCTCGGACTGGCTGGGATAGTCCAGGCGCAGGCGCATCAGGAAGCGATCGAGCTGCGCCTCCGGTAGGGGAAAGGTACCCTCCAGCTCGATAGGATTCTGGGTCGCGATAACAACGAATGGGCGTGGCAGCTTGATCGTCTCGCGCTCGATACTGATCTGGCGTTCCTCCATTGCCTCCAATAGCGCGGACTGGGTGCGCGGAGTGGCGCGATTGATCTCATCGGCGAGCACGATCTGAGCCAGGAGGGGACCAGGACGAAACTCGAACTCGCCAGTTTTTTGATTATAGAAGGTAATGCCCGTGATATCCGATGGCAGCAGATCGGGTGTGAACTGAATGCGCTGGAACGAGCAGCCGAGAGAACGGGCCAGAGACTTCGCCAGCGTCGTTTTTCCAATCCCAGGCACATCCTCAAATAGCACGTGACCCTCGCAGAGCAGGGCGACCACAAGCAGATCGACCACCTCTTCTTTTCCCACGATGACCCGGCTCGTGTTCTGTCGAACGAGGCGCGCGGCGGTCTGCACCTGTCGTATCTGGCCGGCATCTTCGCTGATGGTCATGGATCACCCTTTGGTTAGCTTGAGGAGCAATAGTCGAGCACAGTGTCGTGTACTAGAATTATACGTACAAAACACGAATAAAATCACCGCGCGCAGACGACGTTCCTCTCCCTGACACATTTCAGAAGATAGAATTTGTGTAGGGACCAGCTTCGAGCGCGTCCGGATTTATCATGTTCCTATACGTTCCATACAAATAAACATTCAATACGTATGAATACATGCATATATTCATTTTAGGGGAGGAAATCGATAAATCGCGGACGCGCCCAGGCTGGTCCCTACCCCGATGTGCATTCAAAAAATGTGTCGGTGAGAGAACCCACCCGGTTTCCCGAGGACGCTGCTCCCCGGCCTGAGCGCGCTCCATGAGGGGGATGGGGGCAAGCCCCATCCCTACTAATTTCTGCTAACGACCGTCACAGAGACTGTCTGCGACTGCATCTGCTGACCATTCTGATCGGTGGCAAAAGCCGTCACATGCGCGATCACGTGTTGTTTCAACGAAAAAACAGTGACGTGCCAGTTCAGTGTCACATTGCCATTAGCATCCGTCGTCAACGGGCCGCTGGTATTCGTATTGGGCGCCTGGTCGTAAGTGACCTGCAGGCGCACCTCTATTCCGGACTGGCCCACGCTGATAGTCACGGGGACGGTACTGTTGCTGCGCACCTGCTGCGGGATAGAAACGATCTGCGGATTCAGCGTTCCCTGCGTCGGCTGGGTCGGCTGTGCTGTGGGTGTAGAAGCCGGCGTCAGGGTCGGCAGGACCACAGGCGTTCCACTCTTGGGCGGCTGGCTAGTATTCTTATTGCCACTGCCACCAGACGGCGTAGGGAAGGTCGGTTGTGAGTTGGTGATGGTCTTTGGTGGCGTGGTAGTCGTGGTGCTCGCTGTATTGGTTGGAGTCGCGGCCTGGGCGAGCATACTCACAAGGAATATCGTAAATATGATACCGGCAACAAGAACCATGCCTGCAGCGATCATAAGCACTTTATAGGCCGGATCGCGCCGCCAGAGCCGGGCGAGTCCCTCGAATGGATGGCCGAGTCTGGAAGGTGGTCTGAGCCGTATCTGATCGGGATGGACGTAGTAGCGTTGCGTATCCTCCAGTGGGGCGGGAAGCACTAGTTTGGGCGGCTCGGGCACCTGCCCTTGCCGCAACTCGGGGTGGTCATCAATCATAAGAACCTCCTCTCTGACACTTGAGTATAATATAACATATGGAGATTTGCTACTTCAGTAGCCTCATCACTCCAAAAGTGCCAGTTCCACTCACAAATTTCTGGGATGTCCGTACGTGAGATAGAAGAACTCCTCTATAGTATACAAAACTGTCTCCGGCTGTAAATTCGCCAGCTCACGCTCAAAAAGAACCCTGACTGAGCTACCGTAAGGCCGCCAGATTGCTGGACTGGTTGGGCCAAAAAGTACTACGGTTGAAACACCACAGAGGGCCGCCAGGTGCGAAATGCCGGAGTCATTGCCGAGATAGCCGCAACATTGCTGTACCTCCCGCGCGACGACGCGCAACGGCGCATCACGCAATATTGTGAGCAACGTGGAGTCAGGAGGAGCTGGAAGGCGAGCGAGCAGATCCGCCAGGATCTCAGTATCGGCGGGTCCGGCCAGCAGAAGGACCGGAATGTCGCGCCGCCATAACGCATCGATGATGGTCGCAAAGTGGGCAACGGGCCAGCACTTGTACATGCCACCGCTGCCAGGATGAATAGCGATGCGAGCAGGCACGCGTCGCTCAGCATAGGGTGGGATGATGGGAGCGCCGGGAACCAGCAAAGGAGGGTTAGCAGGCCAGATTGTCCGCGCCAGGTAATCCACGCAATGCACCTCCCCGGCAGGGCGCCCTAGCGCGATGACAATATGGTCGATGCTGTGCGCCAGCAGATTGTGCTTTACGATATCGTCGGGATCGCGCAGCCAGCAGATCGCATGATCAATACGTTGCAGCATATCCCGCAAGGCAGGACTACGCACGCCCGCCGTAGAGAAGAGCCCGCTCCACAGCGCCAGGGCGTAGTCCGAGACCTCTTCGGCGAGACCGGCATCCTGGGCCAGTGGAAGGATCGCCGCGTTGCTGACAAAGGTCACACGAGGAGCCGTGTAACAGGCTCGCAACGCCTGGATGACCGGAAACGCCAGCAGGCTGTCGCCGATAGCGCCAGGGCGCATAACGAGCAGATGTCTCATTACTTCCTCGCCAGAAACAGAATCTCGAGTACTACAACGGCGGCCAGGCTCACAAGCGCCGTAAAGATATTCCAGCTATGGAGGACGAGCAGGAGCAAGTTAAGCACGGCCACAAACGTCAACAACATCCCCTCGCGCAAAGATTGGCGCATCGTCGTGCGGTACGCACGTTTCGCGAGCACTACCCGGCTGATTGCATACGCAACGGGCGTGAGCGTGCTGGTCAGCGCCACGAGCAGAATAATAAAGAACGCGACGAACGACAGGGCCGTACCCGGCGCGACGAAGCGTGTGAACAGCACCAGCGCGCTCCACGCGGTCAGGGCGAGGAGCAGCAGGAAAGAGAGTGACGAACGAGCGGTCATAGTGCTACCTCATCAAGTTGAAGCCCTTGTTATTGCTCAAGGGCGCTTCGCTGCGGCGACGGCTCTCCTGGGTATCGCGACTGAAGTAGCGCTGCCAGATATCAGGCGCATCCTTGCTCTCGCCGCCGTGCTGCGTATAACGGGGGCGCACGCGGCAGATGACCGGCGTATTGACGGCTGCACCCGCGACGATCACCTGACCCTTGGAGAGCGCCGGCAGGTTTTCTAGCAGATCGCGGCCCACACCCTCGATAGCCGCCGCCACGCTCTTCTGGTCGATCTCATTCACGATGCGCATGATGCACTGCGTCTGACACTGGCTCAACACATCGGCATCGAGCTTACCGGGTCGCTGGCTGATCAGGCCCACGCCGATGCCGAACTTGCGGCCCTCCGCCAGCACCTGCTTCAGAATCGACGTAGAGACGACCTCGGTGCCACCGGGCGCGAAGTGGTGAGCCTCCTCTAGCAGGACAAAGACCGGATAGGGCAGATACGATTCGCCGCTGTGAACCTTGCCGCGCTCGGTATCCATACGAGCCTGATTAAGGCGGCGCAGCAGCGTCGCCACGATCACTTGCTGGTCGCGTTCGTCGATCTCGTTCAACTGTAGCACGGTACACTGGCCCGGCTTGAAGATCTCTGGCAGGTCCAGGTGCTGCGTATCGTCGAAGGTGAAGCTATGCTCGAAGCGCTGCTCCACACGCCACGTCAGCGCGTGGACCGTACTGGAATCGTCGGCTCCCTCGCTATCCTCGTCGCCCTTCTGTTTCGAGACCTGCTTGATCGCCTGTTTCAGATCGGCTACACCCCAGGGGGTGCCGCGCTTCGACTCGTGGACCTTGCGCAGGGCGCGGCTCAAGAGGTACTGCTGCTTCTCCGTCATCTCCGGCAGCAGGGAGCGCATATCGCCCATGTTGAGCGTAGAGAGGCGTACCTTCACCTGTTCCGGCTTATAGACCCGGACCTGCGCCCGGTAGCCGCCGTCGTGTCCATCGCCATCTTCGGAGAACTGTGGCGCGTTCGCAATCTGGTCCAGCGTCCCATACTCCCCGTGGGGGTCGATAATCAGAATGCACGCCTTGTTGTGCGGCTGCATCAGCTCCTCGATGATCACGCTTGCCAGGTAGCTTTTCCCTGCGCCGGTGCTCGCGATAATCGCCATGTGGGTGCTCACGACATCCTTCACCGAGAGCACGATGGGCACCGCGTTGGGAGGGCGCGTCAGCAGGGAGCCGATCGTCGCTGAGCCCGGCTGCCGGTCCTGTTTGCGGCTCAAGATCAGCGCCAGCATGGCGTCATCAGCTAGAAAGATCTGCTTGCCCGATTGCGGCGGAATCCAGGGATTGATAAACGAGTCGGTCGTGGGATCGTAGTAGCCCATAATAGCTACGTGCAGTTCGAACAGCTCATTGGTGAGCGCATTGTAGCCCACCATTGCCGCCACCTGGGCCGGCGAGATCTCAGGTTCGCCCAGGAACGTATCGGGATAGAGCTGCAGCGGCACGCGCTTCATAACGCGGCCCAGCACACGGCGCAGGGGAACTCTGGTGCCATTCGCGCCGTGTTGATCAGGATCGGAGAGCTCGTAGTACACGTACTCCCCATTTTTGAGTACCTGCGCATCGTCGCGCGAGACAAACGTATACTCGTGCGTCGTCTCGCCCGGACCTTTGGTAATGCCCACGGGTTTACGCAGTGAAAGTGAGCTGGATGGCAGGGTATTTTCTTGTTCAATCATTGAAGAGCTCCGTTAACCAGTGGTCTCCACCTTGAGGCGCCAGGCGAAATTACGCTTTACGATAGAGAGCAGCGAGAGATTTTGCGGAAATAAACGTTCCAGTTGATCGATAATGCGCAACGTCACCATCGGGAGCAGGCTATTGCGCTGGGCGATAATATGGGGCAGGTAGCCCATGTGCAGATACGGCGCCAGACTGTCGGGTCCAGACGCGGGATCGCTAAAGAAGTGGAAGGCGCGCACCTCCTCATCGGTCATCGTCTCGATCTCGCTGCCAAGCTCAAGCGACAGCAATGGAACGCCGTGCATCGTGGAGAGAACCGTTGCGCTATCAGAAGCTGGTGAGCGCAGCTCCATCATGCCCAGGACCATCACATAGATCAACACCGCCTTCTCCGAAATATAGTCGGGAGAGAAGAGCTCCACCTGGGCCTCGTTCGAGAGGCGAGGTCCGAGCGAACCAAAGGCTGGATTCAGCAGAATAGTGTCATAGATCACACCGACCGCGTATGTCACAGGCTCCTGGCTGATGCCGAGCGCGAAATCCAGCGTCGCGTCTGGATCGTCGGCCTGGTTCGAGCGTATGGCAACGCGCACAAAGCGACCAAAGGCATAATCGGCGGAGCTCGGTTCCACCTCGACCTCGTTCGGCCCGTATATCTGGCAGACATAATTGATATGCGAATCCGACTTCACGATCTTCCCGATAAACATCTCGTAGACCTCTCCTGAAATGTTTCCACTACCTGTGTTCAAACAATTAGAACAAATGGTTGTCTGGCGGCATTATAACACAGTCGACGGCATCTGTTAAAAAAAGAAGATATAGCCACGTACAGAATGCAAACGAAACGCGCTGCATCGTTATGTACCACTGTATCGTTATGTATCTATAATAACTACGCAAGAAATTGCCATTTACATATGCGGCAATGATACTTACTATTGATCAGTTTATTGGACGGGACAGATTGCTCCCCTCAATTTTTAGAAAAGGATGGGTACATCGTATGACCGCTCAGAAGCCATCAACATCAGATGAAAAGGCCGTTCCTCGGCGTCCGCCAGAAGTAGATAAGTATGTTGATACTTTTCTATCAATGGTTTGTGATACCAGTCGGCGCTATATCTTAGAACTGCTGGCCATACCGGGCGAAGACGATGATGTTGAGATGCCGGAAAAGCGTTCAGGAGATATCGCCAGGGCAATAGGACTTTCGGCTGCCACAACCTCTGAGCATCTGCGTTTGCTGACAAAGATTGGTCTCGTCACCCCACGTCGCGAGGGCAATGTCGTCTATTACCGGTTGCGCAACCGCAAACTAGTGAAATCATTTCAGGACCTGATTATAGCACTGGATAGCGACTACGCGCATCGTTTAGAGATAAGTTAACCTTTGCATAAAACTTAAATGCACACGCGGCATGCATTCAAGCCAGGAGCTGGTCGAGGGTTTGCAGAAACTCATCTAGATCGACGGGCTTGTTCATACCTACGATTTTGCGCTTTTCAAGCTCCTGCCGGGGTAGTCGCGCGCTCATCATAAGTGCGGGAACATCTGCCAGCGCTTTAATGGCGTGCAACTTATCATACAATTCAACGCCATTCATACCGGGCAACTGATAGTCAAGGATGAACAGGCCTGGCTTGATACTCTGCACCATGTGCAGGGCCTCGAAGCCGTCGGTCGCTAGCATTGCCTGGTAAGGTGACTCATGGGTAATCGCCTCTACAAGCACCTCACCGATATCGCGATCATCTTCAACCAGCAGAATCACTTTAAGATTTTGTCGTCCTTCTCCAGAAAATTGATCCTGGTCCTGTGTCATATACTGCTCCAAGCAACCACGCTACTAGGCATCTCCTTTGCCTCATCAATTTCGTTATTTGACGAAATTGTAATCAGAATATAGCATGTTTTGGTAAAGAAAGATAGCTATCAATTTTACTATGTTGCGCATATCCTTCTGCTTGACAATAGTCTCATTCATGGCATACAACTAAAGTGGTAAACCTGCTGTACTGTTGAGTACAGTAGAAATAGAGGTCACGAACGAAAAAAACGTTTTTGCCTCATAGAGAAACTAAGTACGCGACCTCGTACGATATATAAGTAAGGAGAGTGTCCGATGGCTTTTGAACTTCCACCACTTCCGTACGCTTATGATGCGCTGGAGCCGTACATCGATACCCAGACGATGCAATTGCATCATGACAAGCACCATGGCACCTATGTAACCAATCTCAATAACGCTGTGAAGGGAACTCAGTTTGAGAGTCTGGCGATCGAAGATGTGATTCGCCGTCTCAACGAGGTACCTGAGAACGTACGCACGACTGTGCGCAACAATGGCGGCGGTCATATTAACCACAGTATGTTCTGGCGGATCATGAAGCCCAATGGCGGCGGCGCACCCACAGGCGAGATCGCCAGCGCGATCGACTCCACTTTCGGCTCATTCGACGCGTTTAAGGCCGCGTTCAACGATGCTGGCGCCAAGCGCTTCGGTTCCGGCTGGGCCTGGCTGGTCCTTGACGGCAGCGGCAGGCTCCAGATTACCTCCACAGCCAACCAGGATAGCCCCATCAGCGATGGTCTTTTTACCATTCTTGGGAACGACGTGTGGGAGCATGCCTACTATCTGAAGTACCAGAACCGCCGTCCCGAGTATCTCAATGCCTGGTGGAACGTCGTCAACTGGGACGAGATCAACAGACGTTTTGCGGCGGCTCGCGGGGGACGCTACTAGGTCCAACACGGGCGCTTACAGCATCACTGGCAGACGAAAGAACCGGGCACCTCTATGGGGGCCCGGTTCTTTTTGCTGCAAAATAGTCCAGAAGCTCAAGAATCGTATCTTGATATGTCAATTTATCCACAGGATACGACATTTATCCACATTTTCTGGGGAGAACTGGACCTGTCACCATTCCTCTGTTTTCATCCTTAGTCGATCACGCGAGCAGGGGAGCCAGATATTGCGCGTAAAACGCGGGCTGATCCTCTTCTAGCCAGCGCAAGGGAGCAAGGAGTATCGAGGGTATAGCAAGACGCCTGGACTGTTCCAGAGCCTGTATCGCCTCGGGGCGGGCCTGAGAGCCGTAGATGAGGGCCTGCCAGAAAGGCGCATCCCACATGTGCGGACGCGCTTCCTGAGCTCTTTGCAGCTCGGCCAGCGCCTGTTCGCTCTGACCGTGCAGCCAGAACGCCAGGCCGCGACAGAGAAGGGCAAAGTAGCTCTCTGGGCGTTGTACGGTGGCATCCTCCAGCACGCTGGCAGTCTGGGCGGTCGGACGTTGCAGGCAGAGCGTGGTCCACGTCGCAAGCCAGCAGGCACGTGCATCGTGCGGCGTCATCCTATAATTGTGCATATAATCTTCATGGGCGTGTTCAAGATCGCCCAGATTGAGATATGTCCCGCCACGCCGACCGTAAGCGTTGACGTAATCAGGAGCAAGCTCGATGGCGCGATTAAAGTCCGCCAGCGCCGGCGCATAGTCGCTCATATAGAAGTAGACCAGTCCGCGATGGCTATAGGCCCAGGCATCGCTGGAATCGAGTTCGATGGCACGATTGAAGTCCGCCAGTGCCTTATCGTATACACCCAGGTGCCGGTAGATGCGGCCACGCTGGCCATAGCCCCAGACATAGATTGGATTGAGCCCGGTCGCGCGGTTGAAATCCTCGATGGCGTGCTGATAATCTCTGAGGCGAAAGTAGGTGTAGCCACGCGAGCCATAGGCCCAGAAGAACGACTCCGGTGCCAGGGCAATCGCCTGATTGTACGCCTCGATCGCCCGCTCAAATTGTTGCACATCGCGGTAGTTCTCACCCTGTTGAGCATAGAACCAGGCGCGTTCGGGATCAAAGGCGATCGCGCGCTCAAAGTCCTCGATCGCCTGCTGATATCTGCCCAGAATGCGGTAAACGCGGCCACGGCTGCCATAGGCCTGGGCGTAAGCGGGATCAAGGGCTATCGCGTGATCAAAGTCCTCGATCGCTTGATCGTAGCGACCGAGGTGACGCAAGACATCGCCGCGCGCGACGTAGATCCAATCGAGGTGATTATCCAGCGCAGTCGCAATATTGAAATCCGCGAGTGCGCGTTCGTAGTTCTTGCTGGAGCGGTACGTGATGCCGCGATTGCCATAGGCCCAGGCGTAGGCGGCATCAAGAGTTATGGCGCGATCGAAATCCTCGATTGCTTGCTGATACAGGCCCAGAATGCGATAGGCGACGCCGCGATTGCCATAGATGCGCGCCAGCAGCGTCGGGGAGAACGTCGCGGCGTCGCCTACCTTGCGCAGGAGCGCGCCGCTCGCCGTCACATACGCCTGGCTCATCGGCTCCGCCTCGATATAGCGCAGCAGCAGGGTCGCCGCCTCACGCGCATCGGCGTTGGCCTGATTATAGAGATGGACCTGGGTAATCTCGCGCAGGATGCGCACTATCTCTTCATCCTGTTTCGTCAGATCGTAAGCGTGGAAGAGTTGCTCCACAGCCGCGCGATGACTGGCACCGTCCGGCAAGAGGAACAACTGTTGCGCGAGGGCAAGGACCAGGCTCAACCATTCGGGGCTGCGATAATACTCCTCGTAGCCCTGCTCTCGCTGCGCGTCCAGCTCCGACCGGTAGCGAGCCGCCAGTGCGCGCCGCGTCGTATAGCAGGCGTCAGGGGATCTCTGGTACAGGTGGCGGCTAAAGAGATCTTCCGCCAGCTCGTGATAGCTATAGCGACCATCTTGAGTGCTAAGGTGAACGAATGGCTGGCGCGTGAGCCAGTGATAGAAGGAGGCGCGTTCATGCTCAGGGATGTAGGTGAGGGCGGTCAGGTCGTCCTGATTGAAGGGACGCGAAAAGAGCGACGCGTCAAGCACCAGGCGTCTCTTTGCCTGTTCGTTCTGAGGTATCCAGCGGAGGAAATTGGCCACCACATCTGTTGCCGGATCGACATCCGAACCTGGATCAGCGGTCAGCAGGCTCAGGTAGAGCGGCAGACCACGCGACAGTTGCCAGATGCGATCGATGCGCTCAGGATCGGCGATGCCGCGCTGCAGCAGATAAGCCCGCGTCTCTTCGAATGTGAAGCTGTTGAGCGAGATCGTGCAGATCGTATGGTTATCGCGATACGGCAACCAGCGCTTTGGATCTTCGGGCAGCGAGCGATCGATGGGAATGCGACCCGCCGTCAGGATCACTACATTGCTACTGATCTCGGCCTCCAGAAAATAGTCGAGCAGCCAGGGGGCAGCCTCGGCGGCGAGCTGCTCAAAGGTATCAAACACGAGAAGGACTCTGCGATGGCGTTTTGTCCGCCCCGTATTGCCCAACGCAACCGGGCTTTCTGCGAGGCGGTTAAGCTCCGTCACAAAGGCCCGCGTCAGGTCACTGACCGGATCATCCAGGCGCGCCAGGACCGGGTGTCCGCTGTGATAGTGGCCAAGCACCTGGGCCGTCGTCATCTTCAGGCTCTCGCGCAGCAGCGGGCCGACGATGGGCACGCCCTCAACGGCGGCGCCGGCGAAGTCGGGGGCGCGCTGCAGCACCGCGTCCTGTATCGTCTCCTGCTCGTCCTGTTGCTTGCGCAGAGCCTCCTTATAGCGTGCCAGCGCGTGTTTGAACTCATTGCGCATATGCAGTTGATCGGTAAACTTCTCCATCATGCTGGCTGGGGTTGCCTGGCGTTCATCCACAATAGCGGCCAGGCAATATTCTCTATATTCGGGGGCGTTGATCATCTCAACGTAGCGATTGATCAGCGTTGATTTACCGACGCCACCATCGCCGTAGAGAGAAATGATATTGAAGGCTGGATCTTCGGGCTTGAGGATATTCTCAGAAAAAAAGTATAGTTCGTTCGCGCGACCAACAAAGATCTTCTGCGCGTCATTGAGTGGAGCGCCTCTTGCGTCGTTTTTCTTAACGAAGGGCATGCAGATGGTACCTCATTTTAAGTAGCTACACTAATAATAATAGCCTGTGGATGTTCGCGTTCTTCTGGTACTGGCTCACCATCAGCAATAAGCGACTCTATGTACAGATGAATAGCTTCTTTTGCCATTTCGATGGCCTCTTCGATAGTTTTTCCTTCAGTTAAGCATCCTGGTAAGGTTGGCACTGTAACCGTGTAACCTCCCTGTTCTAAATCGGGATGTAGGATGATAGTGTATTGGTAGTTGCTCATTGTAACTAGTATATCACAACTATTCAACAGGGATGGGGCTTGCCTCCATCCGCTTCCCCACGAACTCCGCTCCTTTGCCTGATCGCGCTCCCCGAGCCGGATGGTTCTCTCACTGACACATTTTAGAAGAGACCTGCATGGAGTGGCTACACCAGCCGACATGAAAACAGTCGTTTTCAGAAGGGAGAATTTTTGGGTAGGGACCAGCTTCCAGCGCGTCCGGATTTATCATGTTCCTCCACGTTCCATATGCATAAACGTTCATCACATATGAAATCGCGCAGATATACATGCCAGGAGAGGAAAACGATAAATCCGGACGCGCTGGAAGCTGGTCCCTACTCCGATCGGCGCTCAAAAAATGTGTCAGTGAGAGAAGAGCCAGATAGGGGCAAGCCCCCCATCCCTACTAGAGTGCCGCCTACGCCCCTTCTGCGTCAATCAGCAGACCCTCGTTGCCGCGCAGATGGACCGCTGAGAGATCGAGGGGGCCTTCACGATCCAGGGCGGTGGAGAGGACGATACGCCCTTGCCCCGAAAGGGCCACCACCTGGTCCTGATCCGAGAAGTTGAGGGCAACCAGGTAGCGCTGCTCCTGGTGCTGCCGCTGATAGACGAAACAGGTGGCGCTCTCCTGCTCAACTGACTGGTACGAACCCTGGGTCAGGGCGGAATGAGAGCGTCGCAAGTCAAGCAAGGCACGCGTCAACAGCAGGAAGGAGCGGGGATCTTGTTGCTCCGCCGCCACATTAGCCGTGTGGTAGTCGCTTGCGACCGGCAACCAGGGCTTCACTCCGGCAGGACAGAAGCCTGCATTGGCGCTCCCATCCCACTGCATCGGGGTGCGTACCGGGTCGCGGCTTTGCTCAGGATGCTCCTTTCCTAGTGGATCATGCATCAACTCGCGCGGCAGCGGAACGTCCTGCATGCCCAACTCGTCACCATAGTAGCAGGTCGGGGTCCCGCGCAGGGTGAGCAAGAGCATCTGGGTCAGCCGCGCCTGCTCACGACCCACGCGTGTGGCGATGCGAGACCGGTCATGGTTGCCCAGGACCCAATTGGGCCAGGCTCCCTGGGGCAGAGCCGCTTCGTAGCTATCAACCGCCTGGCGAATGGTGCGCGCTTCCCAGGTCGGCATGTTCACAAACTGGAAATTGAAGGGCAGGTGGATCTCGTCGAGCTGCTCGCCGTAGTACCCCATCAGACGCTCCACGGGCAGATAGAGTTCGCCGATGAGCGCACGCTCGCCATAGCTCTCGGTCAGGGCACGCATCTCCCGCATGGTCTCATGCATGCCCGGCTGGTCTACGATGTAGTGTTCTATCAGACGACTCCTGGGGAGATCGCCTGGCTTCCACTCTGGATTCAGTGGATTATCACGCAGTTGCTCATCCTTGAGTAGCACCTCGAGCGCGTCCACACGGAAGCCATCAACACCCCGGTCGAGCCAGAAGCGCATGACATCATACATCGCCCGGCGTACTTCTGGATTGCGCCAATTCAGATCTGGCTGCTTCACATCGTACATGTGCAGGTAGTATTGCCCGGTACGTTCATCAAATTGCCAGGCCGGCCCGACAAACCTGCTCATCCAGTTATTGGGCGGTCCGCCATCGGGTGCAGGGTCGCGCCAGATATACCAATCGCGCCGCTCGTTCGTGCGGCTGGAGCGCGACTGCTGGAACCAGGGATGCTCATCGGAGGTGTGGTTGGGTACAAAGTCCAGGATGACTTTGAGGTCACGCTGGTGGGCCTGCTGTAGCAACGCGTCCAGGTCCTGCAGGGTCCCGAAGAGCGGATGAACATCGGTGTAATTCGTAATATCATAGCCAAAATCGGCCATCGGCGACGGATAGATGGGCGATAGCCAGAGAGCGTCAACGCCAAGCCAGCGCAAGTAGTCTAACCGGCTGGTGATCCCTGGGAGATCTCCTACCCCATCGCCATTGCTATCGAGAAAACTACGTGGATAGATCTGGTAAATCACTCCCGTTTGCCACCAGGAATGGGGTTGTGTCATAGTTCGCTCCCTTTAAAACTCAATGTCCGCGCGTGTTCGTCATCGTCGACCTGGAGTGTTAGCAGCCGACGAGCAGGATCGTAGCTCGCGCCGGGGTGCCCCTCTGCCGCCTGCTCGTCCACAGCATGAACTCTGATCAGGAGCCGCCGCGCTGGCGGGACGTAAGCGCCCTGGCGCGCGCCGATCTCGAACACCAGCCGATCTGCTGCCTGGCGCAATGTGTAGCTCGTCGTAGCGAATTGACCGCGCTCGTACTCGAAGCTGTGGCCGTCATCTTCGTAGAGCGTAAACGACCCGTTGCCTGGATAGAGGTCGAGCGTCAGCGGATCGAGCGGGCGCTCATCGGTGTAGTGCAGGTCCGGCCCACTGGGAATAATCGCCCCCGCGCGAACGTAGAGCGGCATGCGCTCCAGCGGCGCGTATGCGAGCAGGTGCGCCGGTCCGGTGAGCAGTTCGTCGCTCCACCAGTCGTACCAGGTGCCCTCCGGCAGATAAACGTAGCGGTGCTCACGACCGGGTTGGTAGATTGGCGCAGCAAGCAGTTGCGATCCTAACAGCACCTGGTCATGGAGCGGATAGGTGACCGGATCATCCGGGAAGTGATAGAGCAACGGACGCAGCACCGGGATGCCACGCTGTGATGCCTCCCAGAAGAGCGTATAGAGGTAAGGGAGCAGCCGGTAGCGCAGTTGCAGGTAATCGCGGCAAATCGCCTCGACGCGCGGACCGAAGGCCCATGGCTCATGGGGCCAGGTGCCGATCGTCGAGTGGCCGCGGCAGAAGGGTGATAAGGCGCCGAATTGCATCCAGCGGGCGAACAGCTCGCCGCTGGCATTGCGGGCGAAGCCACCAACATCAGTGCCAACGAAAGGCACACCCGACAGGCCCATGTTCATAAGCTGCGGCATCGCCATCTCCAGGTGCTCCCACCAGGAGTCGTTGTCGCCCATCCAGCACGCGCTCCAGCGCTGCACGCCAGCGAAGCCGGAGCGCGTGAGCACAAAAGGCCGCTCGTCGCCGAGATAGCGCCGCAGCCCCTCGTACGAGGCGCGGGCCATGCCATAGCCGAAGAGGTTATGCACCTCCGCGTGAGTTGTTCGCTCGCCTGTGGGACCCTGGATAGCGTCGAGCTCGATCGTCCCGACCTCGCCGATATCCTCACTAAACGGGCGCTCAAACACCACTGGCTCGTTCATATCGTTCCAGATGCCGCTGACGCCCACATCCACGAGCGCTTTCTGCTCGTCGCCCCACCACGCACGTACCTCCGGCCGCGTGTAATCGGCGAAGACCGCGTCATCGGGCCAGACATAGCCGTGGAGCACAGTGCCATCGGCCCGGTGGATGAACACATCGTGCTCCAAACCCGTCTGGTAGACCCGGTAAGCGGGATCGCTCTTTACACCGGGGTCGACAATCGTTACGAGGCGGAAGCCAGCGCGGCGCAGGTCGCCGAGCAGCGCCTGCGGATCGGGGAAACTCTTCGGATTCCAGGTAAAGACGCGATAGCCATCCATGTAGTCGATATCCAGGTGAATCACGTCGCAGGGGATATCATGCGTGCGAAACCCGGTCGTTAGCTCGCGCACCATCGACTCCTGCGCATGACCCCAGCGGCTCTGGTGGTAGCCCAGCGCCCAGCGTGGTGGCAGCGGTTGCGTCCCCAGCAGCGCACCCAGGCCCTCGCTCACCTGCTCCGGCTTCGGCCCGTAGATCACATAGTAGTCGAGTTCGCCGCCCTCAGCTTCCATCCGCCAGATTCCGGGCCGCTCCGCCCCAATGTCAAAGCTACTGCGCCAGGTATTATTGAAGAAGACGCCGTATGCAAGGCCAGGACGGAGCGCCAGAAAGACCGGAATGGCCTGATAGAGCGGATCGGTGCCAGGGCCATGACCGTGGGGCGGATCGGTTGTCCAGTTGATCAGTTTGTGTCCGAGCTTGTCGAGCTGCCCGGTGCGCTCACCGAATCCGAAGAAATGCTCGCCGGTCTCGATGCGCCTGGCACAGGCGACCCGCCGTGGCTCTGATGACTCCCGCTCCCACTGCATGCCCGCCTCGTCGGCGCAAAAAGGTTGCCCCTGCGCATCCGCGAAGGAAAGGCTTCCCCGGTCACGTTCGATCCGCACCGTGAGCGAGGCCGTTCGCAGCGTGAGCCCCTGGCCCGACTCCTCGATCTCGAATGTGGCCTCTGGAAACGCATCATCCTCCGGCGCGACCGCCCAGGAGCGGCGTGCAGCGAACGCTCCATCCGGTGCCAGCCGCACCCGGATTATGCGATCGGTCAGAACCGTGATCGCGACGCGCGGGCCACCGTAGTCGAGAATAAGGGCACGCCCTGCGCGAGTGAAGGAACGCAAGGCTCTCAGGGTATTGAAGGATTCGGTCATTCTGGTTACCTCTGTATCGTATGTGGCGCACGCCGCCCGATCCGGCCCTTAAACAGCTTGAGGCGTGCCTCGCCGGTCACGTCGCACGGAGCAAGCGTTTTGTAGTGCTCCCGCTTGCCAGTATATCACGGCAGATGCAGAGCGACAAAGGGCAATCTCGTGTTCGGGTGGGCGTCATTTTTTGCGCTAAGGGATCTAATCAACCACCCCTACATCATACCCATACATGAACAGAGAAGGGGCGTTTGCTGCAAATTCTGACGCTCACCCTTCATGTTCGAGAATTAACATATGAGTGGATGGCCGCATATGCGATCACAATGATCACAACGATCACAAAGGAGGCTGCGGGAGCCTGTAGAGCGGGTTGAGCCGGTGCGCAACTTGTGATCGGTGCGCAACTGCCGCGATCACAACGATCACATTCATGTGGGAGCATTGATGCTCGTCAGGCTCTGCATAGTCGATTGGCCTGGATATCAGCAGTTAGTACAGAAGAGATATTCCCCCTGTATATACTATGTATATAGTGATCAAACGGCAAAGTCAAGAAATGTAGGGGCGCGATTGATCATGTAGGGGCGCGATTGATCATGTAGGGGCGCGATTTATAAGCCCGCCTGGTGTAGGGGCGGTGGTGAGATTCATCGGGGCCACCATTTGACATCCTTGCCCATGGTGTAGGGGGCGCGGTTTACAAGCCCGTTACAACCCCGCCGCGCTCC
>DAOTTD010000126.1:0-27626 GCA_034438015.1 Ktedonobacteraceae bacterium | reverse complement strand
CGGAAAGGGGGTATGCTTTGGCATAGAAGAGAATCCTTTCTGATGGAGATTGTTGTTCTTGAATGGATTCTCTTCTTTTTTCCCTGCCTTGACAAGTCGTTTTTTAATTTAATTGTCACCGATGGCTGGAAGCTGGTCCCTACAGCAATACCGATATCAACATACATGAATACGACAGTCGTAGGGACCAGCCTGGGCGCGTCCGTGATGTATCATGTTCCTCCCCGTAGGACATACAACTTTTTCCCCTCAACATTTTTAGTACCAACATAGTACTTTTCTGGGAAAGTTGACGCTAAAAATGAAGGTTTGCAAAAAATCTTATACCATCGCTGGTGTATCGATACAAATTAGTACAAGACAAACGGGACATCGAAATGTCGCCCGGAAACTCTGGACATGAACTCCCGGTCGTGCACTACCTCTCGCGCGGGTATAGTGAGGACCCGCCGCGACTTGAAGCGGGGTAGCGCACCTACGGGAAAGGTCGCATTGGTGATGTTGGAGATGGGGCGTGTCTGAGCTGGAAACCGGAACACGCCCCTATGGGAACCGAACGCTCGAAGGAAGAGACGAGCTTCGGCTACCACTAGTATATTTTCGGGGTCAAGGCGCACGGGGGAGCGAGCGAGAAAACAAACAACACACAACTCACGCGCCTTTGCACGCCCGATCGAAAGGAAGAACTCTCATGGCTAAGCGTTTCATTCGTTGGATCCTGCCACTACTGCTCGTTCTGACTATCGCGATAGCCTTTATGGTAGCTAGCGGCGTGACGGCCATTCACGCAGCTGCACCTTCAACTATCTCGACTCATACCACTACTGGTGTAACACCTGATTTTTTCTGGCACCCGTAATGATTTCTCCTTGTTTCGAAGGGCAGCAATCTGGAATAGATGCTGCCCCTCGTACTGGCTCACTTTGTAGCGATGGAACTGAGCCAATTTTTCACTTCCCGCGCCCCGCGATGCCCGATTGCTTCTAACGCTCTTGCACTTAGCTCCCCTAGTCTATGACCTTCTTGAAGATTACCTCTGGCTATGGTAACGCGTGCCAATCCATACTGTGCAAGTGCAAGCAGTTCGCGGTCACCTTCGGGAATATCCGTGAGCATTCCGCTGAAAGCGGCCTCGGCGGCATCTAATAGCTCTTGTTTAAGGTAGAGATTGCCATACTCATAAAGGCAGACGCAGATGATGCGCGGCCTGCCGATCTGCTGCGCGAGGTCCAGGCTCTCCAGGAGGTATGTGCCAGCCCTGCTGTAGTTGTCCTGCTTCACAGCCAGTTTGCCCATGTTGGTGAGGATGATGCTGACCCATTCGCGCTGTCCGGTCTGGCGGGCGAGCGGCAGCACTTCCGCGTAGTAGGCTTCGGCGCGCGCATAGTTGCCCTGGTCGACGCTCATCTCGCCCATGTTCAGTAGCAGGCTGATGGTCCATTCAAGATGACCTATCTGGCGGGCCAGCGCCAGCGCCTCTTGCATGTACGCTTCGGCCCGCTCGTCGTCTCCTCGCTCGGCTGCCGTGACGCCCAGGTTGAGCAGCAGGCCGCAGATCTGCTCGCGATCGCCGCTCTGCCGTGCGATCTCCAGTCCTTCGCGCTGATAGGCCTCGGAGCGCGGATAATCTCCCTGGCTGGCTGCTAATGAGCCGAGCGTATTGAGCAGCGCGCTGATGCGCTCAAGATGTCCGCCCTGGCGGGCGATAGTTAGCCCTTCCTGTAAATAGGCATCGGCCTGAGCGTAGTTGCCCTGCTTCCAGGTCATCCAGCCCAGGTCTCTCAGCAGTGCGCTGGTGCGCTCGGAATCGCCGACCTGTTGGGCGAGGGCGAGGCCCTCTTTGAAGGCTTGCGCGGCCTGGGCGTAGAGGCCCTGCCTGGATGCTATCTCGCCTTTGTAGCGCAGGGCGTCGGTAATACTGTGACGATCGTCAAGCGCCAGCGCGGCCTCGTAGGCCCGCTGTACGTGGCGCTCCGCCTGGACATAATTGCCGCGCAGCAGCAGGAAAGGGGCGAAGGCGCCGACGCCGCGTATCAGTTCGGCCTGTTTCCTTGCCTGATACGCCGCCTCCAACGCAGCCAGAATGATGGCATTCTCCTGGTCGAGCAGTTCGTAATCTGTTTTGTGCGCTTCTACATAAGCATTGGCGTACGCGATCAGCCTTTCCGTAGCCGTGGTATTCGCCAGGTGCAGGCGGGCATAGTCGGCGATCGTCTGGTGCAGCATGTAGCGATCCGTGCCGCTGCCCTCCAGCAGGCCCGCGTCGATCAGGATATCCAGGGTGTCGGTCGTGCAGGCGGCAATCGCGAGCGCGGCCTCTTCGGAGAAGCTGTCGGGTTTGGCGGGAAAGACGGAGAGCGCGTAGAGGGCCGTGCGCGTCCCCTCGTTCAGTTGCTGATCGGTGACGGCGATGATCGATTGCAGCGAGAGCGAGGCGCCGGGCGTGAGGCTGGGATGGCGGTCGCCCGGTGCGCGCGACTCGCTGATCTGCAGGCGCGCCTCGGCGCTGTTCAATAGATCGAGGGCGGCCTGGATGCGGCGCGGTTGCCTGCTGTAGGCCCGCAGGCGCAGGTAGTTGCCCATCAGTGTCAGCGCCAGCGGCAGACCACCAACGGCCTGCACGAGCGTGCGCGCCTTCTTTGTCTCGCGCTCCACCGCTTGCGGAGCCAGCAGACGCAGCAGCTCCATGCTCTTCTCTTCGTCGAGTTCCCTGACCGTGATGGGATTGGCGGCGCGCATCTGCATCGCCGTGGTGGGGAAGCGCGTAGTGACGAGGTGCGCGCAGTTGGGACCGCCGACCTTGAAAGCGAGGCTCTCCTCGACGTTCCAGGCATCATCGATGATCAGCAGCATCTTGCGCGCCCCGATCGTCGTACGCAGTGCGATGGCCCACTCCTCGCGGCTATTCAATTTCTCCATCTCGCCGCTCGAGAGTCCGAGCAGCCTGCCCCAGCGCCGCAACTGCCCCTGGATATTCGGCTCCGGCCCCAGTCCCACCCACAGCACCCCATCGTGAAAATACTCGCGCAGTTCCTCGTCATAGGCCAGTGCGATTGCCAGCGTGGTCTTACCCACGCCCGGCAGGCCATTGAGCGCGGTTAGCACCGCGCCACCCTCCTCGCGCAGCAACTGTTTGAGCTGTGCCAGCTCCTGCTCACGTCCCACCAGCGAGATGGCCTGTGTCAGCGGAATAGCGGAATCGTAGATCGCCTCGGGACGTTTCGGCGGAGTGTGCCTGATCAATAATGGGAAGCCCAGTTCTTGCGACGACAATTGAAAGAGATCGCACAGCTTCTCCATAGCAGCATAGTCGGGCTGCGCATCACCGCGTTCCCAGCGTCCAATATTCACGCGGCTCGTGCCGATCTGCGCGGCCACCTCTGCTCGCGACAACTGCCTGCTCTCGCGCACCGTCCTCAACTGATCATTGGGCGCAAGCTTTGTCATCAGAGCGCTCCTCCCTCCTCCGCATCAAGATGAAAAATAATTCAATAGTAGGGATGGGGCTGACCCCATCCTGGTTTCTCTCACCGACCCCTTTTTTTTGAGCCTCCATCGGGGTAGGGACCAGCTTCCAGCGCGTCCGGATTTATCATTTCCCTACCCGTTGGGCACGTTTTGCTCGTTGCCTACTCGTTCATCCTGCATTCATAACGTCTTTCCTCTTCCCGATAGAAGAGGAAACCGATAAATCACGGACGCGCCAAGGCTGGTCCCTACCCCCAAAAATTTCTCTTCTCAAATGTGTCGGTGAGAGAAGGCCCCCTCCCAGCCGCGCCGCCGACCTCGTCGGCGAGAGGACAGGCGCAAGGCCCCCTCCCAGCCGCGCCGCCGCCCCCTGTCCCTACTGTCGATCTCGTGAAGTGAAGGGTATTGCGCGCAAGGCGGGCTCCTACGACTGGCGGCAATAATGTGGCGGACAACTCTCGCCCTGCGCGCCCATGACCTGCGCAAGGTTGTATTTGATCGCCCAACATGCTCACCCCTCAATAGACGCCAGCCATTCCCTCACCTCCTGCGCATTGCGATGCCCCAACGTATCTAACATCGCAAGGCTTCCCTCCCCGAGCATTCTCGCCTCCTGCAAATTGTTTCGCGCAGCAGCGACGCGTGCCAGCCCATACTGAGCCAGCGCGAGCAGGTCCTGGCATTCTTCGGGCGTGGTAACAAGCATCTCGTGAAATTTTGCTTCGGCCCTGACAATCTCTTTCTGGTCGATATACAGATTGCCATATTCATAGAGTACGTTAGAAACCATCTGAGGAATGCCAAGTTGCCGCACTGAAGCCAGCCCTTTTTGTAAATATATTTCTGCCTGGGTAAAATCTCCTTGTTTACGTGTGGTTAACCCTAGATTAGCAAGTAGAACGCTGATCCATTCCGGTTGTCCAATTTGCTCAGCAAGCTCCAGACCTTCTCGAAAATACGCTTCCGCCTGAGCATAGTTTCCTTGCGCGCTTGCAGCTTCACCTAAGTTAGCAAGGAGTGCGCTGATCCACTCTTGATGCCTGATCTGGCGAGCAATCGCCAAACCCTCCCGAAAGAATATTTCCGCCTGAGCATAGTTTCCCTGCTCTCCTGATGTTACTCCCAGATGAATAAGTAAGAGGCAGATACGTTCACTATCATTTAATTGGCGCGCAAGTTGCAATCCTTCCTGGAAATACTCTTCGGCGAGCTGATAATTTCCTCTAATACTAACAACCGATCCGAGTGTCTCAAGAATGCCACAGATACGTTCAGAATCTTTGATCTGACGAGCAAGAGCTAGCCCTTCTTGTAAGTATTCTTCAGCCTGAGTATAGTTTCCCTGTTTCCATGTCACCCATCCCAGATCACGCAGCACTGCACTGATGCGCTCAGGATCGTCGCTCTTGCGGGCGAGGGTCAGCGCTTCCTGGAAGTCTGTTTCGGCGCGCGTGTAATTTCCTTGCTTCTGCGCGATCTGGCCCCGGTAAAGAAGCGTTGTGACGGTAGCGCGATCGTCGTGCAGGGCAATGGCGGCCTCGTGGGCGCGCTGGATGTGGCGTTCGGCCAGCGAATAGTTCCCGCGCACCAGGAGATGGGGGATAAAGTCGCACACGTTCCTAACTAACTCTTCCTTTTTCCCCAACGTGTACGCGGCCTCCAGTGCAGCGAGGATCGTGCCGCTCTCAAGTTCCAGCAGCTCGTAGTCGGTGCGGTGCGCCTCCACGAAGTCGTGGGCGTACTGGAGCAGGCGCTCGTGGGGCGCGGTCCCTTGCAGGTGCAGGCGGGCGTAATCGGCGATCGTCTGGTGCAGCATGTAGCGGCCCTCGCTGCTGCTCTCCAGCAGGCCCGCGTCGATCAGGGCGTCGATGGCGTCCAGGCTGCAGGCCGTCACGGCCACAGCGGCCTCCTCCGAGAAGTTGTCGGGTTTGCTGGGCAGGGCTGCCAGGGCATAGAGGGCCTTCCTCGCCTCTTCGTCCAGTTGTTGATCGGTCACAGCGATGATCGATTGCAGCGAGAGGCTGGTATCGGTGGGCATGCTGGGATGGCGCTCGACGGGGCCGCGCGGCTCGCTGACCTGCAAGCGACCTTCAGCAGCGGTCAGGCGCTGTAAAGCGGCCTGGATGCGGCGCGCCTGACCGCTGTGAGCCTGCAGGCGCAGGTAGTTGCCCATCAGCGTCAGTGCCAGCGGCAGACCACCGACGGCGTGCACGAGATCGAGGGCCTTGCGCTTCTCCTTGCTGATCACCTGCGGCGCGAGCAGGCGCAGCAGCTCCATGCTATTGTCATCGTTCAGTTCGCGCAGCGTCGTTGCCCCGTCGCCGGCCACCTGCGCGGCGATCGTGGGGTAGCGCGTCGTCACAAGATGCGCGCAGTTGGGACCGCCGACCTTGAAGGCCAGCGCGTCGTCAACGTTCCAGGCATCATCGATCACGAGCAGCATGGAGCGGGTGCCGATCGCGCTGCGCAGGGCCATACTCCACGCCTCGCGGTCCTTCAGCCGCTCGATCTCGTTCGTCGTGAGGCCCAGCAGGTTCCCCCAGCGGATCAGGCGTCGATCGATGCTCGGCTCGGGTCCGAGGCCGGCCCACAGGATGCCGTGTTTGAAGTGTTCCCGCACCGCCGCATCATGAGCCAGGGCGATCGCCATCGAGGTCTTGCCCACGCCCGGCAGCCCGTTGAGCGCGGTCAGTGCCACGCTGCCACCCGCGAAGAGGCGCTGCCTGACAGCCGCCATCTCATCCCCGCGCCCGATAAGCTCCGTGGAGGGCGGCAGGGGAATAACGGGGTCGTACAATGCTTCAAAGATAGGTTGAGGCGTGGGAGGAGGGATGACGGAAGGAGCAGCAGGACCCGTCGCGCTATGAGGAGGAGGGGACGCTGCGGGTGGTGGTGCAGATCCCTGGGCGCCCAGGTCCAGTTCCTCTTCGCTCTTCTCGAAGAGTTTGCACAGCTTGCGGCGGAAATAGGGACTTGGCCGTGTGATGCCGCGCTCCCACCTGCTCACATTCACATGCGTCGTCCCGATGAGATCCGCGACCTCCAACTGCGACAGGTGCCGGGCCAGACGAGCATCGACCAGGTGAGCCCTGGGCCGAGAAACAATCGTCGATGTATCTTCCATCAGCGTCCTCTTCTATGGTATCACCCTCGCGGGTGGTGCCAGGCGATGAAAAATATCTAAAAATATCCGCAGGCATATGAACCCAATCCCCACAAACCCAATCAAATCCTCAAAATATACTGATCCAAAATGATAAAGGATGATTAATAAAATGATAACACATGTCGTTTTAGAAGTACATGGTTGGCATGCATAATTGGACTGTAAACAAACGGAAGCGCTCCTCTCCTGGTAAGAGAGGGGGCAGGATGAGGGAACGAACGGAAGGAATGCGAGTCAGATGAAACGTGCAGAGGCAAGAGACTTGAGATCATTCCTGGGAGAGCCTGTGGAAGAGGTCGTTATGGACGGTAGGGATGAGGAGGAAAGTGGGGATGAAGAGGATATCACGTTGCAGCAGACGAGGCCGGACGTAGTGCCGAGTCCAATCGGTTCGCAGAGATTGCGCCCTTATCGCATGCAAAGGTACCAGTCTCGCACGGTAGCTCTAGCGCGCCCGACGAGTGGGACGCTCAGATTGCGCCCCTCGCAGATAGAGCTACCAAAGCGCCCTCCAGTCGAAGGAGAACGCGTGACCGGGCAACTGGCGGCACAAAAGCTCGAACCTCTCGCAGGGGCGAAGAGATGGCGCGAACTCTCTGTATGGCTTGTTCTAGTAGTTCTATTTCTCCTGGTCGTCCTGGGAGGAATAGGTCTTGACTCTTTGATCGCCAGTTATCGCTGGTAGGAGACCTGGGTACCACTGAGGAGAAAGATTATGCAAAAGCTATCGCTACGTGAACCTAAAACATCTGCGCCGTATCTCAAGCAAGACAGTGACAATATTATGCACTTCTCATTAATGGACGCCCTTCCTCCCGACGAGACCCTGGCGCTCAATCGCAGCCTGGGTACGCTCTCGCACATCTCCTGCACGGAAGGAAGACCCCTGCTAGTACAGCAGCAGCAGTTCACCGACGGAGAGATGCGCGTCTTGCTGCCTCTGATGGAGCAATTCCCCTATTATTGTCCCTACGAAGTCATGTTCGCCAGCTTCTACAATGGCAACACCCACGAGCGGACCGTTGCCCGCTGCCGCGAACGTTTGCAGGAGGCCATGCTCGAAGGCATCTGGGACCAGGAGATGCGCCCGGTGCGCAACGTGCTCTCGCGCACCCGTCTCAAAATGCGCTCCTTCGGCTTCGACATCTCCTCCATCCTGGAGACCGGCTATATTCTGATGTTCGAGTCACGACCCAGACGCATCGAATATTAGTCTGACTCCCTGGAGGACAATATCCAGGCCATAAAGACGCGGCACACAACCAATACATTTTGCTGAACGTCACACCATTAAACGACTACAGGGCCTATAGTAGGGAAGGGGCTTGCCCCCATCCGGCTCGTGAAGCAGCCGCGGCCCGATAACAGTAGGGAAGGGGCTTTGTGACCATCGGGTAGCCTTTCGATGGCATTATGTGCCTGTGAATAGGTGCTCGATTTCGACACCTTTTTTTGATCGTACGTAGGTGTAGTTCATTTTTTTGCGCTGAGGAAGGATACCCATGAATTTGCGCGGCCCAGCCTGACGCGCGGGCATGGTTGACAACCCCGCCCAGCCTGATGTAGGGGCGCGGTTCACAAGCCCGCCGCGCTCCCCAGGCCGACGCACGGGGACTTGTGACCGGCGGCGGGCTTGTGAACCGCGCCCCTACAGGTAAAATGATGAAATGCTCCCCCTACAGGTAAAATGATGAACCGTACCCATCATACATCCCAGTAGGGACTACGTTTACGGCGCCCGCGATTTATCGATTTCCTACCCGTTCCACATCTTATGCCGCTCGTTGGAAAAGAGCGGCGCTCAGTCAATCATAGTAAAAGGGGAGCGAAACAGTTCCCCCAGGCTAGCAAAAAAAGTGAGGGATATATACATGCAGAAGCTAACGCCTTCAACCCGCGAAGAACGCGACGACATCATAAACTGCCGGCAAACCGAGGCCACTGGTGCGCTACTCAACATACTGCGCTTCAGCATCGCCAGCGATGGTGACGACGAGGAGGAAGACGACTACTGGCATCCTTAACTCCTTCTTCCTCCAACGAAAGGGGCCGTACCGCGCTCATAGCTCCGTAGTGAGCGCGGTACGGTCTCTTTCGTGTGTGACTACTCCCCTTGGGCGAGAAGCCCAGGGGCTTCTCAGGAAAGCGAAACCTCCTGAAGGCTCAGCCCGAGCCTGCGAATACATGTCAACCACGCCGGGCGGCATTTCAGCCAGATCGACCCGATGTATCGGTTGGCACAGCGAACGGGTGGTACGTTACTGCTTTTACAAAAGGCGGAACGATTGACCCTGGAACCGGCAAACAGTATTCAGTCTTCTGATCCGACCGACTGAGCGCAAGCGCACTCCTCTCAGACAGGTGACGCGAAGCGTAGGTGCGATAGCACCGTTCCTGTCTGTCTATCAAGAAGATACGATAGTAGCGTTGTCGGTCGGAATAAAGATTTGTTCGTGTGCAAATGTATTACACAGACAGTATAGCAGAAAAGAGAGACGATGCAAAGAAACAGGACTTTCGGCTAAAACTACAACACTCCTCACCGTCAGGGTTGGAAACCCTGCGGGAGGCGCGAGGGCTAAAGCCCTTTAGTATCATCTCCCACCAAAAAAACTAGTAGTGTATTTTTGGGCATCTCATACGTCATATATAGTGGGGGAAAGAAACAGAAGCATTCCATTTTTGCAGAGTTTAAGAAAAGAACATGGAATGTGAGCTATCCCACTGGAATATCTGATCCGCTTGCGCTATACTAGTACATGTTCTTCCTCAAATAATACGATACTTATATGTGAATGGCCGCTAAGTGAGTCGTGGAATAGTTATTAAGTAGGGAATGCGCTTCCGAACAGGGGTTAACGCACATAATGATATAGCCCGGCGAGGCTTTGTAGTGTGTCGTAGTAGGGATTAGCGACATATGTTCTCCAGCGAAAGGAGTGCGACACACCATCATGCATACGTGTGAGTTTTGTAAGCGACCAATGCCAGAAAAAGCTGTCTATTGTGGCTATTGTGGCCGCAGGAAAAGTTTGGCGAACGATAACGCCGTCACAGGCATTACGCCGGTAGACGGCTTGCAGACCATAAATAGTCCGCAGACTCCCGCTCCCAGCTGGCCCTCTGGCGATCAGCCGGGCGTCTCCGCCTCTGATCTGTCCGACGATGAGGAGGTGGAACGCGAACTGCTCGCCTCGTACGAAGATGAGGACGACAACGAAGAAACGTTGCTTCAGCAGATCGAGCAAAAGAAAGACGACGACGAGGACGACGACAAGTTTGTCCTGCCGTTCGTACCGCCGTGGAGCCAGCCCGCGTCAGTGAACCCGCCGCTGCAAAGTGGGCGGATTGCTATTAATTCCGCACCATCTGCACCTCCACCGCGCATCCTTCCGCCGCGTACTCCGCCTTCTACGCCGAATACACCGCTGCCCGCGTCGAATACACCACCGCCCCCGCCAAATACGCCACCCTCGCAACACGCCACCTTTCCGAATTCGATGCCAACGCCGGCCACGCACAAGCAGGTCACTCCGCAGCGTCCGGCCAGTCGCCTTCATCCCACCTGCCTCATAATCGTCATTATCGCCTTCATCGGCAGCAGCATTCTTACCCTGGCGCTTGTTATCGTCTGGTTCGGCAGGCAGGCAACGGTCAATCAACCGGTCGCCCATCTGGTAGGTGTGGCGCGTCGTGGGGAGCGCATGATTGTACAGGGCGACCACTTCGCCCCTGGCAGCAAGGTTATTATCACGATTGATGCGCCGCTCAGCTCGCAGGGACAGGCGGCCCTTGCCAATTCGGCGAGCATTAGCGCGCCGCTCTTTTTCCCTGCGACTACGAAGAGTGTGGGCAGCACTGAGAAATTGACGCAGAACGTCGACTCCAGTGGTACCTTTACGGTCTCTTTCCTGGTAAATCCGCTGTGGGCTTCCGGCAGCGAGCATAATGTCTATGTTTACAACCAGGGTGGCACTCTCATCACCATCCTGCCCTTCAGCCTGTCGTCGGAGAGTACGCAGATAGGGCTGCTTGGCTGCATCGGCGACGCGTCTCCCATTATGCTGGGCCCGGTCGTCGAGGGTTCGAAGCAGCCAGTCTCGAAGACGATCTCGCTCTGCCGCCAGGGGACTGGCCCGCTCGACTGGACGGCGAACTGGAATAAAGGCCAGAAATGGCTCAAGGTCGAGCCATCCGGACATATAACCGGAGCGCAGCCGGGGCAACTGACTATCCAGGGCCTGCCGGGCGGATTGCAGCCCGGCTCGTATACTACCAGCGTGGCCTTTAGCAGCACAAAGAGCCAGGCGACGGTCTCGCGCACCGTGATCCTCCAGATCGTGCAGAAGATCGCCCCTGTCACAACGCAGCCGACGTCGCCGCTCCCGCCGCCGGCGGTGCCATGCCTGGCGGCCTCTCCGAATGTGCTCTCCTTCGATGCGCAGGAGCAGCAGAGCAACACGTTGTACAACACTATCGCGGTCACCAATTGTGGTGATTCCGGCACGTTGACGGCCACGGCGCACTCCGATGGTGGCTGGCTGGGCGTCGGTTCCACCGGCGGGACGCTGGTGGGCGGAGGCATAAGAAACGTGCAGATCACCGCCTCTGGCCCATCGCTCAAGCCAGGAACGTATACCGGGCACGTCACGTTCCAACTGGGAGCGAGCAGCGTTGACCTGGCCGTGCAGTTTACCGTGCATCCGTCGACCGCCGATAGACTCTGTCTCAACGTCGATACGTCATCGCTCGTGTTCAACGGCTTCCTCGGTGCGAGTCCTCCGCCGTCGCAGTATGTGACGGCAAAGAATTGCGGCAGCAATGGACACCTCTCCGTGTCGCAGAACACCAACGATGGCGCGAACTGGCTGAGCAGCAACGTTCCCTCTTACGACTTTAAAGCGGGTACTGAGCAGCGCATCCCGATCAGCGTGTCGAGCACGAGTCTGAGCACGCCGGGAACCTACCAGGGCAGCGTCGTTTTGACCCTGGGCGCGGTAACTCAGCAGGTAAACGTCTTTTTCAACGTGACGGGTACCTGCTTCGCCGGTGGTGCACCACCGCTGAGCTTTAACGCCGTCGTCGGTCAGGATGCCAGCCCCGCGAGCGGCAGTGCGAGCATCACCAATTGCGGCGCAGCGGGCACCTGGTACGCCACTCCTATAATGGACAACGGAGCAGACTGGCTCTCGATTGGTCAGTCGAGCAGGGTCATAGCTCACAATGAAACGCAGAGCATCGCCATCAACGTAGCGAGCAAGCAATTGCCGGTCGGTGTCTACACCGGGCAGGTGCTGTTCATGCTGGGCGAAAGCAAGATCTCTGTGCGCGTGACGCTCCAGGTGCAAAAAGCTACAACACCGACTGACCAGCATCCATGCATCCACGTCAATACGAGCGAACTCTCATTCAGTAGCTACGTCAATCAGGACCCCGACGCGCAGACGGTGACGGTCAGCAATTGCGGACCTGCTGCCGGTCCGTTGAGCGTCACATCGTCCGCGAAATGGCTCTCGGCGGCAATGCCATCTGGTACGTTGAAGGCTGGCAGCTACCAGGATGTGCAGGTGAAGGTCTCCGCCTCCGGCCTGTCGAAGGGCGATCATACCGGAACGCTCACCTTCGATCTTAACGGAGTCACCCAGGTGGTGAAGATAGATTTCACCATCGCGACGCCTTCCTATCCATGTGTGAGCGTCGACCGCTCCGCGATTAATTTCAGCCAGGTCGCGGCAGGTGCATCGGCGAGCGACATTAATCTGTACGCGCGATCCGGCGCAGATTCTGCGACCTCTGGCTCGGTGCAGATCACGAACTGCGGCGACGCGGGTATCCTCTCGTCCCAGATTGTGGGGCCGCAAGGAGCCGATACCTCCTGGCTCAACTTCAAGGGCGTGGGCGGACAGTTGTCTGTGGGTCAGGGTGGGCAGCAAGTCGTCTCCCTGAACCAGGCACAGGTCGGCAAGCTCTCTCAGGGTTCGTATACCGCGGACCTCACCTTCACCATCACTGTCGGCTCCGTGACCGATCAGAAGACGGTGACTGTCAAACTGAACGTGCTGCCACCGACGCAGCCGAAGACGCAGTGCCAGGCCACTCCGTCCTCGCTGACGTTTAGCAGCGCTCAGGGTGTCGCGCCCGATGGCTCGCAGACCATCGCCTTCTCGCAATGCTCGGCAGGTGATACGCTCACCGAAACGAACGATAGCGGTCGCGTGCTCAACGTCTCCGCGAGCTCCGCGCAGGCGAACAGCGATGGCAACGCATCCTTCAGCGTCAGTATCCCCGGCACCTCGTATGTAGCCGGGCCACATAAATACGTCATGACCTTTACGACGGGCTCCGGTGCCTCCATCACGGTGCCGGTTACCTGGAATGTCAGCAAGTCGGTGAACGATAAGCCCTGCCTCTCCGCCAGCTCGCCGTCGTTCTCCGCTGAGGTAGTGGCGGGACAGACGAGCAGCCGTGACCTGCAACTCTCCAACTGCGGTACCGGTATGGGTAAGATACTGGTGAAGGGGTCCGGCTCGCATTGGCTAACGATCCTGCAGCAGAGCGGCTCCATCGATGGCTCCTTCCCATACCAGCCGGGCAGCGGGCCCGCCGTCTCCGCGAACATCGATGCCACCAATATGAAGCCCGGTCTGTACTACGGCAGTATCACGTCCACCATCGTGACCGATCAGGGATCGCAGTCGGTGCCGGTGCCAGTGACGCTCAAAGTGGATTCCGCGTCGGCTTCGACGCCCGCCACGGCCACAGTCACGCCGACCGATACGATCACGCCGACAGCAGCTCTGGCGCCCACGAATAAGGGGACGCCGACCGATACAACCAGTTCCGGTAGCACGCCAACGACAACTACAGACACACCGACGGCAACAGGCGCGCCAGCAGCGCAACCCTCGCCGACGGCAACAGACGCGCCAACGGCACAGCCCGAGCCGGCGGCACAACCGGCGCCGACACCAACGCCGACAGCCGTGCCACCGACGCCAACGCCCGTACCGCCAACGCCGACAGCCGTGCCACCGACGCCGACACCAACGCCAACACCCGTGCCGCCGACTGCGACGCCTGTGCCACCGACGCCAACACCCGTGCCGCCGACGCCAACACCCGTGCCGCCAACGCCAACGCCCATGCCGCCGACGCCGACGCCAAAGCCCGTACCGCCGACTGCGACAGCCACGCCGGTTGTTTCTACGACGCCAACGGTTACACCGACCCCCACTCCGAAGCCAGTCAAGAAAAAATGATGGGCTTACGTGTGTAGAGGGGATAATCCGCATCTCCTCTATACACACGATGCGACCGCACTGCTGGAGTGCGGTCGCGCCTTGTATGCTGAGGAGATGTGGGTTATGCAGAACGATCCGCTGGTAGGCAGGAGACTGGGGGCATATCGTATCCTGGCGCCGTTGGGCGAGGGCGGCATGGCGCGCGTCTATAGGGGCTTCGATGAACTCTTGCGTCGCGATGTGGCGATCAAGGTCATCCTGCCCCGGCATGACGCGTCCATGGTCGAATTTCGCGTGCGCTTCAAACAGGAGGCGCAGCTTATTGCGGCCTTGCAGCATCGCAATATCGTGGTGGTCTATGGCTTCGGCGAGGAGCCGGACATGGTGTACCTGGCGATGCAGTACGTCGCGGGCGGGACGCTGCGCGATCAGCTCAGGAACGGCCCGCTCGAACCACGTCGCGCCGCGCTCTACGCTTTGCAGATGGCGCGCGCACTGCACCACGCCCACCAGCACGGCATCGTCCATCGCGATGTCAAGCCGCCGAACATGCTCGTCTCCGCCATCAATCGCAATGAGCTGCTGCTCTCCGACTTTGGTATCGCCAGGCTTCTCTCGGACCGCGCCGGACCTCTCGTGCACGTGAGCGAGAGCGCCTCGACCGGGGAGCTTCCCGGCGATATCGCGGGGACGCCACAATACATGGCCCCGGAACAGTGCTCCGGCGCGCCCGTCGATGCCCGCACGGATATCTACGCGCTGGGTGTCGTCCTGTTCGAGATGCTCGCCGGGCGGCCGCCGTTTCAGGGGAATCTCTATGCGCTCTCTTACCAGCATGTGCACGTGCCCGCGCCTTCCGTGCTGGCGGTCAACCCGGCTGTTCCCACGGAGCTGGCGCAGATCACCGCGCGCGCCCTGGAGAAGGATCCCACCTATCGCTACCAGACGGCCAGGGAGATGGGGATAGCATTGGAGGCGTTTCTGATGCGTGTTTCTACCCAGCTCTCCACGCCGCTCGTCGCTCCTGTCCCCACCAGGCAGAGGCGCAAAAAAAGCATGCTTGCTCGCAAGTTATTAGCGGCGCTGTTTACGCTCCTCGCGCTCGGATTGATCCTCCTGAGCACGCGCATGCTGCACCTGCCCTTCGGGGCAACGTCAGCCGCAACGCCGACTGTTGCCGTGTCGGCCAGCGCGTCCTCCTGCGCATCCACCGCGACGACCGGCACCGCGCAGCCCTTCAACGAGACGTTCCAGGACGATCAACGCGGCTGGCAGCAGGACACGAGTAACGCCCTGACGCCCAGGATCGCGGGCAATGGATATATGCTGAGTGTGGCGAACAGTGATAATCCATATTTCGTCTGCCCCGACGGCGCACATGTGGGCACGCTGCCTGCCGACTTTACCCTGAGCGCGCGCATAGCGCAGCAGCAAGGCAGTTCGAGCGCCTATTATGGCCTCGTCTTTCACCTGACCTCCCCGCAGGATAGCGACACAGTCTCCGCCTACGCCTTCGTCATCAACGGCAACGGCACCTGCGCCCTGCTCAAATACGCCGCGCAGAAGACCGGACCGCCCGCCGTAATGCAGAGCCTGACGCGCTTCTCCGCCATCCATAAAAACGCCGCCAATACCCTCCAGGTCATCGCACGCGGCAACCAGTACTCGTTCAGCATCAACGGAACCGCCGTGCCGTTCAACGCCGCGTCCGATCAGGGCGACGCGCCCTACACGGGCGGACGGCTCGGCCTGCTCGTCTCTGGCCCCGATACCGCGTTTGTGGCAATGTCTGTGCAGCTCAATATCCCGTAATATAGGGAGATTTTTTGGGCAGGGACCAGCTTGCAGCGCCCCCGCGATCCAGTTAGCAACAATAACTACGCCGTCAAGGAAGTACCCCAGAACGCAGCGACCACGCCGGTATAGGAGTCCTTCATGCCTTCGTACAGACGGGCATTCTCGATAGAGAGCGCGGCGAGGCTGGACAGCACCGAAAGGAACTTCACATCGCTATCGTCGAACCTCGTCTGCTCGCTGGTGTAGACGCGCATCACACCGATGGCTTTGCCGTGCACCTCCAGGGGAACGCTCAGAGCCGAGACAAGGCCCTCCCGACGAGCAGCCTCCTGGTACTGAAAGCGGGAGTCGTTCCTGACATCGGGGATGTAGACCGGGTAGCAGCAGAGCGTCTCACTATCGATAGGACTGCGCGCCACCTCTACGGGTCCCTTATCGAGGTAGTCGGGGCTCAGTCCGTGAACGGCACCCAGAACGAGCTGATTGGTAAGCGGGTCCAGGAGACGGATGACGGCGCCCTTTACTTGCATAGTGGAAGTAACGGTCTCTACAATATGCGGTAATACCTGATCGAGCTCAAGGCTCGATGAAAATGTCAATGCGGCCTGGTGGAGAGCTGTATAGTAATCTCTGGCGGCGGGAGTCTGGTTGTTGACAATTATGGGGTCAGTTGTCATGACGGTATCTCCTAAACAGACTATGTGGAATATATCTTATGATAAGAAACAAAACACGGGGTACGGTATTACAAGTACTCCTCCATGAGAACAAAAGAGAGGACGAGATTATTCCTTGAAACTATACGCCATCAGCGATATACACCTTGGACATAAGACGAATCGGCAGGCACTCGAAGAACTGCCCTCCTATCCAGAAGACTGGCTGATCCTCGCGGGCGATATCGGAGAGACGCTGGAGCAGCTCCAGTTCGCGCTGTTCCAGTTGTCGAAACGCTTTGCGCGCCTGCTGTGGGTGCCGGGCAATCACGATCTGTGGACCACACGCGCGGAGGCGAGCGATGATCAGCGGCTACGAGGCGAAGGGAAATACCAGCGGCTCGTCGCGCTCTGCCGGGAGTATGGGGTATTGACGCCGGAAGATCCCTATGTGCTCTGGCCCGGTGAGGGAGGTCCGGCGCTGCTCACGCCACTGTTCTTGCTGTACGACTATAGCTTTCGACCGGACACGGTACCAGAAGATCAGGCGGTGGCATGGGCGGCGGAGACGAAGGTCGTGTGCAGCGACGAGTACTACCTGCGGCCCGATCCCTATCCCTCGCGAGTGGCGTGGTGCGAGGCGCGCTGCCTCTATAGCGAGCGACGACTGAGTGAGGAGATACCGGCCAATGTACCGACCATCCTGATCAACCATTTTCCCCTGCGCGAATCGCTGGTGCGCCTGAGACGCATACCACGCTTCTCGTTGTGGTGTGGCACGCGGCGCACGGACGACTGGCACACGCGCTTCTCCGCCACAACGGTCGTGTACGGGCATCTGCATATGCGCGCCACGGATTACCAAGATTATGTCAGATTCGAGGAGGTATCACTGGGCTATCCGCAAAACTGGCGGCAGGAGCGCGGAATGCAGAGCTATCTGCGCGAGATCCTGCCCGGACGCCAGGAGCCGCCTCCGATGCAGGCGGGACCGATATGGCACTGGTAAGTCGAAGAAAGGAAACAGAGATGCAGACATTTGATGGCTTTATGGTGGTGTTTACCGAAGGTCTCGCCGATTTAAGGTCGCTCGCGCCGGACTCTAAAGCGTACAAAGAGAAGGAGAAGCTGCTGGGCCGCTATTGCTACGAGGCCGAAGAGTATTTGCCTGCGACGGCGCTGCGGCTGTTACGCGGGACACTGGGGATCAGCGAGAGCAAATGGCGTGGGTATAAGCTGCTCTTTACAGTGCAGTATCCTCAAACGGATCAATAGAATGGAGAAACGTCTCGTTGCTCGCCACTGCGCCCCATGCCCTTCGACTTGTCTATTCTACAAAATGAAGCAAAACAGGTCAAGTGATTTTACACCAGTTTCGTACGCGCCAGGATATAATCCGCCTGGGATGTTGCAAATGCAATGCTCGGACAGGCAGATAAAATGATCTTGTGTACTCTTGTGCATCATTACATTATTTCTACCTTCCAATGAATAACTTGCATTCAATACCGCTTCTTGTTAAAATATACAAAACGGTAGCAAAATCCGGCGATGTAACTTCTCTTTGAGAAAGGAAAACACATGCATTATGAAAGGCATCATCTTTGTAGTCTGGGAGAAGTATCTGAACGAGCGCTTTGGATCGAAATTCATTGATACTTACCGGAAAAGCATAGGCGAATCCAAAGATCAACTGCCCATGACTGGTCGCATTTATCCTGACGAACTGCTCGTCAAGGGACTACAAGCTGCCAGTCGACTCAGCTTTGTGGCTGAGGAGCGCCTGCTATTTGAGTATGGGCGTTACTTCATGATCAACGGTCTGGTTGAATATCTCTGTGGGTACCTGCTGGCGCAGGCATGGACCGCTTATGATCTGCTGTTATTGATGCGTGACGCGCACGCGCAGATGAGACGCACGCCTGACGGGGTAGAGCCGCCGCTCTTTAGCTACGAAGTGCTCTCGGAAGATCACAATCACTTGCTGCTCACGTACGATAGCAAGCGCAAGCTTTGTTCGCTGCTGGACGGCTGCATACACGGCGCGGCAGAGCGCTTTGGCGAGAAAGTGCATACCCGCGAGCACTCTTGTATGAAGCGAGGCGATGCTGTCTGTCGCTTCGAAGTGCGTTTCGAGGGCGAGTCATGGGCGAAACGAGCCACACCCAGGATGATCGAGCAGGAAAGGCAGCGCCTCTCCAAGCAGGGATTGAGCAATCTCATTCTGCAGGCGCTTCCCTACGACATCAATGGTAGCCTGGCGCTCGACGACCTTCACCGATCGGTCATGCAGAACCAGGGGGCGTACTTTCCCGAAATCTACCGATGGCAACGCACCATCTCTGCTGTACATATCTCGCAGGTCTATACAGCACTGGCCAGGCTACTGCAGGTCGGGCTGGTCGCAAGCACGGTGAATCGACCAGGAGACACCTTTGCCACGCGACGTTACTGGCGCGCACCCACCCATGACTGATTGCGGTAAATATTTTCTGCCACTCAATAAGACAGCGTGATCATTGAGCGGATTGTGCAAACTACACATACCATTGTAGTACGTTTCCCGCTTGACAGAAGAGCAAAGCCCCGGTATCCTTAATATAAGACAAATTTATAAAGACTGACCCGCGTTGAACGAAATCAGTATGGGTGTGAGCACCAACAGCGATCCGATACAGAGTGAGAGTTCGGAACGGTTGAACACATGCAGAACGCCTTCGTGAGCGGCTGGCCGAAGAAAGCCAGTATTCTGGCAAGTAGGCACAGGTGGGTGGTTCCCACGCAGCAGAACAACCAGGAAAAAAGTGGTCACAGTCATTCCTTTATGATGATGTTGAGGAAACGCTGAGAAGCAGACGGTGACAATCAGGGTGGCACCACGGGTTTAGATCAAAAATGCTATCAACTTTGATCAGGCTCGTCCCTTCAAACGACGTTGAAGGGACGAGCCTTTTTTTGACTCTTCAATGTCGGTCTCGCTGAAAAATGGCAGGACGTTTTTGTGGAGGCAACTGGATAAAGCATCCGGCGCGCTTCTAGAACACGAGGAGGAAGGACTACATGAAGAGACGACTCACCATGATTCACTCGATTGTCGGGCAACCGAAATTACCTATAGATGACGTACATATAAACATATATACAGTGTGTGCCGGTCGAGAACTCAGTGCGGGCAGCCGGTCAGTATTGTAGTGGAGCAAGGAGAAAAAAACATGATGATACAGACAAGAGCAATAGAGAGCATATCTACCCTTATTGAGACCGGCAGGTGCGGCACACTGGTCCTGGCAGACGGCACGACGTTCGAAGGTACGTCGTTTGGCGCGACGAAGGGCGTGGCGGGCGAGGTTGTCTTCTGCACAGGCATGGTTGGTTACCCCGAAGCGATCACTGACGCCTCCTACAGCGGGCAACTACTGATTATGACCTACCCGCTCATCGGCAACTACGGCGTGCCGGAGAGCGCATTGTGGGAAGACGAGCGCATGCGCATCTCGGGACTGGTCGTCTCGAACTACATCGACACGCCGTTCCACCCACAGAGCGTCAGGACGCTGGGACAATGGCTACAGGACGAGGGAGTGCCGGGGCTGGAGATCAAGGATACGCGCCGCCTGGCACAGCATATCCGCGCACACGGCACGATGCTGGGCAAGATGCTCTTCGACGACGATCTGCCCTTCTACAATCCTAACCAGGACAACCTGGTCGCCAGGGTCTCGACGTCCGAGGTGCTCAAAGAGGGCAGCGGGACGAAGACTATTGCGCTGATCGATTGCGGCGCGAAGCGCAATATCGCGCGCTGCCTGCTGAAGCGCGACGTGCAGGTGATCACGGTGCCGTGGGACTACGATCTGCTGGCCTCCGACCTGGATTTCGACGCCATCGTCATCTCGAACGGGCCGGGCAATCCGCGCATGGCATCCGAGACGATCGCGACGGTGCGCAAAGCACTGGCGGCTGATATCCCCACGCTCGGCATCTGCCTGGGGCACCAGTTACTGGCGCTGGCGGCGGGTGGCGAGACCTACAAGCTGCCATACGGGCACAGGAGTCAGAACCAGCCCTGCATCCTACAGGGCACGAAGCGCTGCTATATCACCACACAGAATCACGGTTTCGCCGTTGGCACGGTCCCGCCTGACTTCGAGCCGTGGTTCATCAACGCCAACGACGGGAGCAACGAGGGCATTAAGCATACCAGTAAGCCGTTCATGTCGGTGCAGTTCCATCCCGAGGCCGCGCCGGGTCCGGTGGATAGCGAATGGATCTTCGACTACTTCCTGGAGCAGATATGATGTCGGCGATACAGAAAGTGCTCGTGCTGGGATCGGGGGCGCTCAAGATCGGGCAGGCCGGAGAGTTCGACTACTCCGGCTCCCAGGCGCTCAAGGCTCTGAAGGAAGAGGGCATCAAAACGGTCCTGGTCAATCCCAATATCGCCACCATCCAGACCTCGCAGCAGCTCGCCGACAGCATCTACTTTCTGCCCGTTACGCCCTTCTTCGTTACAAAGATCATCGAGAAGGAGCGGCCCGACAGTATTCTGCTCTCCTTTGGCGGGCAGACGGCGCTCAACTGCGGCATTGAACTCTTCGAACAGGGCGTACTTGAGCGCTACGGCGTCACGATCCTGGGCACGCCGATCTCCGCGATCATCCTGACCGAGGACCGGCAGAAGTTCGCCGAGCACCTGAAGGGCATCGACATTCCCACGCCACAGAGCAGGAGCGCAACCACGCTGCAACAGGCGCTGATCATAGGCGAAGAGATCGGCTATCCCCTGATGGTGCGGGCGGGCTTCGCCCTCGGCGGGCAGGGGTCGGGGATCGCGCACGACGCCGGAGAGTTAGAGCGCATCGTCAATGGCGCGCTGGCATTCGCGCCACAGGTCCTGGTCGAGCAATACCTGCACCACTACAAAGAGGTCGAATACGAGGTTGTGCGCGACCGGTACGACAACTGTATCACCGTCTGCAACATGGAGAATATGGACCCGCTGGGCATCCACACCGGCGAATCCATCGTCGTCGCACCGAGTCAGACGCTCACCAACAGCGAATATCACACGCTGCGCAACGCATCTATCAACATCGTCAGAAGCCTGGGCATCGTCGGCGAGTGCAACGTGCAGTTCGCCCTCGATCCGCTCACCTCCGCATTTTATGTCATCGAAGTCAATGCCAGGCTCTCGCGCAGTTCGGCCCTCGCCAGCAAAGCGACCGGCTATCCACTGGCCTACGTCGCCGCGAAGCTCGGACTCGGGTACGGACTCACCGAACTCACCAACAAGGTCACGGGCGTCACCAGTGCCTGCTTCGAGCCGAGCCTGGACTATCTCGTCGTCAAGATACCGCGCTGGAACCTGGAGAAGTTCAAAGGCGTCGACGAAACAATCGGCACCTCCATGAAGTCCGTCGGCGAGGTGATGGGGATCGGCAGGACGTTCGAGGAGGCGCTGCAGAAGGCGGTCCGCATGCTGAACCTGAACATCGAAGGGGTCACGGGCGCGGAGACGCTATTCGCCACCAGCGCCGAGGTGCACAGTCACCTGGAGACGCCCACGCCTAAACGCATGTTCGCCGTAGCCAGAGCGCTACAGGAAGGGGTTCCCGTGCGCACCATCGCCAATGTCACGGGGATCGATCCCTGGTTCTTGCAGCGCATCAAACATATCGTCGATAGGGAGAGCGATATCAGGGAGTATCCACTGCTCAACGGCGCAACACTGCTGGGGCTGAAGCAGATCGGCTGCTCGGACAAACGCATCGGAGCGCTGATTGGAGAGAGCGAAATAGAGATACGCGAGCTACGCCAACGACTCGGCATCGTGCCTTCCATCTTCCAGATCGACACGCTCGCAGCGGAGTTTCCCTCGTCCACCAACTACCTCTATCTCACCTACAACGGACAGCATCACGACGTCGAGCCGTTCGAGCAGGAGGGGGTTATCGTGCTCGGATCGGGACCGTACCACATCGGCTCCTCCGTCGAGTTCGACTGGACCTGCTTCAGCACAGCCGAGGCGCTCAAGAAGTATCGGAAGCGTTCGGTCGTCATCAACTGCAACCCCGAAACGGTCTCCACCGACTCCGACGTCTCCGACCGGCTGTACTTCGAGGAGCTGAGCTTCGAGCGCATCGCCGACATCTACGAATTCGAGAACCCTTACGGCATCATAGTCTCCGTCGGTGGGCAGGTTCCAAACAATCGTGCAAAGGCGCTGCAGCAATACGGCTGCGCCCTGCTGGGGACCGACGCGGTGCATATCGATCAGGCGGAGGATCGCGGCAAGTTCTCGCACCTGCTGGACAGCCTCGCCATCGAGCAGCCCGCGTGGAATGCCTTCAGCACGCTCGACGACATGATTGCCTTCGCCGAGCGCGTCGGCTACCCCGTCCTGATCCGGCCATCCTACGTGCTCTCCGGCAGCGCCATGACCGTCTGCTACTCGCGCGCGGAGCTAGTCTACTACGCCCGGCAGGCGGCGGCAGTCTCGCGGGAGCATCCCGTCACGATCTCGAAATTCTACGAGCGGGCCAGAGAGATCGAGTTCGACGCGGTGGCGCAACATGGACAGGTCAAAGCCTTTGTGATCTCGGAGCATATCGAGAATGCAGGCGTCCATTCGGGCGATGCAACCATCGTGCTGCCGCCACAGGATGCAGCGGCGGAGGTACAGCGGGCCATAGAGCAGGCGGGCCGCGCGATCGCGAGCGCGCTGGCAATAACGGGTCCATTTAACATTCAGTTTCTTATTCCGAGCACCAACGAAGCTACCGCTTCTAGCTCCGCTCAGGTGCTCGGCAAGGAAGAGCTTCTCGTCGGGGGACAGCAGATAGCTGTCATCGAAGCAAACCTGCGCGCATCACGAACCTTCCCCTTCATCTCCAAAGTAACGGGCGTCAACTTCATGGAGCTGTTCGTTGACGCGCTCTTTAATAAAGAGATACCCGAAATTGCGATACCGATGCCCACATTTACCGCCGTCAAAGCGCCGCAGTTCTCCTTCGCCCGCCTGAGCGGGGCCGATCCTATCCAGCGGGTCGAGATGGCTTCGACCGGAGAGGTTGCCACGTTCGGCGAGGATGTAGAGGAGGCGTATCTCAAGGCGATGCTCGCCACGGGCGGCGGTATTCCGACGCAGGGGATCTTCGTCAGCGTCGGCGGCGACGAGAAGCAAGAGGCGTTCCTGGACTGCGTACGCGAACTGCAGGCACTGAACCTGCCGCTTTACGCGCCGGGGGAGACCTGGACGCTGCTGCACGAACACGGCATCGAGGCGGTGCGGCTCCACGGCCCAGGCGAGCAAGATGAGCCGAACGTGCGAACCTGCTTCCGCGACGGGCTGGTCGACCTGGCAATCGTCGTTGTCGCTGGGAAGATGCAGAAAGATCTGGACGACTACTACATCATGCGCCGCCTGGCGGTCGACAGCAATACGCCACTGCTGACGAAGATCAAGCAGGTGCGTCTCTTCGCGCGCGCGCTGCGTGAGAAGGAGCTAGAGACAATCCCGATCAAGAGCTGGAGCGAGTACTTGTAGGGGGTCGGGCGAGCCCGATCCCCAGATGTCAATAAGAAAATCTTACTATCTCGCTATCATCAATCGGACCAGGCAAGGAACTTCGCGGGCGTGACACGAATAGGCTGACTATACGATTTCGCCATGTCCTCTGGCGTCTGACCCATGCCCTGAATGGATGTGCCATACTTTTCAAAGTAAGCCGGTACATTCAGATTTGAGGCGGGCTCGCTGAGCAGTTCGGCCTTTCCTTCCGCCACAATGACATCACCGCCATCGTCGGTGTTATCTAGCGCCAGTGTGACATGGGGATTGTTGCGCAGGTTGCTGATCTTCAGACTATCAGGCTGGCTGAAGATGAGAAAGGTCGAGCCATCCCACAGAAACCAGACCGGGACGGTATGTGGACGACCGTCCCGACGGACAGTTGTGAACCAGATAGTGGAATCCGAGCGCAGACGCTTATCAACATGGGCGTCGCGCTCTTTTGTGAGATCAAGCATGAAATACATTTCTCCTTGTGTGTAAGAACCCATTTTCCAGGATAGAGACATACTCAACATGACCTATACCCGTGATGGTATATGTTGCATGTTTATATACTTGAACAAATAATGGCGGATACTTATTTCGCACGAGCTAGCTAAGGAATAAACTCACACCTTGTAAACGTTCTCACGAGAGAAACTGCCTTCACAGGCCGCTCGTATAGATACAGTCCTGTAATAACCATTCAAGACACTTCACCACGCGCGGTGAGGAAGCAAACAAAACGGAACGCTGCGCGATCCCTATTGGCCGTTGCATGCTGCGCGTGCCTTGCATTATGATGTCGCATGGCTGCCACAGTACGAGCGAGCAAAGCCTAAAGAACAGTAGGGGAGCTGGTATCGTCGAGAAACTTTTTCTCCCCTCCTGTCGTGTCTTTCCATAGACATAGCAGATTGTACAGTTAAAACTTTCTATATAGCAGGAGCGTCACATGGTAGAAAACATTCCAGATAACAAGGTCGCGTATCCCGTCAACGTGCCCGGTCTGCGCCTGGATTGGATGTTCCAGAGCAAGGGACCTATCAAAGCTTCGCCGATTGTTGCCAACGGCCTGGTCTACGTCGGATCACGCGATCACACTCTGTACGCGCTCGACGCCAGGACAGGCGAGCCGGTATGGAGCTATACCACGGAGGGCAATATCTTCGCCACGCCGGCCCTCAACGACGACACGGTCTATGTCGGCTCGTATGACGGCAATCTGTACGCGCTTGAGGCCAGAACCGGAGCGCTACTCTGGAGTTTTGGCACCGCAGACGCCATAGAATCCACGCCCATCGCCACCATCGATAGTGTCTTCGTCGCATCGACCGATGCCAGCGTCTACGGCGTCGATGCGACGAGCGGCGACCAGTTATGGAAGCACACCGTGGGAGCAGGTATCCAGGCACCCCTCACGCTCGACAACGGCATCCTTTATTTTGGCGCGTGGGACCAGCAGGTCTACGCCATCGACGGAACGAACGGGGCCAGGATCTGGAGCTTTCCCACCGGTGGACGCATCAGCGCGGGCGCGGCGGTCGGTGACGGCATCGTCTACGTCGGGTCGCAGGATCGCAACGTCTATGCCATCGATATGGAGAGCGGCGAGGAACGCTGGCGCTTCACAACCGGCGACAAGATCCTGGCCGCGCCGGCCTTCGAGAATAACACGCTCTACATCGGATCACAGGACGGCTTTTTCTACGCGCTCAACGCAGTGACGGGAGAGCGGCTGTGGAGCTATCATACCGGCGGCATCAGCGCCACGCCGCTGGTCGTCGACGAGATCGTCTACATCGGCTCCGAAAGCCACAAGATCTACGCATTTGCAGCGGCGACCGGGGATCTGATCTGGAGCTACACCGCCAGGGACATTATTGAATCCACGCCCGCCATCGCCGCGGGCCACGTCTACGTCACCTCACACGACGGCAACGTCTACGCCTTCACCAGCGGCCAGTTGTGGAGTTATACCACGAAGGGCAAGATTCAATCTTCGCCTGCCGTCACCGACGACTTCCTCTACATCGGCTCACACGACGCCCACCTGTACGCCCTGGACCTCGCCACCGGGACCGAGCAATGGAACTACATCACGCGGGGCAGCGTCAACTCCTCGCCAACGGTCGTCGACGAGGTGGTCTACTTCGGATCGAGTGACCATACGCTGTACGCGGTCAGCAGCGCAACAGGCGCGTTCCTCTGGGGACACGAGACTGGGGGGAACATCCATTCATCGCCGACCATCGCCAATGGCACCCTCTACGTTGGCTCGCACGACAACAGGCTTCACGCGCTCGACATCAACTCAGGAGAAGAGTTCTGGACGCTGACGACGGGTGGCGTCATCGACGGCACGCCCGCCGCCGACAATGGCGTTATCTACATCGGGTCACAGGACGGCAGTCTCTACGCCCTCGACGGCATGTCGGGCCGGGAGAAATGGCGCTTCAAGAGCGGGGGTGGCATCTCTTCGTCGCCACGCGTCGTCGACGAGGTGGTCTACTTCGGATCGCGCGACCACAGGCTCTACGCCCTGGACGCGCAAACAGGCGAGGAGTACTGGAGCTTCATAGCGGGCGACGCGCTCGACTCATCGCCCGCGATCTCTGGCGGCGTCGTCTACATTGGTTCGCACGACCATAAACTGTACGCAATAGATGCGCAGACGGGCGAGGAGCGCTGGCACTTCAGCAGTGGCGGAGGCATCGAGTCGTCGCCCACGATCGCTGGTGGCGTCGTTTATGTCGGATCGCGCGACCACATACTGTACGCGCTGGACGCAAAGACGGGTAAGGAGCGGCGCAGATACCTGACAGGAGGAAGTATCGTCTCCTCGCCACGCGTCGTTGGAGATATCGTATACGTCGGGTCGGACGATAACAATGTGTACGCATTTCACACAAGTGTATAGTGAGCGGAGGGAAAATGGCAGATCAGCAGCATCTTGCAAAGCTCCTGGCGAGCGTAGAGGACTGGAACGAATGGCGGCAACTCCATCACGAGGTGCAGCCGAACCTCTCAGGAGCGGATCTCAAGGGGGCACACCTGCGGCGCGTCAATCTCAGCAGGGCTCTTCTGAACGACGCTGATCTCAGCAGGGCGAACCTCGCCGAGTCGCTACTCAGCGAGGCCAACTTCAACGGGGCCATTCTTGATCGAGCCAACCTCAGCAACGCCGACCTCAATAGGGCCAGGCTTAAGGCAGCGATCCTCAGTAACGTAGACCTTCGCTCGGCGATCCTGACGAACGCCGACCTCAGCGACGCCGACCTGTATGGAGCGGTATTCACGGGCGCAGATCTCAGCGGCGCGCTCCTGCACGGCGCTAACTTCGACGAGGCCGACCTCAGCGATGTCGACCTCAGCAAGGCCAACACACAGGGCGCGCGACTCATCAACGCCTACTTCTTCAGGAGGCCAGGCGAGCTAAAGGGCAACGTCGGAGAATAGAATAGCGCTACAGCGACCGCTTGCAGAGATTATATCTCGACAGGCGGTCGTTTTTCTGTCTAATGCAAAAAACGATGTGATTGCAAGCGGGGCAGAATTTGTCGAAACGCGCAAGTGAGCGTCTTCTATAGTATGAAAGGCGAGTAGGTGCTACCCTGGCATACCAGACTCCATTCAAAAACGCTGCATTCTCACCGATCCTTATGCAGTCGGAAACGCCACTCTCGTGGCTACGCTTCGCGTCATCCGACTGAGGAGAAGCAGCTCGTGCTTCGCACTCATTTGAA
>DAOTTD010000125.1:0-3266 GCA_034438015.1 Ktedonobacteraceae bacterium | reverse complement strand
GTTCCCGGCGGCCAGAGCGGCCTTGGCGAGATGTACGCCCATTCCACGGCCTGCGCCGGTAATCAACCAAACGTTCTTCTCAGTCATAGAACCTCCTCGTTTACTAGCTTGTATCGTCATGAGAAGCGGAAGGCAACCAACCAGGTCTTTGTTCTCTCCCATCATGTTCTCATCCTTTCTGATTCCTTCTCCTCTGCACGCGCTTGTTGTACGTCTGACAGGTTTCATACCTTCTCACAGCGAGATCTCCCTTGAAGAAAAGTCCAGCTTGCGCGGCCCTAGCAGAGAGGTATGTTCTCTGTCTGGTGGTAGTATAGACACACCTCCGCACAGGGTGGTAGAATAATCATCGCAAATGATTGTCTGATTCTGCAAATCTTCTAGGACGCGCGATGGAAAACAAGAGAAGAGGTTCCTATGAATACGATAATGGATGTGATACATCACCAGCAGGCAGCACGCGAGGCCCAGCGGGTACAAGCCAACCGCGAGGAACTGGTGGAGCGGATCGGGCAAGCCATCCGTGAAGATGGGACCGTCCAGCCGCTCTTAGGGCTGCACCTGGCCCGCTGTTCCTTGCCGATGGCGCCGGTTCACGGCGTGCTCGAGCCATCCGTGTGCGTGATTGCCCAGGGCAGCAAGGAGGTCCTTCTGGGCGACAGTCGCTACCAGTACGATCCCTCGCATTACCTGCTTGCCACCATCGAGCTACCCAGCGTCGGTCAGGTCCTCTCCGCCTCGAAGGAGCGGCCCTACCTCAGTCTGCGGCTGGAACTCACCCCCACCCTCGTCGGCTCGGTCATGCTTGAGGCCGGTTACCCCTCGCCTCCAAGCCGTGCTGAGGTCTCGGCCCTCGATGTCAGCCCGTTGGATGGGCCCCTGCTGGACGCCTTCGTGCGGCTCGTCAGGCTCCTGGATGCCCCTCCCGAAGCGCCGGTCCTCAGGCCTTTGATCACGCGGGAAATTCTCTACCGGCTCCTGGTGGGAGAGCAAGGTGCCCGACTCCGTCACCTGGCGATCCTGGGGGGCTACACCTCCCACATCGCCCGAGCGGTCGCGCGACTGCGTCAAGACTTCGACCAGCCACTTCCCATCGAGCAGCTCGCGCGAGAACTGGGCATGAGCGTCTCAGGTTTGCACCGCCACTTCAAGGTCGTCACGGCGCTGAGCCCCTTGCAATTCCAGAAGCGGCTGCGGCTGCAGGAGGCCCGGCGTCTGATGCTGAGCGAAGATCTTGACGCGGCCAGTGCCGCCTATCGCGTGGGGTACCAGGACGCCTCCCACTTCAATCGAGAGTACAAAAGCCTCTTCGGCGTTCCACCGATGCGCGACGTGCAACGGCTGCGGGAAGAGGCGCAGGATCAAGCTTCCCGATGAGAAAGACGAGAACCGCTCTCCAGGCTGATAAGAGATTGTTACATGCATCCTGATAGTGTTGGCGAAATCATACATCGAGCTTGCAATGAAAAACAACGTATTCCTGATTTGAGCTTGGGAAACCAATTCGCCAACACTATCAATCCTCGTTCTACCTGTCGTTCTGTCTCACTGTTCTCGTGTATCAGCCAGTTCGCCTGACAGCCTTGGAAGACACTATCCAAACGATAAGGGCACGGCGTGTGAGGTCCGCGAGCGATTTTATTTACAACATTCCATGCTGATACCCCAGATGGGGAGCGGTTTTCCCAGACTCTGAATGGTCGATTCCTATGTTTCGCGCCGATTTCCTACATTTCACCTCAAAATTCGTGCAGATTTGACCCAATTTACTATCAAGTTAATGAGGTGGCACAAATACCTGCAAAATAAGTAAGCAAACCATGCCGCTAAAGATTGTCAGCAGGACATTTTTTGTACGCCAGGCGACCAGTATCGCGAGGATTCCCGCCATGAGACGGATGTTGCTCAACGATACATCTAGTGAACCGTTGGGGAAGAAGAGCGCGGGTGCGATGAGTGCTGAGAGCACAGCGATTGGCACGAAGCGTAGAGCTCGCTGTGCTATGTGCGAGACCTGCATCTTGCCCATGAACACCATGAAGGACAGGCGAATACCCAAAGTCAGCAGTCCAACAATGATGATGGTCACCCAAAGCCATCCCTGTGACATACCCGGCTCCTTGCTATATCGACGTTGTTTTCATCAACTCTAGAGTGAGACCGACAGCGATGCCAACCAGCGCGGCGATAGCTATCCCTAGTTTCAGTGGCAAAGCAATGACAAGCAGCGCGGTCAACGCGGAGGTCAGTGCGGCAGTTGTGCTCATGTGATCCTTGAGTGCGGGCACAACCAGAGCGATAAAAGTGAGCGTAGATGCGAAGTCCAATGACCAACTTGCAGGGATGTGCCTGCCCAGGAAAATACCTGCGGCAGTACTCAGTTGCCAGGTCGTCCACAACGCCAGCCCGGCTCCCAGAAAATACGGGTGCTTCTGCCTGTCGTCTCCGGGCTTCTGGTAGTGCAAGATGGTCACCGCATACGCCTCATCGGTCAATAGGTATGCCAGCAGCCACTTCCAGAGAGGATGGAGCTTGCGGGTGTAGGAAGATATTGACGCGCTGTAGAGCAGATGACGGATATTCACGATAAAGGTAGTCAGGATGACGACAAGCGAAGGCGTGCCAGCAGCGATGAGCTGGACGATCACGAATTGTGCCGAACCCGCAAAAACGATGCATGACATGGCTTGCGCGATACTCGCCGGGATGCCCGCACTGATCGCTGACACTCCATAGATCATACCAAAGGGGAGCACACCGAACAGGATTGGGAGTTCGTCCCTGATACCATGTAAGAACTCAGAATGTGATGTTATCATAGGGCCATTATAGAAGGCGAGAAGGGGACTGTCTTGTCTGATATTGCTATTTTTTACGAACTGCGCCGTACAGTCCGGGTGGCACGCCGACAATGCGCTTAAAATGTTTGGTGAAGTGGCTCTGGTCCGCAAAGCCCACGGCTATTGCTGTGTCTATGCATGGCAACCCCAGACGTAACAGGTGCTTCGCATGCATGATTCGTGTTTGTATCTGATAGGCATGAGGGGGCAAGCTCATCTGATCTCTAAACGAGCGGAGCAGGTGAAACGGACTGAGATGAGCAATCGCGGCCAACTGTTCGAGAGAGATGTTCTCGGCATAGTTTTCCTCGAGATAGGAGCGGACGCGCTGGATGCCCATATGCTCTTTGGCGAACGGACGAGGACGCGGATGATCGTCGGCATAGCGCAAAATTAAGCGGGAGAGGGTCCATAAGAGCCGCGATT
>DAOTTD010000124.1:0-9389 GCA_034438015.1 Ktedonobacteraceae bacterium | reverse complement strand
GGATATCGCGGCCTGTTTTGTTTCAGCGCTGCGTGATGGCTACGAGGCGGCTGCGTTGCGACCGTAGCGTACCGTCCACCAGGAGAAGAGCAGAATCACCGCCGCCAGCAGGAACATGACCGTCTCGTCGCCCAGGGTGTCTGCGATCGCGCCCGCGAAGAGCAGCACGGGGATCGAGCCGGCATTGTAGAACATCGACTGGAAGGAGATCACGCGTCCTCGCTCCCCCTCGGGTGCGTGCTCCTGCATCACCGCCTGCGCGGGAATGTTCACCATGTCGAGCGCGACGCCGATGAAGAACGTGATGCCGCTCACAATCAGGAGCGCTCCCAGCGCGGGCAGGGCCAGCAGGTACCAGGAGAAGCGGGCCGTAGGAATAAGTGCCAGCCCAATCGCCGTGCTGATGCTCCCAATCATGATAGCGCGCTCTTTCCCTAAACGCTGCGTCAGAGCGGGCATGATCAGTCCACCGATCACCAGTCCAATGCCAGCAGGCGCAAAGATGATCGGCATATCCTGGACGGGCAGGTGCAAAACATCGACGACATATGGACCCGCCAGTTCGCCGATCACCAGCAGCAGGACACTGACGAACGAAACCTGGAGCAGGGCGAGCATAAGCTGGCGGTCGCTGCGAATATAGTCCCAGGTCTCCTTCACATCGTGTCCTATGATCTTCCACGCCTGCTTGCCTGGTGACGTAGGAATCTCCGAATCTTGTTTCTGCGTATGCAAGGCCTCGGCAGGCATCGCCAGGATCAGCAGCGTGCAGACGACGTACATGATGGAGACGAAGGTGAAGAGTACGTCGTATGAATGAACCTGCACAGTGATCACGCCCAGCGAGAAACTGAAGGGTGGGAAAAGCGAAGTGATAAGTCCGCCAATGACCAGAAAACCGACCGCCTGTGCCAGCGTAAGCGTGATGTTGAACAACGAGAGTGCGGGCACCAGGTCTTTCGTGCCCACGAGGAGCGGGATCGCTGATGCCTCCGCCGGCATAAAGAACTGCGTGATCAGCGAGATGATGAAGGCCAGGACGTAGAGCGGCACGACCGTCTGCGAGTTCCAGAGCAGCGCCACCACGATCAGCGCGGTAGCCACAGCGCGTAGCGCGTTGCTGACCCAGAGCACCATGCGCTTGTCAAGGTAGTCGACATAGACGCCCGCGAGCAGACTAAACGGCACGGCGGGCAGCGTGAATGAGATAATGGCGATGCCGACCAGCTCAGTTGAATGGGTAATCGCCGTCACAATAGCGATCACGCCATAATTGGCGGCATTAAAGACGGTCTGCGAGAGCAATTGTGCCAGCCAGAGCAGCAGGAACGAGCGATTCCTCAGCACGGTCCTGAACGATCCAATAGTTGCCTGCTCAGCTGGTGATGTAGCCGGGATCTGATTATCACTTTGTTCTGTCTTCATGTAGCTCCTTCATGTGAGCCTTCAAGACGATTTTTCTCTTCCTCGTGATAGCAAGTATAGCAAGCTCACCTCTGTCTATGCGATTCCACATAAGTTTATCATATGAATTAAGAGGGGGATTGGATGCTAAAGAGAGGGATTGCAGAGGCGCAGGGCGACCGCGAGGGTCGCCCGTACAAGAACACAAAGGAAGTGCGAGTGCAATCGTGTCCTTGTACGGGCGATTCTTGCAATCGCCCTGGCACGTTGGTGAAAAGATCTTACGCCTGTTCGACATCGGGAGGATTTTCGCTCTTTGGAGCCGCGTCCGTCCCATAGATCATATCGGTAAGTTCCTTGCGTGAGCGCTCCAGGAAGTTGCGCAACTGGGCCTGGCGCTCCGGCTTATCGGCGGCGCTGCGCGCAGCGATCACGAAGAGCCGCGCGACCTCCGCAGCGGTGCTGCGCATGGCCTGCTGTTCCGGCGAGGGCTGGTACCACCCGCGCGGACCACCCCATGGGCCACCAGGACCACCAGGGCCACCCCACGGTCCTCGCGGGCCGCCCCAGGGACCCCAGGGACCGCGCGGCCCGTCGGGCTGCATCCAGGGAGGCGTCCAACCTTGCCAGTCTCGTGAAAAACGTCTGCCAAACATGAGTCGACTATCTCCTTATCTATGCTATGCAACAATGGGAGCGAGCATCTCTCTCCGGTCCCCTGACCGTATCTTCTCTCGTTCCTAACCACATATACGATATGTCGTATTGTAGGTTACAGAAAATGTGGCTCTGGCTCACTTTGTGTGATTCCGCAGTCGCAGAGAAAAATCATGTCTGTGAGAACAAGCGGCTAGAGCCTTCACACAAAGTGAGCCAGAACCATTTTTGCTCGAATCGTTGTCATACCCCTTTTGCAATACGCTTCAATTGAGCTGGATGGGAACCTCTACCTCCGCTATATGTACGCTGTGCAGCCACTGATGACATTGACGCCACCACATGCCCTCGCCGGTGTGTTCGGAGCAAACACCATGGCTGACCATGCATAATCGTAGGTGCCTGAAAATGTGTAGGTGAGCCCATCTGAAAGGCGCTGGGTCCTGATCACGAGAAAAGCCAGGCCAACCTTGCTCGTCACACGACCCCAGTTAGCTCCACACGTGGGCGAGTAGCGCAATTCGACGTACGAGTTACTGAATACTGCCGTTCGCACTGTATAGGCGTCGGCGCTGCAGCCAGTGGTTGCAGGATTCAGTCCATCGCAGCCATCACCCGAGCAGGTGACATGAGGCAAGCTCCTTTGAGTTGTGTTTGCAGGTAGGCTCTTCTGGGATGCGGATGCACTTCTCACTTCGCTAAAGGCCGTTATTCCAAACAGAGTAATTAGAAGGGTGGCTGACAGTAGAACGAGTTGGATCCTTCTCATACGTTTTGTCTCCTGCTTGAGAGGTGACTCGATAGATCGTCGAACGGCGACGCTTCGACCGCTGGGATGCTATCGATCGTAACGCAGTACAACAGTGTTGAAGACGGTCCTTGCCTCCATTACAATTGAACTTTTGTACAAAAGAGATCATGCAGATACACTTGGGATCTCAGTAGTATTCTTCTATCTATAAGACGCAAGAACTCGATATTTATTAAAATAAATGTTGTTTTTCTCTGCGACTGTGGGAAAGCGCGCGGCGTGATCTTGTTAGATGCCGTCTGCGCTTCCTATAAGCGTACGTGGCGTCTTCACACCCTCGATATAGATGCGGCGCAGCCCCTGTAGGATGCGCTCCTGGGAGAAGCCGCGCTCCTGGCGTTGGAAGCGGTAGATCATGGGGTGCAGAACGGCCAGGATAGCGTCAGCCGTGAAGGGCACATCGAGGGTGGCAAGCTCGCCGCGCTCCACCGCCTCGCTGAACAGGTTTTTGAGCAGATCGTATAGCCACAGGTAGGGAGGTGGGGACTTCTGCCTGGATGCATCGCACAGCCACTCGTTCCTGGTTGCCGCAACGGGTTCCAACAAAGGTCCTTGCTCCTCAAAAAAGGCGACCACGCGCGTCAACACACCGTCCAGGCGTGCGAGCGCGGGAGAGGTGGTGTTAGTGGAGAGCAGCGCGGCGATATCTTTCTCCATTTGCTTGTGACCTTCGTATAATAGATCCATGCAGAGGTCGCCCTTGTGTGCGTAACGGCGATACAGTGTACCCTGGCCCACCTCCGCCGCCCTGGCGATCTGGTGCATACTCACCGCCTGCACGCCGTGGGTCGCGAAGAGATGCTGCGCCGCCTCCAATATGCGCCTGCGATGCTCAGCAGCGTCGCGCCGCTCGTTACGCTGTGGCAAGCCGTGTGGCCCATGCAAGCCATGCAACCATTGGTGTTCACGAGATTCTTCCATGCTCCCGCTCCCCTCTTGACAAATGGACAGTTGTCCGCTACACTATTGGATATGGACAATTGTCCGTTACGAGTGTAGCACATTGGAGCGTTGTGGTCAATATGCCCTGTTCTACAGGGTGAGCGTCAATTTTTGACCCCGCTGGCGAAAGGGATCGTCGCTGAGCATCATTCCCACTCATGTAGGGGCGCGGTTCACAAGCCCGTTGGCGAACACAATCCCCCGTGCGTCGGCCTGTGGAGCGCCATGGGCTTGTGAACCGCGCCCCTACATGGGTCGGTTGGTAAGGTCCATTCGGTTCCTTTTTTTGCACTGTAGAAAGAATAGATTATAGCCGATTATTGTTCAATGAACGAGCATCGAAACCTCGCCTATATACGGATCGCCTGGTGAGGCCCCTTTGTGCAAAAATCTGATGGGCATGTTCTTTTACCCAGAAATATGCACGTACCCGTCTAAACGTTTCAGATAGAAACTGTGTCGTCGCCGACACATAATCGCCGTTGAAGTCCCGGAGGAAATAGAGTATGTCAAATAAACCGGCCATCCTGGCCGAAGGTTTGCAAAAGAGTTATGGAAAGACACGCGCGCTGGCAGGTCTGGACCTGGCTGCTGAAGAAGGAACCGTTCTCGGTATGCTCGGTCCCAATGGAGCCGGCAAGACGACCGCCGTGCGCATCCTGACCACGCTCCTGAAGCCCGACGCGGGCCACGCAGAGGTCGCCGGACTGGATGTCGTTAAGCAGGCAGACGCGCTGCGCGCGCGTATCGGCCTGGCGGGCCAGTATGCCGCCGTTGATGAGAACCTTACCGGCTACGAGAATCTCGTTATGTTCGGGCGTCTCTATCACCTGCGCGGCTCCGTGGCGCGCAGGCGAGCGAGCGAGCTCCTCGAACGTTTCGATCTCGTCGATGCCGCCGGGCGCGTCGTCAAGACCTATTCGGGCGGTATGCGCCGTCGCCTCGACCTCGCCGCCAGCCTGATCGTAGCGCCACCGATCCTCTTCCTCGACGAGCCCACGACGGGCCTTGATCCGCGCAGCCGCCTCGGCATGTGGGAGGTCATCAGCGCCCTCGTCTCCGACGGAACCACCGTCCTGCTCACCACGCAGTACCTGGAGGAGGCCGATCAGCTTGCCAACCAGATCGCCGTCGTCGATCAGGGACTTGTCATCGCTAGAGGTACCGCCGACGAACTGAAAGCGCAGGTCGGCGGCGAGCGCCTCGAACTTACAGTAGCGCGTGGAGGCGATCTGGAAGCCGCCGTGCGGGCCGTAAGTCATTATGGCGTCGGCGAAGTGCAGATCAACGCCGAGCGTCGCCACGTCCTCATGCCCGTAGCGAACGGCGCGCAACTGCTCGTCACTGTCGTGCGCGAACTCGACGCCGCGCATGTTCCCCTGGACGACCTCGCCCTGCGCCGCCCAACGCTCGACGACGTGTTCCTCACCCTGACCGGGCACGCCACGACCGAGACGGATCAAATTACCGTAGAAGAGGCGCCACAGCCCGCCTTAAGGAGTAACTGATGAACATAAGCAATCTTCGTAGGGCGGAAGAGTTGATGCCGCCGGTGCGTCCCTCGCTCTACTGGACCTTCGCCGACGCCTTCGTGCTGGCGAAACGGCACCTGATGCAGATCCCGCGCATACCTGAGGAGCTGGTTTTCGCCACGATCCAGCCCATCATGTTCGTGCTGCTGTTTCGCTACGTCTTCGGCGGCGCTATCGCCGTCAGCGGCACCAGCTACGTCAACTACCTGATGGCCGGCATCTTCGCGCAGACCGTCATCTTCGGCTCGACCACGACCGGCATCGGACTCGCCACCGATCTGCAGCGTGGATTGGTTGATCGTTTCCGCTCGCTGCCGATGGCGAAATCGGCGGTCCTCACGGGTCGCACCCTCTCAGACCTGGTGCGCAACGCGTTTGTTGTCTTTGTCATGTGGGGTGTTGGCCTGCTGGTCGGCTTTCAGCCGCAGGGCAGCTTCCTGTACCTGGCGGGCGCGGTCGGTCTGCTCCTGCTCACCAGCTTCGCCTTCTCGTGGATCTCGGCGACGATCGGCCTGCTCGTGAGCACCGTAGAGGCGGCGCAATCGGCAGGCTTCATCTGGCTCTTCCCGTTGACCTTCGCCAGCAGTGCCTTCGTCCCCACGCAGAGCATGCCCGGCTGGCTGCGCGCCTTCGCCGAGCACCAGCCGGTCTCACTGATCGTCAACGCCGTGCGCGGCCTCCTGCTCAATCACCCCGATGCCGCGACGATCTGGCAGGCGCTCGCCTGGTGCATCGGTATCCTGGTCATCTTTGTCCCCCTGGCCGTGTGGGCGTATGGACGCCGGACGGCGCGGTAGGGGATAAAATGCGTGCTGTGTAGGAAATCCTGATGTAGGGGCGCGGTTCACAAGCCCGCCTTCGGTTGCCATCCACCACGCATTGGCCTGTGGAGCGATGCGGGCTTGTGAACCGCGCCCCTACATTATATTTCCATGCCTCCCCGTTCGGACCGACGGGCAGCGCCTGCTTCTTTCTCGCAGTACTCTGGCTCGAACTTGCCTGGCATCCATTCCTCGCTCAGCAATACCCTCATTAACTCGATCGCATTCCAACAATAATGCTATACTTGCACCAACCCGTGACGCATTTGGATTACTTCATCCAGATACGTCTACAATACTATAAAAGATTAGCCTTTGTGTGCGCATCAAGCGTTAGTTATCAGAGCAAACATTGGATATGGGTTGTACTACAAATAAGCAGGATATGGTAGACTCTGAGGGTCAATCAGTTCTAGCTCAACGACCATCATTATACATGCCCAGTTGCTGAGCGAGATCGGAAATTTCACATGCAGGATACAATCGAGACAGACCAGTTGCTAGAGCAATTAAAAGAACTCAGCCTGGAAGAGGGCCGCCGCCTCATCGTGGAGCACGCCTCAGCTCTGGATGATCCAGTAGCTTTCGGCGTTCGGCTTGCCGACGAGGCGCTTGAACTAAGCTATGCGAATGCGGCTACCTCGCTCAAGCTGGCGGAACTGCTAATCTTTTTCGGCGAACATATCCAGCATCGTTCCTCTTACGCGCTTGGCTTGAAGGCGAAAGGCGATATGCTGAAAGTTATTGGGTTGCACCAGGGCGCGTTGGAGTGCCTCGATGCGGCAGGGGAAGAGTTTTTAATCCAGGGGGATGAAGGAAACTGGGCACGCAGTCGCATCAGTTGGATCATTTCGTGCGCATGGTTAGGGGAAACAGAAAAAGCTCTGCAAGAGGCCGAGCGCGCACGTGAGACTTTTATTCGGCTTGGAGAACCTTACTGGGCGTGCCTCATCATACATAATACGGCGATGATTTATGAGAGTATGGGGCGTTATCAGGAGGCGCTTGAGCTCTATCAATATAATATTGTGACCTATCCTACTTTGACGGATCAAAGTGATCATGTCATCAAAAGAACTATCGCGTTAACCCAACTCAACCAGGCTTACGATCTGGCTTTACTTGGTCATTTTGAAGAGGCTTATCATCTTCAAAAACTCGCACAGTCCAGTTTTAGAACTCTCCATGATACAAGTTGCGTGATCACTACTGAAATGAATCTCGCTGAACTCGATTATACCCAGGGCTATTATGGTTCTGCCCTCCGTCGTTACTACGAATCATTAGAACTTATAACACGTGAAGCAATTGATGAGCCGTCACAACTGGCTTCGCTTAAGCTATGGATGGCGAATTGTTATATGAAGCTGAATAGAGTGCAGGAGGCGTGTCAATTAGCAGAAGAAGCGGTAGCAATCCAACGGCGACTTGGCATTTCACTCGAGACAAGCGACGCCCTGCGCGAATATGCGGCGACATTGATCGCGGTGGGGAGGTTGCCGGAAGCGCTGGCAACGCTTGATGAGGCCATTCTCCTCTTCGAGAGGGGTAAACTCGACTATTATTCAGCCATCACAAAACTCCAGCAGGTAGAACTATTACTTGAGATGGGCCGCGCTGCCGAAGCGTACCAGCAGGCCGAGCTTCTGAAGTCATACTTCGACAGGAAAAAGCTGGTATCACGCTCTGTACGTGCCGCTCTAGTAATGGTAGGTGCACTGAAGGTTATGGCCCAGTCAGAAAACGTGCGGCAAGCTATCGCGCTCGGCAAAAAGGTTGCCGCACAGGCACGTCAACATAATTTACAAGAAGAGGCGTACAAGAGCAATCATCTGCTCGGCCAGTTATTCAGCTCGCAGGGAGACATAAAGAGGGCAACAAATCATTACAGGGTGGCTATCGCTCAAATTGAGCGCATGCTTGACCACCTTGTCCCTGATCTTTCTCCAGCCTTTCTGCATACCACCTGGAAAATCTATGAAGAAATGATTGCGCATTGCCTCGGGCAATCTCAGTTTGCGCAGGCCTTTGGTTATCTCGAACGAGCGCGTTCAATAGCCTTGCGCCAGCATTTATCTAGGATAAGAGCTCCGCGCGGGCAGAGCAGTGACGATGCCCTATCAGTAGCACAAACCAGTAGCGCAACGATTCTGCGCTTGCAAAAAGAACTCAATGAATGGCAGGAACAGTATCGCCAGTACAGTGCCTTACTCGCCGATACCGCTACATTAACCACTTTCTCGCTCGATAGGTCTGCGGTTGAGCAAGAACTCAAACGTTGTGAAGCGAAATTGAGCGAACTCTTTGAACGCTTGCATATCTACCAATCCACAGTCGAAGTTCCCGCTCAAAAAAAGCACAAAAAAACGGCCATTCCATACCGGTTAGATCTCTCGCAACTGCGCCGTCAACTTGAACCGGGACAATGTCTCCTGGCTTATTTCGCCTACCAGGGGAAACTGGTGATTTTCCTGCTGACAAAAGAAGCCCTCGTCACCCGAGAAGTACCAGGTGGGGCAGCACGGTTAGAGAGCCTGTTGCTACTGTTATATGCTCATCTCCAGCCTATGGGTTGGTCGGATATTCAACATCCTCCTCAAGAGGCAGTTCGTCGCCTGCTTCAGAGGCTGTATACCATCCTGTTAGCCCCCCTTGACGGCAAAATGCCATTTGACACAAAGTCATTGCTCGTTATTCCTTTTGGGTCGTTACACGATCTTCCATTTCACGCGCTGCATGATGGCACTCAGTTTTTGATTGAGCGTTTTCAAATCAGCTATCTTCCGGCCAGTAGCCTGTTGGTCCATCTGAACAATAGCAGGAGGAAAGTTGTGCCTGACTCAGCAAAGACATCTCCAACCGTGTACAGGTCACCTTTGATCCTTGGCTATGCCGGTACCGGATATGCACGGCGAACACTCGATGAGGCGAAGATGCTGGCAGAACTGTTCAAGGAGCGCTGTTACCTTGAACAGGAAGCTACCATCGCTCGCCTGATTGAAGAAGCACCAGGCCGCTCGCTCATCCATATTGCAACGCATGGCCGCGCCCGCCTTGACGTTCCCCACTTTTCCTCCGTTCTGCTGGCCGATGGAGAGTTTAATGCCATCGATGCTTTTCAGTTAGATGTCAAAGAATGCCAGTTGATAACATTGAGCGGCTGTGAAACAGGAAAGGCGTTGATCGGTGGGGGCGACGAGCAGCGCGGCCTGGGGCAGGCAT
>DAOTTD010000123.1:0-29390 GCA_034438015.1 Ktedonobacteraceae bacterium | reverse complement strand
GAAGCGGCGCGGACAGTATTCCAGCGCGTTCAGATACGAGATGGATAGCGCCTCTTGCTCTGATTCATTTGAATACGAAGCGTTATCATTCATGTATTCCCTCCAATTTCTCTTCCGTAGTCTTTATAGGGTGCATTTCGCGTAAAATCAGCGCAGCCGGATCTGGCCCATGCCCATGGCGGGTTTGTATCCCACGCCCGTATAGAAGGCCAGTTGGCTCAGGAGGACAATCTGCTGGCGTACGGTGAGCGGCGCATCCGTTGCCTCGTCGGGTCCGCGCAGCAGATAGGTGCACGTTCCCACAAAGCCCTTTTGAGGATGTTCCGCGAACTGGACGCAGTGCGGCTGCAGATTATAGTCCTCGATCACCACACCCTCCGCCTCAACATACGCCCTGACGCGATCTACCTGGACGACGTGTGCAAGCTCCGGCGGCGCTACCTCGTGCCAGCGTTTGGCTAAGCCTGGAAAGAGGTAGCGCGGCAAAGGCAGACGCGCGTAGTGGCTCCCGTATATTTTGTTGTCGATGTGCAGCCAGTTAAAGGTAGTCAGTGAGGCAAATTCCAGTTCCAGAAGCTGCACGCGACCGATCGAACGGGTTTTTGCCTGCTCGACCAGGCTGGCGAACGACGTAAAGCCGGTCCAGCCCGAGGGATCGTCGGGCGACGAGATGACCTCTTCAAGCAAGAAGGTCTGTTTCCCGATGACCACGAATGGGAGCGACTTCGCGCCGGACATGTTGAAGCTCATCAGCGTGGAGTAAAACAGTTGATATAATTCGCCCACAAGCAGAGTGATGCGCAGGGTATAGGTCTTCTCCGGCTCCAGGGGCAGGTGGATATTCTCCTGTTCCGCCCGTCGCATCCTGTCTGGTGGGATGGGAAATTGCAGGCTCGAACAGGTGAAGAGACGCCGCTGGTTGCCCTCGTGCAGCATCGTCGCCACTTCTGGCGCGGCCTCGCGGATCCATTTGAGCCAGGCCCCGTGCACCAGTTCGCCCGAGAAGGGCATCAACGTCCCGCGCTCAAGCGGGCGGAGTCTTAGTTGGAGCGAGTAAAGCTTTGCCGATGTACTGGCTGCTGTGTTCATAACGTTAATCCTTCTGTGTCTCTTCAGTAGGGATGAGGCAAGCCCCATCCGGCTTTCTCTCCCTGACCCTTTTCAGAAACGAGATTTTTTGGGGTAGGGACCAGCTTCTTCCTTTCAGTGAGATGAGCCGAAGGCTAGCTGTGCAACAGCGTTTCTCACTGCATAAGGAGCTTGCAGCGCGTCCGCGATTGATCGATTTCCTCCCCTCTGGCGACGAGAAAAACGTGCCTAACGGAGAGGAACATGATAAATCCGGACGCGCTGGAAGCTGGTCCCTACCCCGATCGTCTGGTTGATCAAAAAATGTGTTGGTGAGAGAACCCATCCGGCTCGGCAAGCGCGATCAGGCCAGGGAGCAGTGTTCTCGGCTAACCGGATGGGGGCAAGCCCCATCCCTACTGGGCGTAAGGGAGAAGACACGTTCACAGGTGACGTGTCTCCCCTGATGCAAACGCTTTACGCTGGTCGATAGCTCATCTGGGCGGGCAGGCGCACGGTGCGCGTCCGGGCGTGATCGCTATAAGCCATTTCGTAAAAATCTCCCGCTCCGTAGACATTAGTGATCAGGCTCGCGGGTGCCATAGCGATGATATTGCAGTTGTCGGGCACCAGCGCAACATCGAGCGGGTTGAGCGCGCCATCCGCGTGGTACTCTCCCTGTTTGCTGCGTGCCTCGCCCCGGCCCTGAATCTCGACGCGAGCCTTCGCCATCCACTTGCCCAGGCGAATCCAGTGTGGCAGTACAACCGCGCCTGTGCTCAGCACGAAGAATTCGAAGATGCTCTCCGGCGCCAGTTCCTTCGCGCGTCCAAACACAACCTGGTTCGAACTGACCTGTGGCGTAAAGTTGTAGTAGTTGACATTTGCCATCTTGAACGTGTGGAAGGCGAAGCTGTACCGCAAGGGATGCGCGGGCGTCACGTAGACGCCGCGCGCATTGACCTCGTCCAGATCCTCTCGATAGCGTGGCGTCTGGACGAGGTTGGAGAAGGGCGCTCGGGCGAGGCCGAGCGCGTAGGTAAGCCCGTAGTTGTGCAGGTATTTCTCTGTCTCGTAGAGACGCCCCATCTCGCGCGAGGCGTAATAGAGATAATCGTGCAGAACCAGTCGGCAGACCGTGATCAACATAGGATGCTCCTACTTCTTGCCTTTTGCTTCCTTCAGCCCGACGCCGTAGGCCTGGGCGTAGCGATTCGACTCCGCATGCGCCTGGGTCAGCAGCGCCTGCAGCTTCTGCTCGTTGCTGGTGATCTGCAGCACATCCTGCAAGAGCGCCTGTAGGTCGGCGCCGGCGATATGGCGGTAGACCACACCGTCTTCCCGTAGCAGCGCCGGTACCACCGACTCCATCGCCTCCAGCACAACCTCCTGCGCCAGCGGCATCTTCGCTCGTTGCTCAGGTGAGAGTGCATCGTAGATCGCCTGTGTCAGTTGCAGATTGGAGAAGATCTCGCCGTCGGAGAAGACGATGCCTACAACGGCGTTCGCGACTGTGCCTGTGCGCGTGTTCTGCGCGCCGTAGCGCTTTGTGCGCAGAATATTGTTTAATACATAGATGAACTCGGCCTCGGTAGGATCTTTGATCGTAACGACCGAGGGGAAGTAGACCTGGGGCAGAACGTAGTCCTGCTCCCCCAGTGCGTTGCGCATCTTCCCGTCCTCGCTCATCGTGCCGTTCTCGGAGGGCGCGTTGAAGGTGAACTGCTGGTGAGACAGGTCGTAGCCCGTGATGGAGAAGGCCGAGTCGACGAGGACTTTTGAACGCTCGGAGCCCGCGTCGCCAATGGCGAAGCCATAGTAGATGCAGTCTGGACAGCGTTTGCAGAAATCGCTGGAGTTGTACTTGCAGTTCTCCACCAGTCCGTAGCGGCGCAAGAGTTCGCGCCCGGTCAGGCGCTCCGGCGTCGATTGCTTGCGTTTGAAGAGAACGATGCGCGTGCCGGGAGTTGCGTCCCGGCGTCCCAGGCTGACGCGGCTGATATTGAGTTCGCCATCGGTCTGGAAGAGCGCGAACGAGTTGGTCTCGCGCAGCACAACGATATGGGCGTATTTGCCCATCGAAAATTTGGGAATGTCCCGGTGAAATGCGTCAAATGCCTCTAAGCTGTTCAAAAACATCGTGTTTTACTCCTTCTATTCTCAAAAACAATCGTACTAATCGGCGTGAGCCGTCTCGATCTCCGGTGTGCTTTCCTCTTCTGCTTCTTGTTCTTGTAGCCGTTGGATGTTGCGCTGGTGGATATAGTAAGCCTCGCAGCCGTCTTTGAAGCGGTTGATGAGGCTGCGCAAGAGGCCGCGCTCACCCTGGCAGTAGTCGAGGAAGACCACCTGGTAGAACTGCTCAACGAACTTCTTGATAGCTGGCTCCTCCTGTTCGCTGATATCCTTGCCATGAAAAACGGCCCAGCCGGACGCCTGGCGGCTGCGCACGCGATCAAGCCAGTTCTTGATCTCGCCCTGGATCTGCCAGAGCAGGTCGTCCGGTTCGATATTCAGCGGGCTATTGATAATCGCCCTTGCCGCGATATCGACGGGTTTCAAGATCGAATGTGACTGGTAGCCACCGCGATAGAAAACTGTGTAGTTGTCTACACACTGTGTGATTCTGCTCAAGTCTGCCTCCAATACTTTCTTGTAGATGTGTATATACAGGTCTGCGCTACTGCCATAGATTGATTCGCCCCGCTGTTGCTTGCGCAGGTAGCTAAACAGGTACAGCGGATCGGTCGCCAGGTCGCGTGCGATCGCGCTCAGATGCTTCCATTCCGGCTTGCCCTTATTGGCGAAGGTGTCGATGTTGACGCGATAGATGCCCATCAGTAAACGCAGCGTCGGCAAGAGGCGATTCACGCGCACGCGCCTGCCCTTGAGGATGTAGTCGAGATAGGCGTGTGGCGCGTCGAAGACCACCGTCTCCTGAAAATCGCGGCCTGCAGAGAACAGTGGCAGCGACATTTCGGAGATGACGACTTTTGTGCTCGTCACCAGCGGGAGCGCCAGGGCCAGCAGAGATGGCATCGCCCACGCTGCCGTGTCGTTGTCGTCCCTGCCCGCGCGCATGCCGAAGAGGAAGAGGCCGGGATAGTCCTGCGGCCGGTATTTGATATAGCTGCGCTCGTTACCGCTCACCGGCTCCTCGTTTGCATCGTCGTTAGCGTCGTCCAGCTCGTCCTCGTCGTCGAGATTGACGATCTGTGGACCCTGCTGACTGGCGGGCGCGGGCGCAGCGAACGCTTCCAGGTTCAGCAGGTCTTTTATGTCGATATCGCGTCTCTCAAGCTGTTTGCGCACCGTGAAGAAGTTGATATCCTGAAGCTGATCGAGAATGCCGCTCACGAGTGCGCCGGTCTCGGCGGTAAAGAAGAAATTGGGGTAGACCGCCAGGTACTTTGTCTTCTGCGCCTCGAACTTGCTGCCGGTCAGGCGCAACTGTCCCTTGAGCAGTATCTGGCGCAGCATCAATTCAAGCGCGCAGATAGCGCAGACGCCGCCAGCGTTCTTGCCGGCGTACAGCGACAGCTTGTTCTTGTAAACCCAGGGCTGGAAGAGGACCGCGTTGTCCGTCTGCTCCTCGGTCGGATAGGCGCTGTTGCAGAGGGTACAGAGCAGCTTGCGTTTCTTGCTTTTCGCGGCCTCATACCGTTCCATCTCAGCCCCGAAATCGGGCAGCCCGCCCTCCGCGCGGATGCTCAGCGGCACCTCGACGATGCTATCGAGGTAGTGTGTGAGATGTCCCAGGTACTTCTGCGGCAACTGTGCGCGCAGGGCATCTCCGGCCAGTTGCACCACGCGGTCGAGTGTCGCTGTGAAGATAGTCTCCAGGCTGCGCTCCTCGCCCGAGAGCGCGAGTCCTGGATGATCCTGCAAGAAACAGGCGCCGAGCCAGAACCAGCGATATTCGACGCCGCCCTTATTCGGAATGCCCTGCGACTGCTCCCAATATGGCGCGAGGCCGAGTTGCTCGATCACCGCCTGTTCGACCTGAGCGCGTAGCTCCGCCTGTTTGGCGAGCAGGCCGAGCAGCGTGTTGAAGACCACGGAGAGGAAGCGACTGACCATGCCTATGCGGCGGCCATCGAGTTGAAACTCCATTGGCAGATCGGGCGCTATCTCTCCATTTGCCTGCATCTGGCGCAGCTTGCTCAAAGGGATCGTCGCGATATCGTTGTTGGTGCGCGCAATGGTGAAACGCGCCAGGAGAGCGACGTACTCTTCGAGCGTCAGGAACTCAAAGTAGTAGCCAGGATGTTTGGCGATGCCCTGAATGCTGAACTTGAAGCCGGGCGCGTCGTTCTTGATCACGCTGGCGCAGATCTGCCGCAGTTGCGCCTGCACCGTCTCGACAAGCTGTCCCGTTGTAATCGCGAGCGGTAGGTCCTTGCGCTTGATATAAACGACGCCATCGGAAAAGAAGAGATAGGGCCAGATGCCGTTATTCACCTCGTAGGGGCCTGCCTTGCGCGGGCCCTGGGAATCATCGCCCTGAGAACCGTCGCCCTGAGAGCCAGAGGCGGTAAAGAGGCGGACGATGCCGTTATTCACCACGTTGGTGAACAGCCCGCGCACCTCGCGCAACTGGTGATAGCAAAAGACAAGCTGATCATCGCTCAGACTGGCCAGAATCGTCGTAAGCAGCTTCGTCTCGTCGCTGAGCAGAATGGCCGATGGCGACGAGACGAAGTAAGCGATCTTGTCGGAATAGGTGCAGAGATCGCGCAGGGAGAACACCCGGCGCTCGCGTAGCCCGAAGCGCCAGCTATGGGTGTGCAGGTGCGTGCCCCATTGGCGCTGCGTATTGACGACCAGGTAGGTAATGTCTTCCAGGTAGGTCACGTAATCGGGGAAGAACGTCTCCACACCACAACTTGTCAGTTCAGCGCTGACAAGCGCCTTCGCCCTGTCGATATGGTCCCGGCTCCAGGTCGCGAACTCTTCAACGCTCTCCGCGCCTTGCAGGACCGCCTCGTGCATAAGAATCTTATCGATATCGTGCATCAGATACGACAGGATATAGACGCGTCGTTCAACATCGGAGAAGGCTGAACCCAATCCTTCTTCGGCCAGGAGCACCAGCAGGCGCATCGTCGGAAAGATGCCGTTGAGCAGGTGGCTGACCATGCTCTGATCGCCCTTATCCGCGAACTTCTGCCGCGTCTCCTCGTTCACCGTCTGATTGTCGTGCTGATCGCCGCCCTTCGCCGACGTATCGGCGTAGAGGGCAAACAGGTTCGGTAACATATGCTCGACAAAATCGTGCATTACCTGGTCGCCAGGCGGAATTTTGTCGCGCAAAAAGCGTAAAAAAAACATAAATGTACCTTCCTTCATGTAGTAGGGATGGGGCTTGCCCCCATCCTGGTAGCCCACGACGGCTCGCGCCCGCCGAGCCGGACCGCGCTAGCCGAGCCGGATGGGGGCAAGCCCCATCCCTACTCAAGAGTTAATTACGCCATGATGGGAGCGTTCCCACCGGGCTTGCGAAAAAAGAGGAGCGTTTCTAACAACAGGGCCTCCTGCCCGAACACAATTGAATAGTCGCTGCCGATAGCGTCCTGCAAGCGATAGACCGGAAAGACACCGCCCAATCTGTGCTTCCGTTTCAGCTCCAGGGGCTGCAGATCGCTCACAATACAGGTCAATGCCAACGCTTTCAGGCGGCGGTTGACAGCATCCCGCCACGTGTGGGGCGGCTCGCGCACAACGAAGTTGGCCCACACAACGAGCTGGTGGAGCGCGTCGGGACGCTCAGTGAGGGTAACGTTCTGGCCAAGAACGAGATTAAGGCGCTCCGGCACGTATTCGTGAATTTTCAGGTAGAGCAGCCTCTTGCGAAAATCGCGCTCCTCCAGACCACGACGCCGCACCTCGCGCATAAAATCTTCTTCCTCAATGACCTCGAATTCGGTGTTGGCGAGCAGGAAGAAGAGATCGTAGGTGAGCAGCGAACTTCCCTCGCGCGTCTGCGTGGTCGTCATATCCCATACGCCGCAAGCAAGGGGACTCTGACCGCGAAAGCTCAACAGATCCTTGAGAACTTCAGGGGAGTTTTTCGATAAGCGCCAGTATTTTTTACACGCCCTGGGCATCGCCGGCTTATCCGCTGCGCCGTATATTTGTTCATATTGTTGCGTCAATACGGCGTAAAATTCCTGATTGGCGTCCCTGCCCTGCTGCGCTTTCAGCGCTTCCAGCACCTGGGCTGCCTGCACAACGCCCCAGCGCTGCGTGTAGCGCTCAAACTCCTGTTCCGCCGGATACGCCTCGCGGACAGCCGCATTGAAGGTTTCGCGCTCGATCTCATCACGTCCCTGGAGCGACTGCACCAGGCGTTCGAGGATAAAATCGGGCACCAGCCCATAAGCATGATAGGTGGGGAACTCGGAATGGCGTCCCAGGCGACCGAAGCGCTGCAAGAAGCTGCCAGCGTTAAAGGCTTCGAAGATCAGGTAGTTGATATGGAAATCGATGCCGATATCCACCGTTGATGTCCCGACCAGGATATCTTTGCTGAGCGATGCATTCCGCTCCTCGCGCGAGGTTATGCCCGTGTTCTCGCCCACCGTAATGCCGTGAGGAGCGAAGTAATTGCGCAGACGCGTAACCAGGCGACGAGCCGTAGCAGGCGAATAAACGAGGATGGCGGCCTTCGATTCGCGATGCTGCTGAAAGAACGCGAGCAATTGCGGCAGGTGTTCGTCGATCCACTGTTCCGTCGATTGCGTCTGATTGGTCGCTGCCAGCGAGAGCTCGCAGCCCTGCAAGATGCGGCGATAGTCGTCCCCCTGCTCGGAACTGCTATAATGACCTGCAATCAGACGGTAACGCAGGCCGCTGCGAGCGAGTAGACGCTGTAGCACAGGCGTAGGAGTCGCCGAAAGAAAGAGGTACTTGCGCCGCTCGTTGGGCTTATCGCGGTAATTGGCATTCAGGTAGCCAAGCATATTGACCACAGAGACGCCCTGGGGGACGCCGAACGTGTGGAACTCATCGAACAGGAAATAGTCGAACTGCGCGCCGGTGAGCGTGGGCAGCTCCTTGCGCATAAAGTCCCATCCATACTGGTGGCTCATAATCAGGTGCACCAAGTCGGGATTGGTCAATAAGATCTCGTTGCGCTTGATCAGCTTCTTGACCTCTTCCAGGCGCGTCTTCTCTCCGTGCGCGCTCATCAATTGCGTGATGCGCTCGCCGAACATCATATCGTACTTGAGCGGACGTAATCCGAGCGTCTCGCAGTAACGCTGAAGCGAGAAGTGCTGGTCGCGAATCAGCTCATTGGTGGGATACATCGCGATGATCGGCTGTTCCTGTAGAAACGCCGGCAGATAGCCCGCGAGGCTCTTGCCATCGCCCGTCATGGCCGTGTTGATAATGACATCGACATCCAGGTCATTAAATGCCTCTAACGTCTCGACCTGGTGCCTCAACAGGCGCTGGCCGCCTATATTGTCTGGATGATACTCGGAGTAGACGGGCAAGATGCGTAGATGAAAGGGGGTCATAACCTTTTCCTCCTGAACCAACTATCCTCTATTTGCAAAACCATATTCAAAATTATCTATCGTCTCTTCGACGTTCTTCTTTAATAAGCATACCCACCCACAGAGACACTCAATGTCTCAAAATGGCGTTTTATCAGGTCAATGCCTGACCTTATTGGCTGTTGTAGAGATTGTGCAGGCGATCCACTTCCCGTCGCATCTTCTCGCGCAGGTCGGGTGGGTCGATCAGTTCCACCTTGCTGCCGTATTTGAGGAGCTGCTGGATGATGCGGAAATCGCTGTAGGCCTGCGCTCGTATCAGGAGGCGATGCACGGGCCGCCCATTTTCGATCGTGACCTCCTCCCGCTCAGTCGTCTGTGACAGCCAGCGCTGGCTCGGACCGCTCTTTGCCAGGCTCGCGTCGAGCCAGAAGCGAAACTCGATTGGTTTGCGCTGGCGCGTACCGTCGATCATCTGCGGCAGGATAGTGATGCTCTCTGTCACGATGCGATCGATGCGGAACTCGAAAAACTTGTTCAGATTGGTGCTGAACGGGTTGTGGCTGTAGCCAATGAGATAGAGATGGCCCTCCTGACGCGTGATATAGTAGGGATCAACGTGTTTGTGGGGGGTAACATCGAACGGTCGATGCATAGGGGCATAGTCGAAGCTGATCTGCTGGCGCTGCGAGATCGCGCGGATAAGCTTATCGATCGTCGCGCGATGGGGCAGGTAATCCGTCACGATATCGAGATTCAAATAGACATACGGCTTGCGAATCCAGGTATCGAAGGTCCGCTTTTGCTTTGGTGGCAGGGTAGCGATCAGGCGTTCGATAAGCGCAAGGATCTCCTCCGCAAAGGGATTCTGTGGTGGCGGTGCTGGTAGTGGGAACTCTGGCGCGGATGGCGTATATTTCGTGGGGTCCGCAAAAAGGGTATGCAGCAGGGCCAGCGCCTCAAGTTCGCGCTGACTGAAAAGAAACTGCGGGAAAGGACCGGATGAGAGGCGATAGAATATAGCATTTCCCTGCCGGCGCTTCTCAACCTGGTACCCCACACGTTCCAGGAAATGGAGGTCCCGCAGCAGCATCTTGCCCGCTCTTTGCGAAGAGAGACCCGCAGCCTGATCGTCGCCCCCCTTGATCCGATAGTAGTCTCCCATGCGCTCAAAGATGTCCTGGCGCGTAAGCTTATTGGCGCTCAGCAGCTGGAAGAGACGGAACCTTCTTTCCAAGGGGTCACGCCTGAACACGGATGCTCGCTCTGGCTCATCCTCTGCAAGCTCTGGTTCGTTGTCCTCGTCAATCTCATCGGGTATTTCGTCAGGATGGTCGGAGTCAGTGCCATTATATCTATTAACCAAGCGGTGTACTCCTCGGGATGTGTACGTTTATAAATAAATATACATCTATCAATAGATGCTATTATAGCATGAATACATTTTATGGGGGATAGATACAAGATTTGTATGAGTACTTTTGTCTTATCAAAGGCATGTAGGGGCGCGATTTATAAGCCCGCCGCGCTCCCCAGGCCGATCCACGGGCGACGGCGGCCTGGTGAACCGCGCCCCTACAACGGTGGTTCTGGGGTTGAGAGGGTTGCAGATTCGGTGCAAAAACCTGACGCTTATCTTTTAAACCCTTGCCTCTTCTCGCTCCGGCGGCCCCGCCACCGTCCTCACTTTGCCACGCGTATTGACGATCAGTACGCCGACGATGACAACCATGCCGCCCGCGATCTCCAGCACGGTGGGGATCTCGTGCAGCCAGAGCCAGGAGATAAGCAGGGCCAGCAGGGGCGAGAGGTTCAGGAAGCTGGTCGCGGTCGATGCCGGGATGCGCGATAAGGCGTACGACCAGGTGACGTAAGAGATGGCCGCCGGGAAGATGCCGAGATAGACGATGGCGAGCGTCGAGGCTAGCGGAGCAGTGGGGAGCTCGCGCAGCATCTCGGGCAAGAAGACGAGCATAAATATCGTGCCGGCCCACATCATATAGGTCGCGAGTTGCAGGCCGGTGTACCTGGGCATGTAGCGCTTCTGCATGATAAAGGCGAAGCTTTCGGAGAGCGAGGCCAGTACCACGAGCAGCGCGCCGGGCGTGAAGGTGAAGCCGCTGCTGCCACCGAAGGAGATAATGGTCACGCCAAGAAAACTCACGATAATGCCCACGACTCCCAGCCGGCTCAGGCGCTCCCGGAGAAAGAAGAAGGCCAGCAGGGCCGTGAAGCAGGGCACGGTGGCGACCAGGAAGCTGGCGGTACCGGCGGAGACGCTCTGCTCGCCGAAGGTCAGGAAGACCTGGTAGACGGTGATGCCGGCAAAGCCGAGCAGGAACATCGCGGGCAGGTCGCGCAGGGCAGGCAGACGCATACGCGTCACGGCGGCGTAGACGATCAGTCCGGCGCATGCTATAAGGAAGCGAAATAGGACGAGGGCTCCCGGTGAGAAGCCCTCTAATCCCGCTCGAATGCCTGCGAAGGCCGAGGCCCACGGCAGCAGCGTAACGACGAGCGCCACGGCTGCCGGTGTATCGATCGGAGACGAGTTACCGGGCCCCGACTTCTTTGACCTCATTACTGTACTCTTTCAACAACTTGCGCACCTTCGGATCGATTATGAGCCTGCAATAAGGCTGGTAGCGATTGTTATCGTAGTAATCCTGGTGGTAGTCCTCGGCGACATAGAAATTGGTGAATGGAACGATCTCAGTCACGGCAGGATTTTTGTAGGCATGGGACTGGTCCAGCGCTGCCTTCGAAGCCTCGGCGCTGCGCCTCTGCTCCTCGCTGGTATAGTAGATGCCGGAGCGGTACTGTGTGCCAACGTCATTCCCCTGGCGGTTGAGCGTTGTTGGGTCGTGCAGGTGCCAGAAGATCTCCAGCAATTTCTCGTAAGAGATGATGGCGGGATCATACGTGACCTGGATGGCCTCGGCGGCGCCCGTCCTGCCCGAGCAGACCTGCTGATATCCAGGGTTCGCGACGTTGGATGCCGTGTAGCCGGAGGCGACGGAGACGACGCCCTTGAGCCGCTTGAAGACTGCCTCTATACACCAGAAACATCCGCCTGCCAGCGTTACGGTCTCATACTGTGCCATATTTTTACCTTTCCTGATCTGAAGCATTGTGTCATTTCTATAAGTTTATCATGATTAGCGATGACGTTTTAAGTTGATGGGGGTGGTTGTTGCTCTTAAGAGCTGGCCTTTGAGTCCTTTCACCTGTATCAACACGCGGGCGGTTCATTTTGTTCCTGCTGAACTTGCCTGTGCTGTAACCCCGGAGCGTACTCTATTTCAGTGAAACCGACAGCACTCCTGTTGAGATCTCTAGCCTGCTCAGTTCGTCTGATGAGCCTACGAACTGAGCGCAATTTCATCAACTTTCAACCTCCGCTAAAATTGACAGGTGTCCGAGAGCAGACATACAATGGACAAAGATACGATAATACATCATGCCTCAACTGCATCTTTCGGCCTGCTTTGTCGTCGGGCGCTCTGGCCGGGACCTGACGCCAGAGCAGGCCAGAGAGCACCTGTTCGGCGTGATGATCTTCAACGACTTCAGCGCGCGCGACATCCAGGTCAGTGAGATGCAGGGTATGCTGGGACCGGCGAAAGGCAAGGACTTCGCGACCGCGCTGGGTCCCTGGATCACGACGGCTGACTTCGCTCGCTTGAAGGTAGAGCAAAGGAGCAATTTATGAGCGCATGGCAGTACACAAAGGGGCTGCACGAGCTGGGCAACTCCGTCTATGCCTACCTGCAGCCGGACGGGTCCTGGGGCTGGAGCAACGCGGGCCTGATCACAGACGGCGAAGCCTCGCTACTCGTCGATACCCTCTTCGACCTGCAGTTGACGCAGGAGATGCTGGATACGATGCGCCGCTCGGTGCGCGCCGCGTCGCACATCGATATGGTGGTGAACACGCACGCCAACGGCGATCACTGCTACGGCAATCAACTGGTCGCCGACGCGCAGATCATCGCCTCGCAGAAGACCGCCGACGAAATGATCGAGGGACTGCAACCTGGACAGATGGCGATGCTGGTCAAGCAGGCACCGTCGTTGGGGCAGATCGGCGCATATGTCATCCACGCCTTCGGTCCCTTCAACTTTGACAACATCACGTTGACGCCGCCCGGTAAGACGTTCGAGGGCGAGATGACGGTGCAGGTCGGCGGCAAGACCGTCCAGCTTATCGAGGTCGGACCGGCGCACACGCGGGGCGATACGTTGGCCTATCTACCCGACGAGCGCGTGGTCTTCACCGGCGATATCCTCTTCATCGGCGGCCACCCTATCATGTGGGCTGGTCCGGCGAGCAACTGGCTGCGCGCCTGCGATCGCATCCTGGCGCTGGACGTGGAGATCGTTGTGCCCGGTCACGGCCCGATCACCGACAAGAAGGGCGTCGCCGATGTCAGGGGCTATCTCCAATACGTCTACGACGAGGCGCGCAAACGTTACGATGCCGGTATGCCTGCTTTCGAAGCGGCCAAAGATATCCCGATGGACCACTACGCCGCCTGGTCGGACGGAGAACGCATCGTCGTCAACGTCGCGACAATCTATCGCGAACTGAGCGAGGACCAATCGCCGCCCGATATGGTCAGTCTGTTCGCGCAGATGGCCCCGCTGGCGCGTTTGTGAGTTGTCGGGAGCCAGAAACCCGTGCGCGTCGTCCCAACCCCCAGAGGGTGCGTTGCATTATTGCCAATTATGGCCTCTCATGCTATAGTTGAGTCACCGAAAAAGGGAAGTGGCACACTTTAGAGGGGATGTTATAACCAGCATATGAGGATCTTAGTCATACACGGACCCAACCTGAACATGCTCGGCAAGCGAGATCCGGCGAAGTACGGGACGCTCACGATGGCTGATATCGATAGTCAGTTGCAGAGGCTCGCCGCCGAACAGGGCTGTGAACTCACCTTCTTTCAATCCAATCACGAGGGCGCGCTCATCGACTTTCTGCAGTTGGAGACATCGCGGCAGGCCGACGGCGTGATTATCAACCCCGGCGCGCTCGTCCGCTATGGCTACAGCCTCAGGCAGGCGTTTGTCGACCTGGGCAAGCCCGTCATCGAGGTCCACATGTCCGACATTCATAAGACCGGCGTCAACACGGCGGTCAACGTCCTCGACGGCGTGCGCATCAAGCAGATAGTCGGATTGAAAGAGCACAGTTACTACGAGGCGCTCACAGCCCTGATCAACCATTTAAGGACACAATGACACTATGCAGCAGACATTTCTAAAAGTAAGGCGCAGCCGCGACCTGCGCGGCGAGGTCCACATGCCACGCAGCAAGACGCACTCTTTCCGCGCGCTTATCCTGGCCGCGCTCGCCGACGGCGTCTCCTACGTCAGAAATCCGAAGCTCAGCAGCGACTGGCACGAGGCGGTCAGGGCGATGAGGATGTACGGCGCGCGGATCGAAGAGGTCGAGAAGGGCATCTTCCGCGTCGAAGGCGTCGCGGGGACCTTGCAGACGCCCGCCGACATCATCAACGTCAACAATTCGGGGACCATGCTCTTCTTCGTCACGGGCGTCGCAGCCGCGTGTCCCGGCTGGTCGATCATCACCGGCGACGAATCGATACGCACGCTGAGAAAGATCTCGAAAAACCTGTTCGAGCCATTGCGGGAGCTGGGCGCCGAGATCATCTCGACAAAAAACGACGGTATGGCCCCGCTCGTCATCAAGGGCAAGGTCGACGGCGGCATCGCCCATATGGACGGCATCGGCTGCCAGCCGGTCTTCAGCGTGCTCATCGCCTCCGCTTTCTCCGCGCGGCCCGTGGAGATCCTGGTAAGAAATCCTGGCGAGAAGGCTTATATCGAGCTGCTCCTGTACTGGTTCCGCAAGGTGGGCATACAATGCGAAAACGTCGATGATAAATACGAGCGCTACCTGTTTCCAGGCAACCGACCGCCGCAGGCATTTGATGCCGAGATCCCTTTCGAGTGGTCGGCGCCGGCGTATCCCCTGCTCGCGGCGGTCCTCACGCCCAATTCGCGGATAACGGTAAAAGGCATGGACTGGGATGATCCCTACGGCGACAGGCAGGTCGTCGCCATTCTACAGAATATGGGGGCCGATATCACTATTGATGGAACCACCTTAACCGCCAGAACGAGCGAACTGCACGGCATCGAGGTAGACATGAACGATCTGCCGGACCAGGTGCCGACGATCGCCATCGCAGCCTGCTTCGCGCGGGGGAAGACGACGATCAAAAACGCGCTCACCGCGCGCTGGAAGGAGTGCGACCGCCTCGCCGCCGTGACCAGTGAACTGACCAAAATGGGCGCGCAGGTCGTCGAAAAGGAGGATGGACTGGTCATCGACCAGGACGGTACCTGGAAGCTGCATGCCGCGCAGGTCGATGGCTACTACGATCACCGCATGATCCTCTCCTTCGCGCTGGCAGGCATGCAGTTGGAGGGCGAGACGCTGATCTCGGATGCGCAGATGGTCGAGAAATCCTTCGAACGCTTCATTCCTGATATGGTCGAGGTTGGCGCGAACTTCGAGATTGTGAAAGAACTGCAATGAGGATCATTTTCATCGGCATGAAGGGCTGCGGCAAGACAACGCTCGGGACGCGGCTGGCGGAGCGCCTGCATATCCCGTTCATCGACTCCGATGCTGAGATCGAGCGGACGCACAGGCAGGAGCGAGACGAGACGCTTACCTTTCGCCAGATCTTCGCGCGCTATGGGGCTGCGTATTTCCGCGCTCTGGACATGAGGATGCTGCAGCGCATCGCCAGCGAGTATGGACGCGGGGACTTTGTCCTTTCCTGCGGAGGGCAGACACCTCTACAGAAAGAGAATCAGGCCGTGCTCGCGCGCCTGGGAACTGTCGTGTACTTACAGGTCGCGAGGGACGTACTTTTGCAGCGTATTCTTACAGGAGGAGTTCCGGCGTCGTTTCCATATCCAGATGACCCGGCACGGTCGCTCGATGTACTATTAGCGGAACGACTGCCCATCTATACAAAATTAGCGGATATCACGCTCGATGCCAGCAGCAGACGGGCGGACGAGCTCGTCTCTACTCTCATAACGGAACTGCAAGATTATGACAAAGATTAACGGCGAGACGCATATCATCGGCTTCTTCGGCGCGACTTATAGAACAAGCAAAATGTACGCCATGTATAATGCCGCTTTTGAAGCGTTGGGGCTAAACTACATCTACATTCCGTTCATAGTGCAGGACCTTGCAAAAGCGGTCGAGGGCGTGCGTAACCTGGGAGTGCAGGCGCTTGGCGTAACCATTCCCTATAAGATCGAGATCCTGCCCTACCTCGACGAACTGGATAGCGACGCGCAGAGAATCGGTGCTGTCAACGCGGTCATCAACTCTGGTGGCAGGCTGATCGGCGCCAATACGGACGGCAAGGGCGCGGTGAGAGCTTTACAGGAGGCCACGTCTATCGCAGGTAAGAAGGTCGTCCTACTCGGTGCCGGTGGGGCTGCCCGCGCCCTCGCATTCGCCCTCGCCGACGCGGGCGGGAGCCTGGTGATCGTCAACCGAACGATCGAGGCGGCGCGAACTCTAGCGGAGGCGGTCGGGTGCCGCTACGCAGGCGTGGAGCGGCTCGCGGAGGTGATCGGGGCTGCGCATATCGTCGTCAACGCCGCCTCGGTCGGCATGGCGCCGGGCGCAGACATCTCACCGGTGAGCAAGGAACTCCTGGCTCCTGAGCTCACCGTCATGGACCTCGTCTCTAACCCGCGCGAAACGAAACTACTCAGCTACGCGCGGGAGCGAGGTTGCAAGGTCGTTTATGGCGACCGTATGCTCTTCTGGCAGGGCGTGCTGAAGTTCCAGCTCTATGCCGGAGCAGAGCCGCCGCTTGCCGTGATGGAGGCGGCGCTACTCCAGGGGTAGCGCCATAAAGAAGGTCGTCCCTTCACCCTCCGTTGACTCGAACCACAGCCGTCCTCCGTGCTGTTCGACCAGCGAGTGGCTGAGGTAGAGTCCCAGCCCGGTCCCGGAGATGGCAGCCGCCCGCGCATTATCGGCACGCATGAAGCGTCCGAAGATCCGCGCCTGCTGGTGAAGCGGAATACCCATGCCGAAGTCCTGCACGCTGATCTGCACCGCCTGCTTGTCAGTATCGACCGTCAGCGCAACGACGATCTGGCCGCCCCAGGGACTATACTTGATCGCGTTGGTAAGCAGGTTGACCAGCACCTGTTCGATGCGCCTGGCATCGATAAGGGCTTCGAGCCGTCCCTGCTCCGTGAGCAGCTCCAGGTCGTGGCGCGTCGTCGTCTGCTGCAAGCGCTCTACGGCGTGTCGCAGCAGTAAAACGAGGTCGGTAGGCAAGCGTTGTAAGAAGAACTGGCCTGCCTGCAGACGCGTGACGTCCAGCAGGTTCTCGGTCAGGTCGGTGAGGCGATCGGTCGCCAGTTCCAGTTCCTGCAGCATCTCGTGCTGCCAGTCGGCCAGTTGAGGGCCGCGCCCGAGCGCCGTCTGCACTGCCAATGTGCTCACAGCTCCCTTCAGCACGGCGAGCGGCGCGCGCAACTCGTGGGCCGCGATGCCAATGAACTCGTCCTTCAGGTACTCTGCCTCTTTGAGCGTCCTTACATCCTGGTGGACCACCAGCGCCAGCGGCTCGTGCTCGTCGCCATCCTGCTGCTCCTGCGTATCCAGGCTGCGCCAGTGGGGCGAGGACAGCGGTACCGCGTTGACCAGGACGGGCAGACTATCGCCGGTGGGGCGACTGACTACCTCCTGATGGTGCAACACCGTCTCCGCTTGCAGCGCACGCATCGTCGCCCAGGTTTCTGGCGAGGAGACACGCCCCTGGCCGTCGAGGAGCTGAATGTCGTGCAGTTCCAGAAACTCGCGCATCGGCTGGCCAGGAGGCCAGACCGCGCCCCAGATACTTGCCGCCCGGCGATTGGCGATCAACAAGCGAGCGTCGTATCCATGCACTACGTAGATGCTGCCGGGTATGGCGTCGAGCATCTGCTGCAAGAAGGCCCGTTGCGCCAGCGACTCGGCATAGGTTGTGTTTTTCACCTCTTCTAATCGTCGTCGCTCGGTGATGTCGCGGTTGATCTCTAAGACGGTGGTCGGATTCCCCTGTTCATCGCGCACCAGCACCTGGCGGCTCTCGACCACAGCCATGCAACCGTCGCGCCGCGTGTGCACCAGTTCGCCCTCCCAGTGGCCCTCTTGCCTGAGCGCCGCGTCCACGGCAGCCTGGGTTTTGGGGAAGCGCGTCTTGAGGAGAACATGCGCCACCCGTCCGAGAGCCTCCTGAGCGGACCAGCCGTAGAGTTCCTCCGCGCCCCGGTTCCACGAGAGCACGCGGTCAATGGAGTCGCGCACGAAGATTGCGTCATGGGCCAGGTTGATGAGCGCCATTTGTTGCAGCAGGCGCTCAGCCTGCTGCGTTCGCTCGCGTTCCAACTGCCGTTGAGCGGTCATATCGCGGATCGCCCCGACGATATGTAGCGTCTGCTCGACCAGGATGGGTCGCAGACTGATATCGATCGGAAACTCAGTGCCGTCCTTGTGCCTGCCGACCAGATCGAGACCCACGCCCATCGGTCGTTGTCGCGGAGCGGCGGCGTAGTGCGTGCGGTGCGCAATATGTACTTCACGCAATCTTTCGGGTAGCAATGTCTCCATGGACTGCCCGATCAGTTCTGTTTGAGTGTATCCAAATAAAGTTGCAGCTTGCTCATTGACCAGAACTATCGTACCTGCCAGATCGATGGCAATCAACGCATCGGGCGAAATATTGAGTAGCGTCGTTACCTCCGCTATGCTGACGGCGGGAGGTGCCGTCTCTGTTGTCCCGGTTGGTTGTCTGTCAGACATCGCCTGATTCTCTAGCTCGTCGTTGTAACTTCCTTGCAGCTCCTTCAAGGATAACCTCCTCTTCTTCCCTGTTATCAGGAGGTAATGATCAAATAGCTACGATGCTTGCTTCCGTTCCAACATTCTACCTTTGACACCCTTACAATTCTGCTTTTAAAGTATACCAGAATTCTGGCAAACATGCGAACTTTGTAAAGAGGCAGGGCGCACCCTTGTGACAGATTTGCGACACAATGACGATTGCAATGGAGTACGCATTATTTTTTTGCAGCTTGAACCAGAGGGACGGCCCCTACGGATGGCCGGTCCGGGCAGGGCAGGCCGCTATGGCTGCTTATTCGTCTGCCGGCCCAGGTTCTGTATCTGTTGGGTCGCCTTCTGGAACTGCTCGAGGCCCTGGAGGGTGAGCGCTTCGGCTGCCTCCAACGTCTGTTGATAGTAGGTAAGTGGCGAGCGCAGGAATTCGACGTAGCTCTCCACGGTGACGTGGGCGAGTGCCTGAAGTGCCTCCTGCTGCCTCTTTATCTGGCGTTCCAGTTCCTGCATCAATGTGCGGACGCTCTCCGCCTGGCGTTCGAGGATCTGCGTACCATCCGAAAAGAAGCGTTGGGCGTACTTCACATTGCCTTCCTGCGCGGAGACGAGGCTCTGGGCGGCCTCTTGATTTGCCTTAAGGATCTCCATGCCATCGGTAAAGAAGCGTTGCGCCAGCTCCCTACTGCGCTCCTGGGCCGTCACCAGCTTCTCAGCGGCCTCCTGATTTGCCTTGAGCACCGCCAGTCCATCGGTAAAGAAGCTCTGCGCGAGATTCCTGTTACGCTCCTGGGAGGCTACAAAGCTCTCCGCGATGGCCTGGTTCGTCTCCTGAAAGGACTGAATCAATGTCCAGATAGCTTCATGTGCTGTCTTCTCTGCCATAACCTCTTCCTTTTTACTAAAATAGTGAACGCCCGTTGGTGGACTCTGTAAACTATAGATAAGTATAACATCTCTTGTTATGGATGGGATAGAAAATGCTCAATCTTGCGCACAGAAACTTTAAAGGTTTAACTCTAATTATAGGCATTGTTGTCGGTATCTTTCTCGTATCCTCCAGTTTGAATCTTACGAGCCGGGCACAACAGCGCCACAATCCACCGAAAGTGGTACAGACGACCGTCACCAATGGAGCCAATCAATGGGATGGGGATGCAACCATCACGGCACCGGAAGCCACGTTCTCATCGCCAACCCCTCAGATCGCGGTCTCCGCGCTTTTCAAACCGTATTATCAGCGTCATGCAAATGGCCTGGGCAAGCCAGTAACTGACGCATTTCCTATCGATCAGGGATGGATACAGTTCTTTGCGTCCAGCGCGCTACTCCTGCCGGGAGCGAATACGCACCCGCCAGCCACGAGTGCACAGCTCCATAGCCAGGATGGCGAAGACCCCCTGACGAAACTGGTTGCCAGCGGTACAAAGGATCTGGCGACCGGCGTTGTCGTTCTGTCGCCGCTCCAGACGCTGCTGACACTGGGGAGCCAGGTGCCAATCGGAGGTGCGGGAGGCAGCATCACGTATGTCGATCTGCGTAAGGCCGTCGCGCCCGATCTCATGCGGCCTGCGCCGGGAAAGTTACAGAGTATAGCGGCTATTGAGAACCAGAGCGTCTTCGTGAAAGGGGGAACGCGCGCGGGGAAGGATGTCGGACATTCCATTCCATTACCGTTCTGGAACTATATCAATCGACCTGATGTCTCGTCTTATGGTCGGCAGAATGATATGGGCGCTCCACTGACCGAGGCGCTGCCATTTACTATAACCACGAATGGTCATAGCCGGCATATGCTCGTCCAGGCGTTCGCGCATAGCGCGTTGATGCTCAACCTGGATATGCTCAACACTTCGGGCCGCTTCACGGTGCAACCGCTGGCGACCGGCGTAGATTATCTGCGCACCGTTGGTCTCCCGACCGTCGCAGTGCAAGCACTGCAACCGGTCTGGTCGCCAGGAGCTGCGGTCGTGCTCGACGCGCCGGGCTCCGCTCAGGTGATCGCCCACCTCGGACAACATTTCCCGCTCACACTGCTTGGGGATACCAGTTGGGTGAACGGAACGCTCTGGTATCACGTCCAGTGGTCGCTGCCCAAAAGTAGCCTCAGCGGATGGATAGCGGCCAGCGCTATTACCTTCACCTCGCCGGGGAACGTCCCGGCACAGGCTGCGCTGGATGCTCTTTCGCCCCAACTGGCGGCATATCTCGCGGCATCCGGGCCCAATGCCGGCATGGTGCTCTATGACGTTACCCACCAGCGCTATTACACATACAACAGCACCACGCAGTTCCTCGTCGCCAGCTCCATCAAAGTGCCGATCATGCTGGCGCTTTTCACCATGACCGAGCGGCAGAGGCGTGAGCCGAATGCAAACGAGGTGGGCTTGCTCACTACCATGATCGAGAACTCGAATAACGACTCCGCCTCAATGCTCTATAACGAGATCGGTGGGGCCGCCGGCATGGCGAGCTTCATGCAATCGGCCGGAGTAAGCGGGCTGAGTCCAGTGGATGGCTCCTGGGGCTATAGCGTCATCACGCCGCAGGCAATGATGGATCTGCTCACCCTGCTGAATGAGGGGAAAGTGTTGACGAGCGCCGATCGCGCAACGGCGCTTCAACTTATGGAGAACATCGAGTCCGATCAGCAGGTTGGCGTTGGAGATACCGCGCCCGCCGGCTTCACCGTAGCCATGAAAGATGGGTGGGTGTCTGGTCCCGATGGCCTGTGGGCAATGAATACATCGGGAATCGTCACGGCGGGGAACGGGACCTATATAATCTCCGTGTACACGCAGGAACAGCCATCGCTGGCCGCCGGACAGGCGATCGTCACGACTGCCTGCAGCACGGTTGCCTCGTTGCTCACCTGATCATATCTCTTCAGACCCCTCTTCCCGGACTCCTCGCCGCTCTGCGGCTCGCACCATTGCTCATGAGTCATCCCGAATGTTTCGAACCGGCGTTCGATGTCCATCTATCCGCTTCTCAGGCGGGATTGCAAAGGGCGGCCAGCCCTTTGCCGGGGCGCGGGGTGTCCCGCCGCCTTTTCTCTCCTCTCGCGCCGCCGCAGGCGGCGCGCAAAAGGGGGAAAAAGAGTATTTCGGGGACACCCCGAACCCCGGCAGGGGGCGTAGCCCCTGCACCCCCGTTTTTGTGAACTTTTGTTTCAAAAGTTTGGAATGACTCATGCAAACCGCTTGCGAAGCGCTTTTGGCGCTGAGGAGTCAGGAGGCCACCTGAACAGTTACATGAAAGAGAAAGTGTGAAACATAAGATCGGCATTATTTTTGCAGCATGATCCAAAACCTCATGTACTGAAAAAGGTTTTGTGCATCGTATTCTTAGAGAAAGTGACCGTGTTGATACTACTACTGAGCATACTGCACCGGCAAGAGAGTTGGTCATGTCTGAATACATTTCCTCCCTACCAGCTCAGCTTACCCCCTTCTTTGGGCGTGAGCAGGAGATAGCAATAGTGTGTACGTGGCTGAGACGGCCAGAGGTGCGCCTGCTGACGCTCACAGGACCAGGGGGCGTTGGCAAAACGCGTCTAAGTTTGCAGGTCGTCACGCGCTTGCTTCATGACTTTGCCGATGGGGTTCGCTTCGTTTCGTTGATGGAGATCAGCGATCCCGGCCTGGTAATTCCAACCGTTGCCAGAGCCGTTGGACTGCGAGAGATTGGAGGCCAACCGCTCTTCGACCTCTTGAAGGCGTTTCTCCGCGAGAAGCACCTCCTGCTCCTGCTGGATAATTTCGAACAGGTGGTGGCGGCAGCCTCGCGGCTGGCGGACCTTCTCGCGCTCTGTCCTGGCCTTAAGATCCTGGTGACGAGTCGTGCGGTACTACACATCTCTGGGGAATATGAAGTTGCTGTGTTACCGCTGCCGCTGCCGGACCTCACGCAGCTTCCAGCGAAGGAAGAGCTTTTGCACTATCCAGCGATCGCCCTCTTCCTGCAAGGTGCGAAGAGGGCGGTGCCCGACTTTCAAATGACCGCTGCCAATGCCCGGACCATTGCTGAGATCTGTACGCACCTGGATGGATTACCACTCGCGCTTGAACTGGCTCCGCCCTGGTTGAAGCTGCTTTCGCCACCCCAACTCCTCGCGCGCCTTGAGCATTGCCTTCAAATACTCACAAAGGGACCACAGGACGTCCCGATGAGGCAGCAGACCCTGCGCAACACGCTGGAGTGGAGCTACTGTCTCTTAGACACAAAGGAGAAGCAGCTCTTCCGCTATCTCGCCGTCTTTGTCAATGGCTGTACACTAGGGGCTATTGAGGCCCTCAGGGCCGCCCTCAGCGAGAGCGACCAGACGGACCAGGTGTTGGAAGGGGTGGTCTCTCTGCTTGACAAGAGTATGCTACAGCGTACTGCAAGAGAAGGGGAAGAGCCGCGCTTTGTCATGCTGAAAACGATTCGCGAGTACGGTTGGGTATGCCTGACGACGAACCAGGAGCTCGAGAGTACCCGGCGGGCTCATGCCATGTACTACTTAACTCTCGTCGAAGAGGCCGAACAGCAGCTTCGTGGTCCACACCAGGCTGTGTGGCTCGATCGTCTGGAGCGAGAACACGACAACGTGCGAGCGGCACTTCGCTGGGCAATTGAGCAGGGAGAGATGGGGGAAAGTATGGAGGTCGCCTTACGATTGGGGAAAGCCCTGGAGCGGTTCTGGATCACGCGGGGTCATATTCTTGAGGGAGTGAACTTCCTCAAGCAGGCGCTGGCAGCAGACCGGATAGTCGCCGCAGCCACGCGGGGCAATGCTCTTGTGGCCGCTGCTGTTTTAGCTTATCACCAGAACGACTATCCCTCTGCTGCCATACTGTATGAAGAGAGCTTGTTTGTCTTTCGGGAGCAAGGGGATCAGCAGGGGATCGCGCGTTCCCTGAATGGACAAGGGCTTCTTGCCTGGATGAGGGGGGACTACGCAGCGGCCCGTACTCTGCATGAGAAGAGTCTGACCATTTCCAGAAAGGAGGCTCATCAGCCCCTTATGGCTGAGGCGCTCTACCATCTCGCCTTTACGGCCTTCCTGCAAGGGGATCATGCGACCGCACAGACCTTGATCGAAGAAGCCTTGCAGCTCTACAAGAGGATAGGGGACCAGCGCAGCATCGCCTATGCGCTGGGCCTCCAGGGGCTGGTATCCCTCCATCTGGGTAACGCGCAGGCGGCTCGTTTCTTCCAGGAAGAGACCCTGGCAATCTTCAGGAGGATAGGCGATCAGCGCGGCATCGCCTACGCGCTCACAGCTTTCGGGCATATCGTCTTTGTGCAGGGCGATCTGGCGTTCGCGCGTACACTCTACAAGGAGAGCCTGACCATAACCCTACAGTTAGGGGACAGTTGGATGACCGCCGTCTCTCTGGAAGGATCAGGAAGAGTCGTCATGGCTCAGGGGCAGCCCGCCTGGGCAACGCGGCTGTGGAGCGCGGGACAGGTTCTGCGTGAAGCCATCGGAGCAGCACGGTCTCCCCTTGAACAGGCCCTTCACGAACAGGGCCTGGCTACTGCACGTGCCGGGTTAAAGGAGGAGGTGTTCGCAGCCTTATGGGATGAGGGACGCTCGCTGACACCAGGGCAGATCCTTGCCTCGCTGGAAGCGGCCACATGCTCTGAGCCTCCATCGGCACTGTCATCAGCGCCAGCCACCGGCACTCATGCGACCAGGGCTTCCACCTCTCCTGATGGTCTGACAGCCCGCGAGATGGACGTGCTGCGTCTGCTCACACAAGGATTGACCAGTGCCCAGATTGCCAGACTGCTCGTTATCGGGGTCGTCACCGTCAATTTCCATGTGCGCTCGATCTATGGCAAGCTAGCAGTGAAATCCAGGGCCGCGGCGACCCGGTACGCCATGGAACATCATCTGGTGTGAGACATCCTTCAAGTGTGTTCCCTGGCATAGGGGTGTCCAGTCTACCCCTCAAAACTGAGGGGATAACCAGAGCCTCTCTTTTCCCACCCCCCTCATAAGAATCCCTCAATTCTTACGGCGCGAACTCAGCCACACTACGCTAGACTTGTGAGCAGATAGGAAGTGGAGCGTCATCACACTCTGCTTCTCAACATGTATCGCAAAGGAGATAACACTATGACAGATCAGAACTCCAGGCCGCGCGTGGCGCTTCCTGATAGCGAGCGCTCCCCTCTTGAGGGTTCTCAGGCGGTTGGCCCGGTTGATCCTGATGAGCGTATCAAGGTGAGCGTCTATCTACGCGCACCTGCCGGCAGCGACCTTGCTACGGATATGAACGAGCGTGCCGTGCGCCAGCAGAAGCCGCTGTCGCGCGAGGAGTATGCCAACAAATATAGTGCAAGCGCGGAAGATATTGCGCAGATCGAACAGTTCGCACGCGAACATCATCTGGACATCGAAGAGACGAGTGCCGCACGTCGGGTCGTGGTCCTGTCCGGCACAGTAAATGCCATCGGCGCGGCCTTTGGCGTTCAGCTTCAGCAGCATGTGTACCAGGGGACCACATACAGGGCCCGTACAGGTGTGCTCTCGGTCCCGGCGGAACTTGCCTCGCTCATCACGGGCGTCTTTGGCATCGATAATCGTCCTCAGGCTCGCCCGCACATCCAGCCCAGGGCAAATAAGCCGCAGACCATATCCTATACGCCGCCGCAACTGGCGCAGATTTATGACTTCCCACAGAACAGCGATGGATCTGGTCAGACAGTCGGCATCATCGAACTGGGCGGAGGGTACCGCGCCGATGATCTCACAAAGTACTTTGGGGAGCTTGGCATCGCCGTTCCAGAGGTCGTGAGTGTCTCGGTCGATGGTGGACAAAACGCGCCATCAACGCCAGATAGTGACGATGGAGAAGTCTGCCTCGATATTGAGGTCATCGGTGGCGTCGCACCAGGCGCGAAGATAGTCGTCTACTTTGCCCCAAACAGCGACGCAGGGTTTCTCGATGCGATCACCACAGCCATTCATGATACCGTCAATGCCCCCTCGGTGATCTCGATTAGCTGGGGACAGGCAGAGGCACGCTGGACGAAGCAGGCGATTCAGAACATGGACCAGGCATTTCAGGCGGCAGCGGCGCTCGGCGTGACGGTCTGTGCTGCAGCGGGCGACAGAGGCTCAGGTGACGGTGTACAGGGTGGCCGGGCCCATGTCGATTTTCCTGCTTCTGACCCCTACGTCCTGGGTTGTGGTGGTACCAGTCTCCAGAGTTCTAATGGGAAGATTACGAGCGAGGAAGTCTGGAACGATGATCCCAACTCTTCGGCAACCGGTGGTGGTGTCAGTGACAGGTTTGGTCTGCCGGACTGGCAGACAACAGCCGGTGTGCCTCGATCTGTCAATCCGAGAGGTCACATCGGGCGCGGCGTCCCTGACGTTGCCGGTGACGCTGATCCCAACACGGGCTATGTGGTGCTTGTCGATGGGCAATCTCTAGTCTTTGGTGGAACCAGCGCGGTTGCACCGCTCTGGGCCGGGCTGATTGCCCGCGCCAACCAGTTGTTGGGCAGACATGTAGGCTACCTGAATCCCACTTTTTACCGATTAGGACACCAATCGCCAGCCTTCCATAACATCACCCTTGGCAATAATGGTGCCTACTCAGCCGGGACAGGCTGGAATGCCTGCACAGGCTTTGGATCACCAGACGGCGTGCAGGTGCTCGCGGCGCTTGCGCCCGTGGCTGCTACTGGCGACTAGCCTCAGCAGGACTACGCTGGCATCTCCCTGCGCGGGGAGTGAAGAGACGTGTTGCAGATCAGATGCGCCGGTTTTTTCTCTCCCCGCGGCTCTCTACCTTGACAGCTAGCTGGCAGAGCATGGCGCTTAGCGAGGCGTTGACTCATCTGGGGTAAAGGGAGCACCATGACCAGGCACGATCAGGCTTGCCACCCGCAATACCCGCTCTCGATTACGACGCAATGCGGCCATATCGCTGGCGAATGGGTCATCAGCAGGCCCGGAAGCAGTCCACCAGAGGTGAGTGAACGCAATCACACCATCAGGCGTTCCAACCAGCGTCGTAATATCTTGCGGACTATGTCCGGGCGTCTCGATCAGTCGAATGGAAGAAGACAAATCAAACTTTTCCGCAGGGCGACTCTGCCAACTATCGCCCTGGTAGAAGGCCCAAAAGTCGTGAAAACGCGCATTGGGGAACCAGGCAGCATTGAGGGTATGGTCGGGATGATGATGGGAGAAGATCACATCAGTGATGGTAGCAGGTGATTCGCCCAATGTAACCAGTGGCTCAAGCACGACCTTGGGATCAGGCACCATACCGGGATCAATAATCACACGCACATCACCCTCTCGCACGAATGCGACCGTTGATGCAACAACGTGCACATTTGGGGTAGTATTTAAGTTCACATACCCGTTAAAGAGAATATGCACTTCAGCGGATGAGGTCCCTGGTCGATCATCATTTGTTGCCATATTTCACCTTTCCTTACACGTGGTTGTTACAAGATACCTCCGAGAGTTTAGTATACTCTCTTCCCCTACGGTGTTACAATATTCAACGGCCCTTCACTTTTCAGCACAAACGACCACAGTTCTTGTGAGCGAGTAATCAGTTTGCCCCCGTTTTGGAATGGTCCAGTAGCTCTGGGCTGTTTAGTAACAAATCGTTCAATCGATACCCCACATGTGGTTCAGTAATGATGTACTGCGGATGGGCAGGATCGGATTCCAGTTTTGCCCGCAGGCGCCATACAACCACCTTTACATAGTCGGATCTGTTAGTATATTGAAGGCCCCACACCCGCTGCAAGAGTAACTGAGTGGTCAATACTTTGCCCACATCCACTGCCAGTTCAGCTAGTAGTGCATACTCGATCGGTGTCAGGCAGATGACACGGCCTGCGACAGTGACTCTGTGCTTCTCCGTGTCAATCTCCAGAGCGCCACAGACAACCCTGGTTGCTGGAAGCTTGCCCACGCGACGCAGCACAGCTCGCACACGGGCGAGGAGTTCGGCCATGCGGAAAGGCTTGACTACGTAGTCATCAACACCTAGATCGAGTAAAGATACAACATCAGCCTCGCTCCCTTTGATACTCATCACAATGATCGGTATTTTAGAGTGTTTACGGATGTACCGAACGACTTCTACGCCATCGTATCCGGGTACCATCAGCTCCAGCAGAATCAGTTCAGGTGGCTTATGCTCGAATGCATCTAAGGCCTCTATGCCATTGGTGACCGTCGTCACCTCATACTCCTGGGCAGTCAGTGCTTGTCCCACCGCTGCAAGGATCCCAGGATCGTCATCCACCAGGAGTATGGACCGTTGGGTAGAACTCATAGCGCCATCTCCTTTCTATTCTTCATTATACAAAATAATATTATACAAAATAACTTTTTACACGAGCTAGAGGAGCTTGTATGACAATTTTTCTTGTCTGATAAAATGATGTCACGCCGATAGTTGTATAACGATATATTGTATCAAAGAGATATTTTTACCATCTTTTTACCAGAGATCGTCTCTACTGTTACGTCCCATTCACCGATCTCACAGTATATTTTGAGAGGGTGAGATAGCCCTTCTGAAGTGCTTTCTCGTTCTCGGATCATTGCTACAGTCGTATTGTGAATTTTGTGTTGTGTTTTTACTGAACTTTGCCGTGTGACTGATCGATAGGGGCGGAAGAAGACAGAGTAGTCTACGAATATCCAGCTATTAGAAAGGAATGAACCATGGCAGTATCCGATACACTGGTTCAACGTACACCGCAAGTCAACCAGTTTCTCTCCATTCCAAGAAAAATGCTCATTGGCGGCCAGTGGGTAGAGGCCGCTTCGGGAAAGACCTGGCCCGTCTATGATCCAGCGACTGGTCAGGTGATCGCTCACGTCGCGGCAGGGGAAAAAGAGGACGTCAACCGGGCCGTTCAGGCCGCACGTCGCGCCTTCGAGTCCGGTCCCTGGCGTTCGATGTCCCCCTCTGCGCGTGGTCGCCTCATGACGAAGCTGGCCGACCTCATGGAGGAGCACGCCGAGGAGTTTGCTCAGCTCGAAACCCTTGACAATGGCAAGCCCATTACTGTCGCCCGCGCGGCAGACGTTCCGCTTTCTATCGATCTGTTCCGCTATATGGCAGGCTGGACCAACAAGATTGAAGGCAATACAATTCCTCTTTCTCTTTACACTCCCCAGACCTATTTTGCCTATACCCTGCGCGAGCCAGTTGGCGTTGTCGCCCAAATCATTCCCTGGAACTTCCCGCTGCTGATGGCCGCCTGGAAACTGGGGCCTGCACTGGCTGCTGGCTGTACCATCATCCTCAAGCCTGCGGTGGAAACGTCCCTGTCAGCCCTGCTGCTAGGGGATATGATTCAGGAAGCGGGCTTCCCTGCAGGAGTGATCAATATCCTCACCGGGAATGGTCCGCAAGCGGGCGGTCCACTGGCTGCCCATCCCGATGTCGATAAGGTAGCTTTCACCGGCTCGACTGAAGTGGGCAAGATGATCGTGCAGGCGGCGATTGGCAACCTGAAGAAAGTTTCGCTCGAATTAGGTGGCAAGTCCCCCAATGTCGTGCTCGCGGATGCTGATCCGGAACTGGCCATCAAGGGGGCCGCTCATGCGATCTTCTTCAATCATGGTCAATGTTGCTGCGCTGGCTCTCGCCTCTACGTCGAAGACAAGGCCTTTGACAAGATCGTTTCGGGCGTGGCTGATGAAGCCAAGAAGATCAAGCTGGGGTCTGGCATGGATGCGACCACGGAGATGGGACCGCTGATCTCCGATGAGCAATTCCGCCGCGTCACCGGCTACCTCGATGTCGGCACTGCTGAAGGGGCCAGGGCCCTGTCTGGAGGCAAGAGGTACGGCGAGCAGGGCTACTTTGTCGAACCCACCGTGCTGGTCGATGTCAAGCAAGACATGCGGGTGGTGCAGGAAGAGATCTTTGGCCCGGTGC
>DAOTTD010000122.1:0-11069 GCA_034438015.1 Ktedonobacteraceae bacterium | reverse complement strand
TTCGCTGATCCATATCATAGGTCACTTGCTTATTCCTCCAGTCTGTTGCAGAAGCCGTTCGATGAGTGATGCAAGCGACTTGTGTAATCCGATAGCAAGTGGCTCAATCTTCCGGTAGCGATCACACTGCCACCAGGCAAAACGACGCGGCTTCCACCCCTGTCTCCTGGCATCTGTCTTCCGTTGTCTGTCCATCGACTCCTCAGGCTCCTTCTGTTGAGTGGAGCATGGCGACGATGGCCTGTTGGAGGGTGTGTTGATCCAGAGCACCAATGATCTTCTGCACGATTCGCCCGTGGCGATTCACAAAAAAGGTTTCGGGCACACCAGTTACTCCATAGTCAATGGCAACCGAGCCGGTCGTATCGGTGACATTGGGGTAGGTGATGCCATACTGGAGCAGAAATGAGCGCCCGTTGCTCTGAGTATCTTCAAAATCAATACCCAGAAATTGCACCCCCTGGGACCGCTCCTGTTGCCAGGTCTGTTGCAAGAGCGATGCTTCTTCTTTGCAAGGGTCACACCAGGATGCCCAGAAATTGAGAACCAGGGGTATCCCTTTCAGGTGTGCGAGATGCACCTTTGATGCAGACGAACTGTCCAACCTGGAGAGCGTGAAATCCGGCGCAAGATGCCCAAGGAGTGGGCTGCTTCCGCTTCCCTGCTGCTGTGCTGGAGTAAGGAGTTGAGAAGCAAGCAGTATGAGAAGACCGACGTTGAGAAGACCAATTAGAAGAAAGAGACCGATCCGTCGTCTGGAGCGCCCAGTGCGCGTACGCGTGATCTGGGATGAGCGGTTCTGTGTTGCTTCTGCCGGGTTTTCAGCGTGTTCGCTGAGCGTCTCCATGGGTTGTCCCTCTTTTTCTTTGCTCTCACGTCCCTCAGTGAGTTGAGGATCCGTGAAGTGAAAGCGTCCAGGTGTTCTGACATAGACGAGCAGGCTTCTTTCCGTTCCTCCCTACGTTTCAGAACGCGCTCTTGAAAATGTCTACTACCTTACGGTAGTACTGATTACTGCTAGTAGTATAAGAAGGAGAAAAGATTTTGTCAATGATTTCTCTCGACAGTCTTCTTTTTGTCGTGATACGAACATGCCTACTGACTGGTAAGGGAAGTACAGGCAGACACAAATTTGTTCCAGGTGAAGTGTCAACCTGTACAGGTGTTATAGACACTGTCCTGAACTGAATCTGAGACCGATTCATGCACACGTTCGATGAGTTGGGGGCCATAGAATCGCTCTGTTCAATGAGGTCTAGACTCAATTTCGAATAGATGCAGTCTTCCCTTTTATTCCTCATCGATTCTCCTTGTCTTTCTTCTTCTCGCTTTCTGTTCCACGAGCCTCTTCCAGGGTTTCGCGTGTTTCCAAGACCAGCCAGATGAGAAAACCGAGAGCTGCCACATCTTCAGCCCACCACCAATGCAAGAGAGCGTTGGCCGCAATCCCAACCAACACTGTTGCGGCCATATATCCACAGGTCAGAGAACTTGCTGCATCGCCTCGTAATGCCCCACTATCCAATCGTGAGGCAAGCCGTCGTTTTCCCCCTGCAAGAGCAGGCATAATGAGCACAGCCGCAGCAGCAATTGCCATGCCTACAGGTGAACTCTCTGGTTGTGAGCCAATCACTAGACCGGAGAGTGCAGTGCCTAGAACATAGAGACAGAGCAATGCAAGGGACACAAACACGATCCAGGCAGCACGGTGCTCCGCGTGTTCCACCTGCTCAGCATCTCCATCACGTGCTTCGACCAGAAATCGCCAAAGCACGATGGCACCACTGAGAAGTTCAATCACCGAATCCAGCCCAAAAGCGACCAGCAACGCGCTGTGGGCAACCAGACCAGCACCAATGGAGAGAGCCCCCTCTAGAACCATCCACACCACGGTGAAACTCTCGATCCAGAGTCCAAGACGTACCAGCGATGCTCGCTTCGTCTGTGTGCTCATCTGGTGTGCTCTTTCTTGTTCTGCGTCTGCACATGCCGTTGTGGTTGACGCAAGAGCCGGGCTGAATTGGCAAGAATACCTAGATCGGGTAACGACTGCGCGGCTGCCGCCACAATGGGAGGGAGCACACCAAAGGCGGCCAGGGAGAGTCCCACCAGATTGTAGATGGCCGTGAACGCAATATTCATCTTCACGACCCGCATCGTACGATGGGCAATGGCAAACACCTCTGGGACCAGAGTCCAATCATCCCGCATCAGGGCCATATGGGCCGCATCCATCGCCACATCCGTTCCCGCGACCCCCATCGCGATGCCGACATCCGCCTGTGCCAGAGCAGGCGCATCATTGACTCCATCACCTACCATGACGACCGTGTGTCCCTGTGCTTGATACTGCTTGACGATCGCAATCTTGTCTTCCGGTAACAGTTGCGCACGGTACGCAATGTCAAGGTGGCTCGCTAGAGCCTTTGCGGTAGACTCGTTATCGCCAGTCAACAGTTCGATCTGCTTCACGCTATAGGTGCGTACCCTCGCCAGAGCCATTGGAACTTCTGGACGAATGGTATCGGAAGCTCCAAGCAGACCAATCACACTCTCCTCTCTGGCAACCACTAACACGGTCTTGCCTTGCCCCTCCAATGTTTGGACATCCGATTTCATGGTTCCAGCTTCAATCATGCGGGTGTTGCCGACGGCAATGGTGAGCCCATCAATCTGCGCTCGAACACCGTATCCTGGGATCGCCTCAAAGTTCACCGGGTCACGAAGCGTGAGGCCCTGTGCGACGGCCTCTCGTCGTACCGCTTCGGCCAGTGGATGTTCTGAATACCGCTCACAACTTGCCGCAAGAGATAACAGGTCCATTTTTGTGATCCCGGCCTGAGCAACGATATCGGTGATCTGAGGACGACCAAGCGTCACGGTCCCGGTTTTGTCAATCAGCAGCACATCAGCACGCGCCAATTGCTCCAGATATTTGCCTCCCTTGATCAGGAGTCCCCGCGACGCGCCAGCACCAATGGAGGCGAGCATCGCAATGGGGGTCGCCAACGCCAGTGAACACGAACACGCAACAACCAGGACGGATGCCGTCGCGAGCGGATTGCGGCTGATGACAAACGTCAGGAGCGCAATACCCGCGACGATGGGCAAGAAGGAGGCGGAAAAGCGGTCGGCAAGGCGTTGGACATCGGCCCGGTGCGCTTCTGCTTCCTCCACCAGTTTGATAACGCGACCAAAGGTCGTCTCTCGGCCCACATGGGTTGTACGCACGCGAATACTACCCAGGCGAGCAATGGTGGCAGCAAAGACGGAACTCCCCTGACTCACCTCAACGGGCAGAGATTCTCCGGTAATCGCCGCTTGATCGATAGTGGCTTGTCCACTGATCACCTCACCATCAACAGGAAGCGCCTCTCCTGGACGCACCACAATGGTGTCACCTACCAGCACCTCGCCGACGAGAACCTCTACCTCTTGCCCTTCTCGCTCGACCCGTGCCGTTTTGGGGGCAAGCTGGGTGAGCCGTTTGACGGCGCGGCGAGATCGCTCCGTGGTGAACGACTCGGCAAAGTTGCCAATATGCATGAAGAAGACGACTACCGCTGCGGTCGGCCATTGTCCAACGGCTAAGGCTGCAACAACACCGAGACTCATCAGGGTATGGGAAATGACTTGTCGTCGCCATGTTGCACGCAGGACATTCCAGAAAATGGGAGCCCCACCCAATACAACCAGTGCCCATCCAAGCGGCCATGGCACCACATCCGTGACTCGCTCGAAGAGGCCGAGCCATTCACCTGCCACTACTATGAGGAGCACAGCACCCACAATCAGGCCAAAGAGCGTGAGCACGGGACGGGTGAAGCTGGTCAAAGAACGTTGTTCAGTTGCCGCCTCGATGCTTGTTTCCGGTACCGAATACCCGGCACCCTCTACGGCTTTGCGAAGGAGGTCTATCGGCACGCCGGCTGGATCGAGCCGTAAGAGCGCCTTCTCAGACGTCAGAAAGACTTCGGCTGACTCTACTCCAGGAACAGCGGCCAGCGCCTTCTGTACGTGTTGCGTACACTCAGTACAATCCATCCCGCGTACTGGAAGCTCGATCACATGGGAAGGAAGAGAGTAGCCTGCCGTCTCGACGGCTTTGCGAAATGCGCTCATGTCTACCTGAGACGGGTCATAGCGTACCACCGCTTTCTCTGACGCAAGAAAGACCTCTGCCTTTTCTACGCCAGGAAGGGAACAGAGCGCATGTTGCACAGCTTCCGTACACTCGGTACAATCCATCCCGCGTACCGGAAGCTCCAAAACACGCAGGGACTCGGAAGGGGTGGAACTACTCATCTTGAATGGTCCTTTCTGCATTTTGAGGAGTTGCAGGAACTGATAACAGACGTTCCTCAGCGTGTTCGTGATCGCTATCTTCTTCCATCTGACAGTAGAGGCCATCAATCTCACTGCACGTGCCCTGGTGCTCGTAACACTCAAATTGGAGCGTGGAGTGCCCAATGCGGTACTTGTCACGCAGTATGGCCTCTACGTGGAGCAGGATCGGCGCACATTCAGAGAGTGGCACGTTGGTCGTCTGAACATGCGCGGAGAGGGCATACATCCCACTGGTGATACTCCAGACATGCAGGTCATGAACGTTGCCCACCTCGGGAACCTGTTTCATGTCGTCCACGAGGGCGGAAAGATTGATCTCTTTGGGAGTAGATTCCAGCAGAATATCGGTGGTTTCACGCACGATGCGCCAGGCTCCAATGGCAATAAGCACTGCAATCCCAACGGAGAGAATCGGGTCCATCGGAGTCCAGCCAGTGAGGAGAATCACGAGGCCCGCGAGAATAACACCCACGCTTGCTCCTACATCTCCAAAGACATGGAGTGCCGCAGCTTTCGCGTTGAGATTCTCTTGCTCCTTGTTGAGTCCAAAACCAATGAACAGATTGATGGCAATCCCAACGGCTGCTGATGCAAACATGAACAGCGGCTGGACCGGTTCTGGATGCTGAAAACGTTGCACCGCCTCATAGAAAATCCAGATGGTCACCAGAATGAGCGTAATGGCATTGATGAGGGCCGCGAGAATACCCACACGATGATAGCCAAAGGTTTTGCGAGCATTGGCTGGTCGTTCGGCTTGTGCAGTAGCAAACCAGGCGAGGCCGAGCGCAAAGATGTCGGTCAGAGCATGTCCTGCATCGGAGAGCAGTGCCAGGGAATGGGCGAGCAAACCACCACCGACCTCTGCGGTCACAATTGAGAAGGGAAAGAAAAAAGGCGAGGCGCAGCGTTTGCTTTGCCATACCATGGGTATGATCGTGTCCAGCATGTTCACCGCTCATAGATCTTCTCCTTCCCGATGCAGGCAGGTATCATCTGGGGTGTAGCGGGTACATTCGTACACCCCTCGTGCAACGTCAGCGAGCAGTTCATCAGCGAGTCCCAGGAGCGTTGCCACTCGTGGATCACTCAGTTGATAGAGCGTGTACCGCCCTTGTGCTTCAGAGACGACCAGATCACAATCGGACAAACAGCGCAGGTGGTTCGAGACATTGGTTCGTGAGAGCGCCGTTTTCTCCGTAATGGCACTCACCGTCATTGGGCCAGCACCTAACGCTTCGAGAATGGAAAGCCGGGACATATCGGAAAAACCCCGGAACAGCTTTGCTTTGAGTGCTGTCGCTTGTGGAACGAGGGTTGGCATGATGATCTCCTCTAAGAGTTATTATGTCATTACTTACTGACATAATAGGACAAAGAGCATGCCGTGTCAAGGAAGAGGCCTGCCCCGTCATTTTTTCTCGCATGACTTCATAGCTCTGCACTCTAAGAGCGATCAAACTACGTCTTTCTAAAATCTCATTGGACCAACCTGTCGAGTTTTACAGAATGGCTCATCTGATCCTGGAAAGATCTCTCCAAAACCCTTGACTCCGTACTATGGTACGGGGTTTATACTCTGGAGAGACACAGAGAAAAGCCAGCAGGAGTATGCAATGAACACACGAACGATTGGACAAGTTGCGAAAGAGGCCGGCGTAGGCGTGGAGACCCTGCGCTACTATGAGCGCGAGGGCTTGCTGAAGGAACCACCGCGTCGCGTGTCTGGCTACCGCCAGTACCCTGAAGATGCGGTCAAACGCATTCAGTTTATTAAACGTGCTCAGGAATTGGGGTTTTCCCTCAAAGAGATTACCGAACTCCTCGCTTTGCGTGTGAATCCCGCCACTTCATCCAGTGAGGTCAAACAGCGAGCAGAAGCAAAGCTTGCTGATATCCAACGTAAAGTCGAGGAACTGCTCAGGATGAAGCGAGCGCTGGAACAGATTACGCACCTCTGCAGCGGGTACGGTCCCGTGAGCGAATGCCCGATTCTTGACGCGCTCGAACGAGAAGACGGCTAAACGTGGTTTGATCGCTCAGTGCTCCTGGAAACCCTCTCTCGTCGTATATAACAGCAGCAACAAAAGGCACATCTCATGGAAATAGAAAGCCAACAGAGAAGCAAACAACAAGAGTATGCGGAAACCCAGGAATATCCAGGCGACCACGCGGTGCTCGTTTTGGGAGGGATGACCTGCGCCTCCTGTGCCATGCGTATTGAGAAGGGGCTCAAGAAACTCCCAGGTATCACGGAAGCATCCGTCAACTTTGCCACTGAACAGGCGACCGTCACCTATGATCCAGCACAAACCGGCCTGGAACTGATGGTAGAGAAAGTGGAGACCCTGGGCTACACTGCCTCATCCCTGTTGCAGCAACAGCAATCCGGGAGCGCTGCTTCTGTCTCTGGTGCGGGGATGGAAGCGACACGGGAAGAAGAGCGGAACAGCCAGGGGCAGGCAGAGCTTCACCACAAACTGCTGTTGCTGATCCTGGGCACTGCGCTGACGCTGCCTGTTGTGATCTTGAGCATGTTCTTCCTCAATCGTTTCCCAGGGGAAGAGTATCTCCTGCTCGCACTTACGACGCCGATCTGGGCAGTCGTCGGTTGGGAGTTCCATCGTGGGGCACTCAATCGCTTCCGTCATCGGAGTGCCAACATGGATACCTTGATCTCCATTGGTTCAACCGCAGCCTTTTTGATGAGCGTGGTTGCAACGTTCTTCCCACGTTTCGTGGGAGAGACAACCTTCTACGATACGACGGCCTTGATCATCACGCTGATTTTTCTGGGGAGATACCTGGAAGCACGCGCCAAAGGACAGACCACCGAGGCGATCAAGAAATTGATCGGTTTGCAGCCGCGCACTGCTCATGTGCTTCGCGAAGGACGTGAGGTGGAACTTCCGATCGAAGCAGTGAGGGTCGGTGAGGAACTGATCGTGCGGCCTGGGGAAAAGATCCCCGTTGATGGGATCGTTCTTTCTGGTCGCTCATCCGTCGATGAATCGATGATTACTGGGGAAAGTCTTCCGGTTGAAAAGGGAGAAGCAGATCCATTGATTGGTGCGACCATCAACCAGCGAGGGCTCTTGCACGTGCGTGCCAGAGCAGTGGGAGGCGACACGGTGCTTGCCAGCATTATCCGTCTGGTTGAGCAGGCGCAGGGATCGAAGGCTCCCGTTCAACGGTTGGCTGACACCATTTCGGGCATCTTCGTGCCTGTCGTGTTGGTGATTGCGACCCTGACGTTTCTCGCCTGGGCCGTGATTGGTCACGTGACCGCGACAGCTTCGACTTCTGCCAACCTGGCGGCAACCAGCAATCCCTGGATCGTCGCGCTTGTTGCGGCGGTCGCGGTGCTGGTCGTGGCTTGCCCATGCGCGTTGGGGCTTGCGACGCCCACGGCGATCATGGTTGGTACGGGCAAAGGGGCTGAACAAGGCATTTTGATCAAGGGTGGGGAGAGTCTGGAGCGTATCCAGGCGGTTCGCGCGGTCCTGCTGGACAAAACAGGAACCATCACCAAGGGGAAGCCCGAACTGACCGACGTGGTGACGGTTCCTGGCTGGCAGGCCAATGAACTCCTGCGCCTGACTGCGACTGCCGAGCAAGGTTCTGAGCATCCACTGGCGGCTGCCATCGTAGAGGGCGCGAGAGCACGAGGACTCCAACTCGACCATCTCCCAGAACAGTTTACCGCCTTTGCTGGTCGTGGTTTGATTGCCTCGGTCGAGGGACAGACACTCCTGATCGGCACACGCCGTCTGCTGGGCGAGCGTGATCTGGCTAGTGCAATGCTCGAAACCCAACTGGAAACGTTCGAGGCACAAGGCAAAACCGCGATGCTTATCGCGATCGATGATGCGCTTGCAGGAGTTGTCGCTGTCGCCGATACCGTCAAGGTTGGCTCAGCGGAGGGTATAGCGCGGTTGCAGGCGCAGGGGCTTTCCGTGTGGATGATCACTGGTGACAATGCGCGCACGGCACAAGCCATTGCAGTGGAGGTCGGTCTTCCCACACAACAGATCCTGGCAGAAGTCTTGCCAGAAGAGAAAGCGCACCAGGTGAAACGCTTGCAGGAGCAGGGACTGGTCGTAGCCTTTGCCGGCGATGGGATCAACGATGCACCCGCATTAGTCCAGGCGGATGTGGGAATTGCCATGGGAACCGGAACCGATATCGCGATGGAAGCGTCGGATATCACGCTGGTCAAGGGCAACTTGAAGAGTGTTGCCGCTGCGCTCGCGCTTTCGCGGGCCACGATGCGTACCATCAAGCAGAACCTCTTCTGGGCCTTTGCGTACAACAGTGTGCTCATTCCAGTGGCGATCCTCTCCCCGTTGATCCCGTTCTTGAAGGAGCAGGCACCCATTTTCGCTGCTGCGGCAATGGCGCTCTCTTCAGTGACCGTTGTCAGCAATTCGCTGCGGTTACGCCGGTTTGGACACTCCTGGCAGGAGTTGATCCAACGCTAGACAATCGCAGAGAGTGAACAAAAAGGTGTCATCATGACACAAAAGGAGATGAACGAACATGCAATCAACAACTCTTGTCGTTCCCGACATTTCTTGCGAGAATTGTCAACGCGCCATCGAAGGTGCAGTTGGTGACCTCACCGGGGTGAGGAGCGTTCAGGTGGATATTCCGACGACGACCGTTCATGTGACCTACGACCCAGAGGTGATCACCCTGGCGAAAATCGAGGAAGTCCTCGATGACACTGGATACACGGTCGCGAAATAACGGAGAGTCCAGAGCATCATCAAACATCCCAGACTTTTGGGAATGGGAGAGGGTATCGAGATCTGAGTGAGACAGACACACCCTTACCGTCGGGGGTGTGTCTGTCTCATCACCATCGCACTTCCTGGCCGGAACGGGTAGATCTGTCAGGAGTTCCATCATGCCATTACGGTGATTGTGGCAGTCACTGCTGCATTCCAGCCTCTAGCCCGCTTACTTCATCGCCCAGAACAGATGTCCTTTACGACAGCAGATTCGCTCTCTCGCAAACTCCTACCCCGTTTGGATGCTGAACAAATCGAATGGACCCTGGCGGATTGGATACGCTGCACGTTGTGTGCTCAGCCAGAGTATGTTTTCGCTAATCATCGAACTGACCAGAGTCATACGCACTTTTGATGAAACCTGCTCATACACTCGAACGTGTCATAGGTATATTCATTACGTTGTCCTTGTCGTACGATCCTCACTCGTAGCATGAGGACGGAGAGGCAGAAGCGTCCTGTTGTCCAGCATATGTCATGATGGAGGGACATCTTTGAGGAGATGTAAACAGGCCACATGGTCTTGCAGAGAGAAGGAGGACAAAAAAGATGATGATGGGCGGAATGTCCTTGATGTTTTTCTGGATGTTTTTCGGTACCCTGCTGTTCATTGTGTTAATTGTGGCGGTTATCTGGTTGCTGGCACGTGCATCTCGTCCACAGCGTCCGCCAACAACTTCCTCCTGGCAGCAGACGCCACCCAGGCAACAGCAGAACCCACCATCGTATGAGCAAGGTTACTCATCCTCTGGAACAGGATCTGAAACCTATGAAGAAGGGGGACATGTATATCCCTATTCAGAACAACCATCTGCTACCTATCCCCAGCTCCCACAGCAGGAACAGCGGGCACCGTCCTAAGAGCAGAGAGGTTTCTGGAAGCGCTGATAGTCATGGAGAGAAGAAGGGAAGCAGGAGTTTTCACAACGAACCGAAGCTATGGCACGTCACGAACCCTCAGTTCAACCACACTGGTCGACGAGGTAGACCAGATCGTCCCGCTTCTGCCAGGGGTGAGATCATAAGGAGCGTTGGCGGCTGAAAGAGAAAAAAAGGTAAAGGTCGCTTGATCTGGGCGATACCGGACCAGGAGAGATGCAGCGTTATCCGCGAACCAGATCGTGCCATCAGGAGGAGCGGCCAGCCCATACAACGCAGGAGGCGCGTTCTGGATGGATGGAACCGAGAGCAGCGTCACCCGGTTTGTTGCCAGATCAATCATGCCCAATCGTCCTGGGAACAGTTCGGTGAACCAGACCCGTCCTCGGCGATCGGCGGTTATCGCAAAGATGGTCGCCTGTGGATCGCCCAAATGGAAGAGGGAGACGTGTCCGGTCGCAGGATCGAGTCGCCCCACGGTTCCTCCAGTGAGATAGCCAAACCAGATCTGACCCGTTGGAGTTACCGCCAGACTCAACGGAGCGGCTGGTGTACCGGAAACAGGTGCAGGGACTGACCACGTTCGTATCTTGCCCGTTATAGGATTCAATTGTCCGATATCACCGCTGGCAGAGGCTGTAAACCAGAGCAGACCCCTGGCGTCAAACTGCAAACTCTGTGGCCCCATCAGACGCTGCTTGATGGTCCCAAGCGGAAACGTCTGAAAGTGCTGTGTGAGCGGGTCAAAGCGTCCAAGATAGTTGGCATTCTGCTCGACGAACCAGACTATTCCCTTGCCATCTATCGTTGTGGTCATGATCCCATTCTTTCCCCCAGGGGCTTCCCAGGTCTTCACCTGGCCCGTTGACGTATTCAAGCGGGCAAGACGATTCGCAGACATCTCCCCGACCCAGAGATTGCCGTGGGGATAGTAATTAGGGTTGTAGAAAAAAGTAGGAGAGAAGTCCTGAGAGGCTTTACCTGTCTACAGCATACTCCGTTGAAGAAATCAAAGGAGGAATAGCTTGAAAGACACGACACAATCATTTC
>DAOTTD010000121.1:0-4299 GCA_034438015.1 Ktedonobacteraceae bacterium | reverse complement strand
CCTGACCGATGGCCGCTTCTGCACGCGCTTCTGGCCTCTTCGCCTGCCCGGCGATCCAGAGCCGAAGAAAGATCCAGAAGCAGAGAGGCGCTTGAGAGCACTTCTTGGCATCCCAGGTGATCCAGAGACGGAGGAGCGATAAAGGACGCGCAGCACCCAGCTTGTTCCTTGCAGAGTGGCCAAAGACACCTCGCCGTCTCATGCGCAGATTCGGGTGGTCAGTCCTTCGTCTCGCAAAAAAGCTACCGCCGCCCGCTTCTTGCGTTGTGACCATTTTTGGTCTATACTTCCACTAAGACCAAAAATGGTCACAGACGAAAGAGGACAGGCAATGAGCAAGCAATGGATATTCTCTGATCTGGATCTCCTGACGCTGATCTTGGCACTGCAGACAGATATTCAGGAGACTGAACGTAGCGACGATTTTTCCTCGTCCGAAAAGGTGGAGTTGATCAGTAAACGGCATGAGTTGGCACATCGCTTGCAGGATGTCAGAAACGCTTTCCGCAAGGACACGTTTTACGATGAAGAAACAGGGCCGAACACATGGTTAGAACGTGACCAGGCTGTGCTTAGGATGACGCCAAAGCCCGGCGACGAACCCTACACGGTGGTTCCGTGGGGTCCAGATCGCTGGGTGATTGTCGAGAGAGCCAACCCTGGCAGACCAGTGAATGAACATATCTACACACAGAAGACCCATGCCTACCGCAAGAAGCGAGAACTGAATAAGGCCGCGCGCCAGATGAACGAGATCCTGGCAGCCAATGGGGGAGCCCTGATTCTCTAAAGAGTGCATGGAGAGGCTACCGCGGGTAGCCTCTTTCTCTCTTTTGTCGCCTCCCGCCCCTGGATGCGCTACAATGGCAAAAAAGCAGTGGAGGGGAAACCATGCCCAAGAAGAAGCACACCCGAAAAATCCGACAGCCAGGTCAAAAGCCACACCCGCACTGGCAGGGGATCGAGACGCTCTGGACGTTCGCTACGCACATCGATGGCATGCTCGAATCGTCGCAGGAGCAATATGCAACCTTGCAAGAGGCGAAACCGAAACCACACGTCTTAGACGACTACACGGTGAATCGGGTGATCTCCGCATTCACCACGCAGATAGGCGACCTGTGGTTATTTGATGAGCAACTGAAACGCTGGAGCGCCGAGACGTTGACACCTGAGCAGCGTACCGAAGTGACGCGCCTGGTTGAGCAGATGAGGCGGTTACGCGAAGTCGATAATCAGATCCTCGCGCTGGCGAAGGAGTTAAGCAAGGGAACGATCGAGAAAGTCATGGCGAAGAGTGACGCTGAGTTAGGACTTGAATTTCTGATGGGAATGTTTCAGGAGAAGCTATAGCTCCTCTTTCAAGCTTTAACGTTATGAAGATAATTGCAAAGCTTCTGATGAAGCGTCACGTTACGCCTGTGACAATGAGGCTACGCGCCTTTACTTAGGGCCTACCAGCAAGACCGACCAGGAGGGGCCAGGGCTGACCTTCTGCCCCCTCTCGGTCGGAGTCGATAATCGTGTGCCTGGTGTCGGGTTCCACCCCTGGCTGCCTCCGTCAGTGCGCCTTCGACGGTGAGAGGAGCACTCTCTCTGTGAGGCCAGCCTGGCTCTTGATCCACTCTTCCTCTATCGTCTCACGAAAAGGAAGAGTGGCGCGAAGAAGAGGCGGACATACGCACGCGTAAGAGTCACAAAGATCTCTTGTGGCCCGTATGGCTGCACCAGTGGAAGCGGTGTGTTGTGCTGCACGCGCACCTCGGAACTCGTCAGCACCGAACGGGTATTGCTCACGAGACGCTGCGCATAGAGCATATCTACCAGTGGATCCACTTCGGTCTGACTCACATCTTGGAAGGGCAAAGCCGGTGTCTCGGCTCGCTCACGAAGTTGCATCTCTCTCATCCTGTTCTCCTTGTCTTGTTCACAGGGATCTGCTCCCTGTGTCTATTCCAATGATCCCATCAGAGAAGGACGACGCTATCTCAACCGTGCTCCCATCTGCCTGCCGTTGGCAGAGGAATGCTATGATGGAACGAATGCTCACCAAAAAGGCTCAAGGGAGGTCTCCTCGCTGAGTGCTCTGCCCGTCATGGTCAACCCTGGGAGAGTGTACCCAAGGAAAGAAAGAAAAGCAAGCTGAGCCATATGACCTGACGCCAAAATGCGTGTGAAAAGAGGACAGATGATCATAAATTATGCCTTGCGTAACAACGTCCTGGTGCGCGTCTTCTGAAGAGTGTGTGGCTCCCGAAGAGAGATGGGAACCCACCATCTTTCCTCTCACAAGTTACAACTTTATTTTTGTAACCACAGAACTGTGTGAGAGAAGCAACCTATGGGAGGTCTGCGTCCTGGTCTGGCGGGACGAGCTTCGCCGGTCCTACCTCATAGAAGCAATCATAGACCCGCGCCGTTTCTGTCATCGTCACGTTTTCCTCTAACTCAATTTCGAGTGCTTCTTTGCTCTTGTCCAGATGGATCGTTGAGAGGGTTTCACGCACGAAAGATTGTGCTTCTACACAACTCCCAGCCTCTACATCTATTTCACACTCAAAGGTGATCGTGACCTTCATCCGGTAGCTGTGCGGCTCGTCTCTCACCTGATCAATTTGCCGATGGCAAGCCGTACACTCCTCGCCCTGGGCATCCTCCGGTCGGTCGGAAATTTCAAGTGTGCCCTCGCTACTGGCCTCTTCAAGCTCGGCCTGCATCTCCGGCAAAGAGTCAGCGCATTCGACACAGTACACTTTCCGCTGGTCGCCGTGCCATGAGGTGATCACCTGTGTCATGACGGTTCTCTCCTTCACTCTCGCTCATTCATATCCCTATTCTCTACGAGGTCTTCCCGCTCTTCCAGCGTAAATAAGCCAAGTAGGCGGCTAGCTCCGCTGCCTCGTCCCCGGTCATATCGTCCAGAAATGCGAGGGTCGTGCCTGCTAATGTGTGCCTAGGCCGCTGCTCGTTCTCCTGGGATAATCGCGCGATATAGCCCGCCTTTTCCATCAGCAGATCATAAGGGAGACGATAGACCTCGGCCAGCTTATAGAGATAGTTGGGGGATGGCTGCGCTATCTTGCCGGTCTCAAGCTGGCTCAAGTAGGCATTAGAGATGCCCGTTACCTCTTCAACTTGGCGCAATGTCAGGCGGTGCAATGCGCGGACCTGACGCAACTCTTCGCCCAACGTTGCGGCGCGATCGCCTTGCGGCTCCCTGGTCATTTCTTCCCCCTTCTCTCATCGGCGCTATTGTCGGCGCTGCTTCCAGGCTGCAAGCTGGTCGCGCAACACGGCTTGCATATCTGGCCCTAGCTCAAATTGAACACCCTTCTCACCTACGGCCATCATCTCCCGCGTATTCATAACCCTGGTGCCGGTCAAGTTGTTAGGCGGACCTGGCACGACCCAGAATTGCCCGGATTGGGCCAGGATTTCAAGCTCTGGTAGATAGCGCTCTACCTTAAATGCCAGGTGAAACACACAGCTTTCCGCCGCCTCCATCTCTACCCGCAAGCCGATGATCATGTTCCGCGCTCCTGGGTTGGCTGCAAACCAGGTCATAAGAAACGTGCCTGCTCCCTGCCCATGCCGCGCTGCCAGGTCGGCCAGGTCGGGGCGGTCTTGAATGTCCACCCAGACTAAAATGACCGTCCTACCTGGAAGCATGGTGATCTGGTCAATGTCATCAATAGGGAGCGCTGACTCTAACATCAGCCTCACGGTCATTTCTTCATTCATCGATTTTTCCTTCTTTCGGTCTCGCGGTGAGTACAGACGAATGCGAATTATGCACCACGTTCCATGACATCTTTGACAAAGGCCAGGAGTGACTCTGAAAAGGCTATCGGATTTTCCTCCCCTGGAAGAAGCGTACCCATCTTCCGCGCGGTCTCAAGGGTTGCCTCTTGTACCAAGAGCTCGACTTCCTCTTCAGAGAAACCCAGGTTTCGGAGTTGGACGATATACAGAGCGGTCGCCTTTCGTAGGTCCTGGTTTGCTTGCTTGTTTCGCTGTCGGCGCTCCTGGTCATCCATCGAACCATCGAGGTGTAACATCCCTTCGGCGTCTATATTCACGATGACTCCCCTATCTGGCTCGCTGCTGGCCTGATCCGCCATGAGCACAAGCTATGGTTTTATTTTTATAACCACAGAACTGGTGTTAGAGTGCTGGCGGCCTGACAAATTTAATGTCCCTTAAAAAACGATCTCGTTTACGCAACCGCTGAGAGGTCAACCTCGTGACTCTCTCTGATGACTCCCCGAGGGAGAGTGAGCATGGGAAGGGGGTCTGGAG
>DAOTTD010000120.1:0-58027 GCA_034438015.1 Ktedonobacteraceae bacterium | reverse complement strand
GCGAGATCGCTACCCAGCTCTACCTCAGCGAGAATACTGTCAAGGGCTATGTGCAGGAGATCCTGCACCGCCTCGGGGTCAAGAATCGCACCGAGGCGGTGATGGTCGCGGTCAAACAGGGATGGCTATAGTACCTATCGTCTTTCGTCTCACTTCACTGTGAAAGATGCATACATGCCCAACATAAAATGCGGCTTGCCCGTTTTCTGGTCCGGCACAAAACACATATCCACCATACCCTACCTTTGTATATTCATATTCCCCCCTTTTGTAGGTATCCTCTCCTCCCGGAAGGCAGATATACTCTCAAGTATGTGGAAAGCACGTACAGTACCTTTCCACATCAGTCTTCCTCGCAGCCTGCTATGTTTTGACGATGAAGCGCACGACCCGTGCTTAAACGGTGTTGGAGGTGTCACTTGATTCCTGGTTCCTTCGATTATGTAGCGGCAAACAGCGTTCCTGAAGCTATTGCCCTGCTAGAACAACATGGCGATGACGCTAAGATCCTGGCAGGAGGCCAGAGCCTGATCCCCCTCCTGCGTTTTCGCCTCGGCGCACCCTCTATCTTGATCGATATCAACCGCATTCCAGACCTGGAGTACATTCAGGAGACGGACGGCGTGCTGCATATCGGCGCTCTGACGCGGGAGGCGGAACTGGATTTTTCGCCATTGATCCGCAATCGCTACCCTATCCTCCTGGATACCTCATCGATGGTTGCTGACCCCGTCGTACGCAACTGGGCCACCGTCGGCGGCAACCTCGCGCATGCCGATCCCGCCAATGACCACCCGGCAACCATGCTCGCGCTTGGCGCGAGCGTCGTGGCACAGGGGAGTGGCGGCCAGCGCGTTATCCCCATCGCCGAGTTCTTTACCGACTCGACCTTCGAGACCACCCTACAGCCACAAGAGATTCTGACGGAGATCCGTATCCCTGCTCCCCCCGAGCATAGTGGTGGCGCTTACTGCAAACTTGAGCGCAAGGTCGGCGATTATGCGATCGCGGGCGTTGCTGCCTATCTCACATTTGACGAGCGAGGGCTGGTCTCCTCTGCCGGCATCGGCCTGACCAACGTCGGACCCTATCCTATCAAGGCGCGCGACGCTGAACAATCGCTGTTGGGCCAGCCGTTGGATGAAACGAGCATACACCAGGCCGCCGACCTGGCGGCAGCAGCCGCCCAGCCCAGTAGCGATGGCAGGGGTCCGGTAGAGTACAAGCGCGCTATGGTGCGCGTCTTATGCATCCGCGCGCTACGCAAGGCGCTGGCCCGCGCTAAATGAGTATTCCGAGGAACAACGCGGCATGCGCCGCTACCTGACGGTCAGTTCCTCGGATCAGAAGAGGGAGAGGAGTAAAAAGTGAGCAAACATCATATCCGTGTTACCATCAATGGCACCGTCTACGAAGGTGATGTCGAAGCGCGCACCTTACTCGTCCACTGGATACGCGATGACCTGCGCCTGACGGGCACGCATATCGGCTGCGATACGACCGCCTGCGGGGCCTGCACAATCATCGTCGACGGCAAAGCTACCAAGTCCTGCACGATGTTTGCCGTGCAGGCCAACGGACGCGAGCTTATGACTATCGAGGGACTGGAACAGAACGGGCAGTTGCACCCAATCCAGGAGGGATTTTACCAGAAACACGGCCTGCAATGCGGCTACTGCACTCCCGGCATGATGATGACAAGTGTGGCCCTGCTAAATCGCAACCCCAATCCGAGCGAGCGCGAGATTCGCGTAGCGATATCAGGCAATCTCTGCCGCTGTACAGGCTACGTCAATATCGTGAAAGCGGTGCAATATGCCGCTGAGAAAATGCAGACGGCCAGGCAGGTTCCGGTCGGAGAGGGAGGTGACTAATGGCAACCGAGGCTCCTCAGTTCAAACATGGTCTAGGTGAAGCATACAAGCGCAAAGAGGATGCTCGCTTCATTCGCGGCCAGGGAAACTACGTCGATGACGTGCAGTTGCCAGGCATGCTCTATGGCGATATTGTGCGCAGTCCCTATGCCCACGCGCTGATCAAAAATATCGATATCAGCGCCGCGCTACAGGTACCGGGCGTCCTTGCCGTCGTTACCGGCAAGGACCTGGATGCCGCCGGGCTGGCCTGGATGCCGACGCTCTCCGCCGACACGGAGGCGGTTCTGGCGCTCGATCGCGTGCATTTCCAGATGCAGGAAGTAGCATTCGTCGTTGCCACCAGCCGCTACGCCGCCGCCGATGGAGTTGCAGTGGTCGATGTCGATTACGATCCGCTGCCGGTCCTCGTCGATCCCAAGAAAGCCCTTGATCCTGACGCGCCCCTGCTCCGTCCCGACAAGCAAGAGAAGCAGCCCACCAACCAGATCTATCACTGGGAGACGGGCGACCGGGAAGGAACCGACGCGACCTTCGCCGAGGCCGAGGCCAATGGTGTTGTCATCAAGCAGGACATGTACATCCCGCGCATTCATCCCGCGCCCATCGAAACGTGTGGCTGCGTGGCCGACTATCATAGCGCAACGGGCAAGCTTACCGTCTGGATGACGTCCCAGGCCCCACACGCACACCGCACCCTGTTCGCGATGGTCGCGGGCCTACCAGAACATCGTATTCGCATCATCTCGCCGGACGTTGGCGGCGGCTTCGGTAATAAAGTGCCGATCTATCCCGGCTATGTATGCGCCGTGGTGGCGTCGATTAAAACGGGCAAGCCGGTCAAGTGGATCGAAGACCGCTCCGAGAACCTGGGCAGCACGGGCTTCGCGCGCGATTATCACATCCACGCCGAACTCGCCGCCGACAAAGACGGCACCGTCAAGGGCTTGCGCGTGCATACGCTGGCGGATCATGGGGCATTCGATGCCGCGGCGCAGCCCACAAAGTTCCCTGCCGGACTCTTCCACATCTGCACCGGCTCGTATGATTTCAAGAATGCATTCGTCGAGGTCGATGCGGTCCATACCAACAAAGCGCCGGGCGGCATCGCGTACCGCTGCTCGTTCCGTGTGACCGAGGCATCATACTTGATTGAGCGCATGATGGACACCCTGGCGCACGATCTGGGCAAGGACCCGGCGGACCTGCGCCTGCAGAACTTCATTCAGCCGGAAGCATTTCCATATCGCTCTCCGCTTGACTGGACCTACGATAGCGGGAACTACGAGGCGGCTTTGAGGCTGGCGATGAAGAATGTCGATTACGAGGGACTGCGCCGGGAGCAGGCTGAGAAGCGTGCGCGCGGCGAGCTGATGGGCATTGGCATCTCGTCCTTCACGGAGATCGTGGGAGCGGGTCCTGGCAAGCACTTCGATATCGCGGGCATTCAGATGTTCGATAGCTGCGAGGTGCGCGTCCATCCCACGGGGAAGGTGCTGGCGCGCATCGGCGTGCAGACGCAGGGGCAGGGACACGAGACGACCTTCGCACAGATCATCGCCGCCGAGCTGGGCCTCTCGCCCGATGATGTCGATGTCGAGCATGGCGACACCGATACCGCTCCCTACGGCCTGGGTACCTACGCCAGCCGCAGCACGCCCGTTGGTGGTGCCGCAACGGCTCTGGCGGCGCGCAAGGTACGCGACAAGGCCAAAAAGATCGCAGCCTACCTGCTGGAGGCGCAGGAGGAAGATCTCGAATGGGAGCCTGGGCGCTTCTACGTCAAGGGCGTGCCCGGCAAGGGTATGACCATCCAGGAGCTGGCGCTGGCCGCATACACCCGCTGCCCACCGTTCCTGGAGCCGGGATTGGAGGCCGTCAACTATTATGATCCGCCTAATCTGACCTACCCGTTCGGCAGCTACATCTGTATCGTCGATCTCGATCGCGGCACTGGGGAGGTGCACATCCGCCGCTTCATGGCGGTGGATGACTGTGGCACCATCATCAACCCGATGGTGGTCGAGGGACAGATCCACGGCGGTCTGACGCAGGGACTGGCTCCGGCGCTCTATGAAGAACTCTCCTATGACGAATTGGGCAATATTCAGGGTGGCAATTTCCAGGACTACTTGATTCCCACGTCGATGGAGACGCCGCACTGGGAGACGGACAGGACCGTGACGCCATCACCACACCATCCAATCGGGGCAAAGGGAGTAGGCGAATCTCCCACCGTCGGCGCTCCACAGGCGATCGCCAACGCGGTCATCGATGCCCTGGCACACGTGGGTGTGCGCCACATCGATATCCCGATCACACCATGGAAGGTATGGAAGGTCCTCCAGGAACACGGCCTGACTGCAGATTAACAAAAACGGAGGGCGCAGGAGGTATGCTTATTAGTAGGGATGGGGCTGGCCCCCATCCGGTTCCACAAGAACTCCCTCCGGCACCGGATCGCGCTCCCCGGGCCGGATGGGGGCCAGCCCCATCCCTACTGGCACTCCTTTTTCAGGAGAAGACTATGTCTCAGACCTTACTTGAGCGGGCCTATCAGTTGACACAGGCCGGAGAACCATTTGTGCTTGCAACCGTGGTATGGTGCGAGCGTCCAACATCCGCGAAGCCCGGCGCGCAGGCCATTATCCAGCAGAATGGGCAATTGACGGGCTGGATCGGGGGAAGCTGTGCGCAACCGGTCGTGATACGCGAAGCACAGCGCATTCTACGCGAAGGTGACGACCCTTACCTGTTAAGGTTGGGCACACCTGCAACCGGCGTAGACGTAACGCACAACAACGTACGCACCTTTCCCATGATGTGCGCTAGCGGAGGGAGTCTAGACATCTACATGGAGCCACATCTTCCCCAGCCACGGCTTTTGCTCATCGGGGCCTCACCGATAATCGAGGCGCTGCGTCAACTCGCGCCCGTCATCAACTTTTCTGTCACGCAGCTCGACAACGCCGATCTCAGCCAGCAACACGTCGACGAGCGCACCTGCATCCTGATCGCCACGCACGGCCAGTACGATGAGGATGCTCTGGAACAGGCATTAACGACCCCTGCTCGCTATATAGGTATGGTCGCAAGCCCTCGTCGCGTGGAGACCTGTCGCGCCTACCTGCGCACATCCGGCCTCTCGGAGCAGCAGATGGCGCGTCTCAAAGCGCCGGCGGGACTCGACATCGGCGCGGTCACGCCCGAGGAGATCGCCGCCAGCATCATCGCCGAACTGGTGCAGGTGCAGCGTCGCGGTATACCTGCTGAGGAGTGGCACACTCCACAGGCGACGGGGACCGCTCAGGAGCCCGCCACCACTGAGAAGACGGCTATCGACCCGGTCTGTGGCATGACGGTAGAGATAGCGACCGCCCGTCACCATACCAGCTACGATGGTCGAGAATTCTACTTCTGCTGCCCGTCCTGCAAGCGCCACTTCGAGCGCAATCCGCAGGAATATCTCGTGGGCAACGAGAAGTGAGGTATTGCCCATCATCGCCGGGCATCATTCCGATGAGCAGGCTGATGCCCCGACGGTGATGAGCACCTACAGCCTGCAGACCGTCAAAAGCTACGTCGGCGATGATAGCAGCAGCCTTCTGATCCGATCGCCTGAGCGTAGCTAGCCGCGATGAGCGGCGTTGGCGATCGGAATACTCATTAGCCACCTGGACTACAGCTATAGCCTCGCCTACAGCGATGTCGCCTACCATCATTGCACCGATGGGCACACCGGGGCCTCGGCGTGGTGTGCGGTCAACCATCTGCTCACCAGCGTCACTCCCACCGTTTATCAGAACGGCCCATCAAGCAAGCCTGCCACTGACAATCCTTGCGGAAGTCACGTTCCTGCTCGCTCTCTCTAGACGCGGTATGGGGAGACAAGCTGGAACAGACGAGATCGTCGTGTCTTTGCCTCCCTTTGGCGGAGATGATCCGTAGGTCGAAAGGCCTAGTGGAAATAGACCGTCTGCCAGATACGCAGGACGCAGCGAGCACCTATACTTGCTGTATCGATAGTGAAGGACAGGCGAAACGGAAAAGAAAGGACAGGCCCATGAACCCGCAGATGCAGACGGAAGCACAACGTGAACTGTCAACGTATTCGGACATCACTTTGAGTGAAACAAACCTGCTCGCTGGGTGGGGCTTCGACCCGCACGAGATCGCCTCGATGCTCTGGCTGCGGCAGTGGTACCAGACAGGCGGAAGCGATCGCGCCACGATGGTGCGCCACCTGGAATTTCTCCGCCTGCTGGTTCAGAGCGGCGAACTCGAATTGTAGCAAGCGCAGAATCCTGAAGATACGACCGCACACGTATGTACATGACCACGAGATGACAGAAAGAAGAAAACCTATGGCAACCTCTTCACAACGCAAACAGACGAAGCGATCGGGGCTCCAGGCTTCGCGTCCCCCCAGAGGCGAAGCATCTGATCACACCCCCTCTCCCAAGAGGAGAAAGACGCTGTGGCGGCGAACCCGGCGCATCCTGCTCGGGTTCGCCCTCCTCATCGTGTGCCTTTCCGGGACAGGGCTCCTGTATCAAAGCATCGCGAGCGCGCATGATGCCTCCAGCTACCCAGCCCCTGGGAGACTCATCGATGTGGGAGGCTACCGCTTGCACCTGTACTGTACCGGGACGGGCCGTCCGGGAAGCCCGACGGTGATCCTGGATGCGGCATTTGGCGACACATCACTGGCTTGGAGCAAGATCCAACCGGGCGTGGCCTCCTTCACGCGCGTATGCTCCTACGACCGCGCAGGCTATGGGTGGAGCGACACCGGTCCCCTGCCGCGCACGAGTGAGCGTATCGTGGCAGAATTGCATACGCTTCTCACGAGGGCTGGCGTCCCGGGTCCCTATGTCCTGGTGGGGCACTCCTATGGTGGGTTGTTCGTGCAGATGTACGCCTATACGTACCCACACGAGGTGGCAGGCCTCGTGCTCGTCGACTCTGTGCATGAAGACCAGGTCCGCTATCCCGAGCTGCCAATAACTGATGCAGGTTTGCTCCCGATCTGTCAAGCACTCGCCCCATTCGGGCTCGGGCGCCTATTCGGGATCTACAATGGAGTGGTAGCCGAGTACCCACCTGCGGTGCAACCGGCGGCGAAAGCGCTATTCAATCAAACGCGGCATTGTCAGGCAGCGTCTGACGAGTACGCGGCGTGGGACGAGAGTTCCGCCCAAGTACGTGCAGCTCGACACCCCTTGGGACACCTCCCACTGGGAGTCCTGACGCATGGAATTTCTCCTCTTGGCCCGCAGGGAGAGCGGGACTGGCAAGCGCTCCAGAGGGATTTAGTGGATCTCTCCTCAGACAGCGTCCACATCATTGCCACCCGCAGCGGGCACTACATCCAGCTTGAGCAACCTGAGCTGGTCATTGCGGCGATCCATCAGGTGCTCACCGGCAAGGTGTAGCACACGTAGCAACGCGTCCATGCGGTAGCCAGGACTGTGGCACAGTCGGGAAGAAAAGAAGCCTCTGTGCCACAGTCCTGCACCAATCAGGCGATTCGCCCCCACCTGTTGCTATTACTCGTATCGTTCAACACCTCTCTCTCCTGCTTGGAGAGAGGCAACCGCGCAAGATGTTGCTTGCAGACACAGGAGAAAAGTTGTATGACAAACCAGAAACACACGACAGTGGGAACGCCCCAGCAGGATCGGCTTTCCTACCTCTGGCTCGCGCTTGCCATCGTGCTCTTGCCCTTCGCCACGGTCAGGTGGACGATCCCCCTGGCCGCCTGGCTGGTCCCCATTTTCTTGCTCCGTTTCGTACGCACACAGCCCCTGCTGCGCGGGATGCTGCTGGTGCTCCTGGCTACCTTTCTGGTGCCTGTTTTTGCACTGCAAGGGGTGGTTCCCTACCCGGGGGTGTTCTACTACCTCAGCGTATTCGGCGTTGCCGTCGTGGGCATCCTGCCCTACCTGCTCGACCGCGTGCTGGCCCGGCGACTGGGCGGGCTGCTCAGCACCCTCGTGTTTCCGCTCGCGGTGACGACCGTGTCCTACCTGCTTGCTCTGGTGAACCCTTCTACCGGGACCTTTGGCAATCCCGCCTACACCCAGTATGGTGATTTGCCGCTGATGCAACTGGTGTCAGTGACCGGTCTGTGGGGCATCGACTTTGTGATGAGCTGGCTCGCCTCGCTGATCAACTGGGCCTGGGAGCGTGGCTTTGCCTGGCCTCGGGTGCGCGGCGGTGCCGCGCTCTACGGAAGCCTCTTCGCCCTGGTGCTGCTGTTTGGGGGCGTACGCCTGGCCCTCTTCCCCGCGCAGGGCAGCACAGTCCGGGTCGCCGGGATCACCCCTTCCCAGGCGCTGATCGCAGCGGCTAACAAGCAAATCTCCCAGAATATCAATATGGAGGCGCTTATGTCAGGCACGCAGACGCAGGCTCAGCGCGAGCTCATCCGCCAGGCGTATGCCCCTGTCAACGATGAGTTGTTCTCGCTAAGCCTGCAAGAGGCCCGTGCCGGGGCGAAGATCATCGTCTGGCCCGAATGCGGGGCCAACGTGTTGCAAGAAGACGAGGCCGCCCTGCTTGCGCGGGCCAGTGCGCTTGCTCGCACGACGAACACCTACCTGTATATGGGCCTGTGCGAGATGCTTTCGCATCCGGTACCTTCGCGTTCCCTGTTCGACGAGATCATCCTGCTTGACCCGAGTGGCAGCGTCGTCTGGCGCTACCAGAAGGCCCACCCGGTTCCTGGGGAGCCGTTCCCACCAGGAGATGGCCACGTGCCCACCGTCCAGACACCGTATGGGCGGCTGGCCAATGTGATTTGTTTCGATGCCGACTTCCCCGGCACGATCCGCCAGGCCGGGCAAGCGGGAGCCGACGTGCTGCTCGTGCCCGGAAATGACTGGCGAGAGATTGACCCGTACCATACCCAGATGGCGACGTTTCGCGCGATTGAGAATGGCTTCTCCCTGGTGCGCCAGGCCAGCCATGGGCTTGCGATGACGGTAGACTACGAAGGACATGTGCTTGGAGCTTCTGACTTCTTTACCAGCGATCCCCAGGTGATGGTGGCCTACGTCCCCATGCAGGGCGTGCATACGATCTATGCCACGATCGGCGACCTGTTCGCCTGGCTCAGCATAGCGGGGTTGGTCGTGCTGATCGGTGTTGCACTCGCACGCAGACCGAAAGCTGGTGAGGTAGAGGCAACAGCACCGAGTGGAGCACCACTTCCCGTTTCCTAACCATTGAGTGTTGAGACGCATTGGGCCAGACCGGTGACACGCACGCCCCGCGTCGGTCACATGAGTCTCAACGTCAATCACTGTCAGAGGATGACGTGATCACAGAGAACGGACGAGCCTTGCGGTCTGTTACGTGTGGATGACCTCGCGGGCTGGTACCCGAGCACAGATCGTCGTCCCCTGGCCGGGAGTGCTCTCGATCGAGAGCACTCCCCCTAGATTCTTGACACGCTCCTGCATCGAGAGCAGACCTAAATGCCCGGGAAAGGAGCCCAACGCGTCAAATCCTCTGCCATTATCTCGGATCTCCAGGATGATCGCCTCAGCCGTCCGGCCAAGCCTCACGTTCACCTGGCTGGCGCGGGCATGCTTGATGGTATTATGCAAGGCCTCCTGTGCGACACGGTACAGTTCTTGTTTGACCTTGAGCGGCAGGTCAGGTTCGTCGCACAGGTCGGTCTCAACCGGAATATTGTGGCGTGCATGCAGTGCCGCAGCTTGCTTCATGAGCGCCGCGACGAGCCCCTCCGTCTCCAACGACTCCGGACGCAGCTCAAAGATCAACGCACGCATCTCAGCCAGCCCCGCCTCTGCCAGCGCAAGTATATAGTCCAGTGGCTTCGCTGCCAGGCCCGGGTCGCGGTCAAGGAGCGTACGGGCGGTATGGGCACCGAGCGCGATGCCGTAGAGCGCCTGGGAGACCGAATCGTGCAATTCGCGCGCCAGCTTCTGCCGCTCCTCCAGCGCCGCCAATTCCTGCGCCTGTTCATAGAGCCGCGCATTTTCAATTGCAATCGCTGCCTGGTTGGCAATCGCCAGCGCGAGCGTCGCGTGGCGCTCCGTAAAGGCCTGCTCTTCGCTTGAAGTGAGCACCAGTATGCCGATCACCTGGTCTCTCAGGATGAGCGGAACGGCCATCCAGGCATGCACATACTGAAAGGTGGTTTCCCGCAGATCCCCCATGGCCACACGTACGGCTTGTGCCAGGGGTGTCTCCTCAAGGAGATCAGGCACGATGATCGACTCACGGGAACTCAGGGTTTCCCAAATCAGTCCCAGGTTCTTGACTGGAAAACGCAGCTGCATCAGTGGCTCTTGCGGCACGGGGTTCCGGTTGTCAAGGAACACCAGATCCTCCCCCGCCACCGTTAAGATCGAGGAACCGGTGTAATCGATGACGAGCTTGAGTTGATCGAGGATCAGCCCCAACAACGGCTTCAGGTGCAGGGTGGAGGCCACCGTATGGGAGATTTCCAGCAGCGAGGAGAGTTCACGGGTTCGCTCTTCTACCCGCTGTTCCAACTGCTCATAGGAGCGCTGCAAGTCCGCCGTCAATTGCACCGCATGTGCTGCCAGCCCGGCCTGGCGGGCCAGCTCGTCCAGCAAACGCCGATCGGCAGGAGTGAAGGGTTCACCGGGCGTGCGTGGGGCAAGACGCATTTGACCAATGGTGTCTTTCTGGTAGACCAACGGCAGGATCAGCGGATCTCCCACGAGCTCTCCGGCACTTGCCGAGAGCCGGAAGGTGTCCTCTTGCTTCAGCAGAATGGCCACATACGGCAACTTGAGCGCCTGGGCCACGGTTTCCACAATGGTCGACAACACGGCATCTGGCGCCAGCGTTGCCTCCAACCGCTGGCTCAACTGAGTGATGACGCTATAGGGTTCATCACGCTGACCGAAGAGCAGGCGGTTCACCCCCCGCTGCACCCATGCGCGCAAGGGTTGGAACAGCACTGCCACCAGACCAGTTGCCAGAAGTTCGATCACCAGATTCCCACTGGTGCCAATGAGTGCGCCCAGGGCTCCCACCACCAGCACATACACTCCGACGACGCAGACGGTCAGGATGCCGTAGACCAGCGTGTGGCGAATGATGATATCAATGTCATAGAGCCGGTAGCGCAGAATGCCAATGCCAATGCAGATCGGGAAGATGAACGAGAGTACGATTAAGACCAGTGCAGTGACGAGCTGATAGGACGAGCCAGCTTGCCCAAGCGATGGGAAGATCAACGGTGGCACTATTGTTCCTATGATGATAACTTCCACACATCCACCGAAGATGAACCACTTGCTCTGCTGGCGCTGGAGCGGATTGACAGACGTGCGATGGTGATAGGCTTGTGCGATCAAGAGCAAGCCTAATGCCGCAAGCCATACCAGAGCATAGAAGTAGTTCATGAAAATGAAAAAGTGAATGACCGCTACAACCCAGCAGAGGAGAAGCCAGGGCGCCCATCGTGTAACAAACCGCCCATCAGAGAGTGAAAGGACCAGCACATACATGCCACCTCCAAATACATACATACCCATGGCAATCCACCCCCATGCCGAGCTCATGTCCATGCTCAATACATTCCCGTTCAAGGCGACTGACGCTACCACCGCCAGCGCACCCAGGAGCGCCATCCAGTCATCGGACCTGCGCCAGAAAATCACGGAGCCGAGGGTGAAGCAGAGGAACGCTAAGGCTATTTCGAGCGCGAGGGTGAAGGCGGCATAGGCGCTGACGGAGAGGCCAAGCTGCTGCAGGACCTGTGCGGAGTCAAGGGTGGGTTGCACGTAACCACACGCAGCGCCTGTGCAGACAGTTTGAAGTGCTGTATAGTATGCCGGGAGCCTGGCAAGAAAGAGCGCCACGATCAGGCTGACCACTGTTACCCATGCGACGCGCGCAAGGATGAGTTTGCGCCCACGTAAGCGCGTGTCCGTCTCGCTTCGTGGCTCGAAGCCTTCGGCAAGGGGAGCCGATGCAGGGGAATGGTTCATCGCTGTCCTCCTCCTCTCACCCATCGGTTCTAGAGGCATTCGCGGAGACCAGGCCGATGCGGATCGCATAGAGGGTGGCCTGGGTGCGGCTCTGCACACCGAGCTTGCCCAGAATGTTGCTGACATGCACCTTGACCGTCTTCTCTGCGATGTGTAAGCTGCGCGCGATCTGCTTGTTCGCCTGACCCTGCGCCAGCAGTCGCAGGACTTCGGTCTCGCGTTCAGTGAGTGCCTGTGGACTTTCAGGGGCGCTCACGACCTGCATCAATCGCGCTGCCGCCTGCGGCGTCAACTGCACCTGCCCCTCCACCGCCGCTTTGATGGCCTGGCATAACGGAGCGGCCTGCGTGTCTTTGAGCAAGTACCCGATGGCCCCCGCGCGTACTGCGCCGACGACTGATGCATCCTCCAGCACGCTGGTGAGCGCCAGCACCTCGGTCTCGGGCAACTCACGCCGGATCGTCGCCGTGGCCTCGATGCCATCCATCACCGGCATCAAGAGATCCATCAAGACAATATCTGGCCGCAGTTGGTGTGCCAGGCGCACCGCCTCAGCCCCATCAGCGGCCTCGCCCACCACGACCATCTCGGGGTCAAGTTCCAGGAACATGCGAAGTCCCTGACGCACGACGCTATGGTCGTCGGCAATTACGATGCGAATCGTCATGGCCTCGCCTCCCTCTCTGCTCGTCCCGTCTGACTGCGAAGTGTTCGCCGCCATCTGGGGGATGGTGTTGATGGGACGGAGCGTGCCTCTACGCCTAAAGACCTAGTGAAAATAGACCTGATGCCAGATACGCCAGAGGGCGTCACGACCTATACTTGACGGTAGCAAGGGGAAATACCCTACAGCGAGTACCTACAGATGCTTGAATGAATGAATGCCCGGTGCCCGCATGGGAGCACCCAGTTGCTGTGTTTCTCATTGTACCATATCTGTGGGCGTCTCTGGATCCGGGTACGCCATGCAGAAGGAGAGAGATGAGGTTGACATGATTCGACTCGTGCTCGTGGATGACCAGCCGAGCGTCCGGCAGGGGTTACGCATGCGGCTCACCCTGGAGCCTGATATCACGGTGGTCGGAGAGGCGAGCAATGGCAGAGAGGCCATGACCCTGGTGCAGCAACTTACTCCCGACATGGTGTTGATGGATGTCGAGATGCCGGAGATGGATGGCATCGAAGCCGCATCGGTGATGCATGCAAGCACCCCACAGAGTGCTGTCGTCATGCTGAGTATCTATGACGATGTTTCGACGCGAACACGAGCCCACGCGGCAGGAGCAGCGGCGTTTGTCAACAAGAGTGGAGCGATAGAGGTGCTGGTAGCGACGATCCGTCAGACAGCGGAACACAGGAAGACGGAAACAGGCTCTCTCTAGCGTCATCCCTTCACCGCACCCGCCGTCAAACCGCTCACCAACTGGCGCTGGAAGATGGTGAAGAGGACGACGATGGGCAGCGAGACGACGACACTGGCGGCCATCATATCGGGCCAGCGGTCCTGGAACTCGCCGATATAGGTCAGGACAAAGCCGGCGGGGATGGTGCGCATATCCGGGCTGCTGGTCAGAGTCAGGGCGTAGAGCAGCTCGTTCCAGGAGTTGAGGAACGCGAAGAAGCCGACCGCGACGACTCCTGGAATGATCAGCGGCATCACGACGCGTATCAGCACGCCCAGGCGACTCAGACCGTCGATGCGGCCCGCGTCCTCAAGGTCGATGGGCAGCGTATCGCAGAAGCCCTTGATCATCCAGATGCTGAAGGGCAACGAGAAGGTCGTAAAGGCGATGACGAGCGCGGGATATGTGTTGAGCATGTGCAATTGGCGGAAGAGCGTGTAGAGCGAGATCAGGATCGTCACGTAGGGGAACATCTGCGTCGCCAGGATCACCAGCAGCAGGGCGCGCGCACCTCGAAACTGAAAACGCGCGAGTACGTAGCCGCCCGGCGTCGCCGCCAGCAGTGTCAGCAGCATCGTACAGAAACTCACGATCAGGCTGTTCTTGAAATATTGCACAAAGCCCTGCTGGTCCGCGGGCAATATCTGATAGCTGTAGAAGGTCAGGTTACGCGGCCACCACGTGGGAGGATTCTGGAACGCCTCCAGTTGCGGTTTGAACGATGTCGAGATTAGCCAGAAGGTGGGAAAGAACGCGTAGATGAGCAGGGCCAGCAGCGCGACATAAATAAGGACGCGCGTCGTCGCGTGCCTGGTACGATGTCTTCTCGCGTCCGCGTCGTCGCGACTACCCGCTTCACCGGCTACTACCTGTGAAGCGAGCCGGGGGTTCGCAGGCATGTCTGATGTGTTCTTCAAGCTCATACGCTTTACTTGCTTGCTCATTGTGTCCCGGCCTTCCCTTCCATGATCCGAATGTAAAAGTAGACAAACACCAGTAGCAGCAGGAGCCAGATCACCCCCATCGTCGCCGCGATACTGATGTTCTCGTTGAGGAAACCCGTGCGATAGATGTTGATGACCATATTGTTCGTCGCATCGCCGGGCCCGCCATTGGTCATGGCCCAGATGATCGCGAACTCGTTGAGACTCCAGATAAATTGGAGCGTGGTGACGATGGCGATGATTCCACGCATACTGGGCACCGTCACGTTCCAGAAGCGGCCCCACGCCCCGGCGCCATCCACCGTCGCGGCATCTATGAGATCCTGCTGCAACGTCTGCAGACCCGCCAGCAGCATCAGGGTAAAGAACGGAAATTTATTCCAGATGGCGGCAAAGATGGTGGCGGCGATCGCCAACCGGCCCGTACCGCCAAACCAGGCGAACGGCTGGGGGAATGGCTGCCAGCCAAAAACGTTGATGGAATTGAGGATATTGTTGATAATCCCATATTGCGAGTTGAACATATAAAAGAACAGGTACGCCACCACGACATAGGGGACCACCCACGGCACCAGCGCCAGCCCGCGCCACAGCGTCCGGAAACGCAGGCGCTGATTGAGGAGAAGCGCGAACGCAAAGCCGATCACAAAGGAGACAAGCGTAGAGGTAATGCTGAACATCAGACTGAAGCCGGCGGAGCCCCAGAAGCCCCAGAGCGGGTTGGTGAGCACCTTGCCGTAGTTCCTCAGTCCTACCCAGGTATTATCCAGTGGATCGGCCAGGTTGAGCGATTGAAACGACAGCAACATCGTATTGAAAAGCGGGTAAAAAATAATGCCAATGAACAGGACCAGCGATGGCGTCAGTAGAATCCAGAAGAGCAGCGGTCCGTTCAGTCCACGCCCATAATACGCGCGTGTATCCGACTTCGGTGGTTTTCGTGCCTGAGATCGCAGCGTGGCCACGCTTTTGCCTCCCCTTTGCAAACATGCTGGCATGTCTGGAAGATTCTCGATACATCACCGCATGCCATTCAGTTGTGTGAGTGAAAGCGCCTGGGATGCGATGAGCCTGCCAGGAATTGCATCACGGTCCACAGCAGAGACGCGACGCTTTCACTAGCCGCGACCCAGCGGCGTTCACAACTGCTTTTTAATGATACGCCAGCATACAAATACCCGCACGTGAGGCGTAGCTCACCTCACGTGCAAAGCGGGACGATCGACGATTAAGAGGCGTACACAGTATTGACTTCACTGGTCAATTGCTGGAGGCGCGGCTTCACCGCAGCGCCGCCCGCGATCTCCTGCAAGGCCGTCACCACGAAGGTTGCGGCCTGGCTGTAACGCGGTCCGTAAGCGGGTGGGCGCATCGTCGGAATGACCTTATTAATAAACTGCTCACTGATAGCATCCGAGAAAAGACTGGCATAGGGACCGCCGGGCACGACATCGCTCTTATGCGGGAAGATTCCTTCAGTCACCAGGTAATTGGTGAGCACCTGCTTGTTGCTGGTCAAGTACTGAATAAACTTCCATGCCAGGTCTTTATTGCTTGTCTGTGCAGACATACCCAGGTTATGGATATCCGCGCAGGTGATCGGGCCGCTCTGTCCAGGCCCCACCGGTGTCGTCGTCACGCCGAAGTGCTGGTTCACCGCCGCTACCGTATTCAGGGCCGGATTGGTATTGCCTAGAATGCCTGTCATGTAAGGGCCATCCAGCTTGAAGGCCAGTTTGCCGTTGGCCATGAGTTCGCGTTCGGCTTTAATGGCCTGGTCCGGCGGAGTCCAGCGTTTCTTCACGGCACCCTGCAGCCACTGGAAGGCGGCGACGGTGCCATTATCGGCCCAGTTGATAGTGACGTTGCCCTTGCCATCATCGACCATGGGATTGCCGCCAAAGGTCCAGATCCAGGGCCAGAAGCCGACGAGGGCGTATTCGGTCTTGGAAATATCGATGCCAATGGGGTACGCGTCGGCGGGCAGTTTGGCGCGCAGCGTAGCCATCTGCTGGTTCAATTCGTCGATGGTCGTCGGTGGTTTCGTGGCGTCCAGGCCGGCGCTCTTCATCAGATCTTTGCTATACCAGAAGCCGTGGGGAGAGATGCTGAAAGGGACCGCATAGACGTTGCCTTTATACGTACCGACCTCGAAGCTATTGGTGAAGGCATCGTTGCGCCAACCCCCGATGTAGGAGTTGAGCGCCTGCAGCGCACCGCTGCCACCGAGCGCATAGGGCCAGTTGCCGCTGAGCTCCATCACGTCGGGCGGATTGCCACCGTTGGTCATCGTGGTCAGTTGCTGCAACATCTGGTCAAAGGGGATGGCAATATTGTTGATCTTCGCGTTATTCTGAGTCTGGAACGCCTGAATCGCCTGATCGATCTGCGTCTTTGTGGCGGATTCAGCTGAGGCCCAGTTGGCATATTTGATGGTGGCGCTCGCGGTTGTACTGGGAGTGGTGCTGCTGGAGCCTCCACAGGCCGCCAGGAATGCCTCCAGGCCGGTCGCGGATACACCAAGCATAAGCGCACGAGCCATGAAATCACGGCGGGCCAGACTCTGCCCGCTTATTCCCTGCAGAAAGGGAACCTGTTCGTCGCTGGTCATTTGGATCGCTCCTCCTAAAAAGTCTACACTGTCCTGCTAGACATGCCAACGCAAAGAGATGCTCGTGTAGAATGGACCCTTCTACGCTCGCTTCTCCCAGGCTAAAAAGGTCAGGTAGAACAGGACAACACGACGTCATGCTGCCGGACTCTACCATGCATGCGCGTTTCCTCGCGCGTGCCTTAGACGAGAGAATACTACGAAATGAGAACCGTAAGATGAGAGTCAGTTTTTCTAGCCATTGGTCAAGATAGAATTGGTCCGCACTGGTCACAATGCGACATTGAGATAAAGAAATACGTCTGATTGTTAACCGTGTTAACGCTTTACCAGTGTCAGTAATCCTTTCTACGCTAGCAATCATAGCATCAAAATGCGGAATTGTCAACATTGTTGACAATATATAAGTAGAGAGCAGGCAGAGAGGGTTTTCTCCTAAAATATCGCGTCCAACAGGGTGGCGACGCCGCCGAGGGGCATCGCGAGGCCGCTACTCTCCGCCAGCGCGATGCGGGTGTTGGCGAGGGGGATCGGCAAACTATGTTCTTCAAGGGTTGCGCGCAGAGGCTGTAGCAGCAGGTCGCCCGCCTGCATTGTGCTGCCGTCGAGCACGATCAGCGACGGGTTCAGTCCGTTCACCAGGCCGGCCAGGGCGAAGCCCAGGTATTTCCCTGCTCGCGCCAGGGCGCCCGCGCAGGCAAGATCGCCTCCTCTGGCGGCCTCGATCACCTGGGGCAGTGAGGTGACCATCGAGGAGATGCGCTGCGCTTCCATCAGGATCGCATTTTTGCTGGCGACCGTCTCCAGGCAGCCGAAACGCCCACAGTAGCAGAGCGCACCATTGAAATCGATCGGGATATGCCCTATCTCGCCGGCGGTCCCCAGGCTGCCACGGTAGATCTGATGATTGAGGATGAAGCCACCGGAGATGCCGGAGCCCACCTTCACATAGATCATATTGCCCTCGTTGCGGCCCACACCGTAGCGACTCTCGCCCAACGCACCCATGTTGCCGTCGTTATCCAGGTAGACCGGTACGCCTAGATCGTCCTCCAGGGCCTGTTGAATATCGATCCCGGCCCAGTTGGAGAATTGCGCCGGGACGCTGATCCCCTTCTGTAAGAGATCAAACGGGCTGATCACCCCTAATCCTACCCCCACAATCATCTCCCAGGCGATCTGCTGCTGCGCCACAAAGACTTTGAGGAACTTTGCCAGCAGTGGCAGCCCCTCCTTTGGACTTTTACTCAGAGAGAATGGAATGTCCAGGTGGTGGATCGGACGCCCGGTAAGGTCGGCCAGCAGGACCGTCAGATGCTGACGACCCAGGGTGGCTCCCAGTACGTAGCCGGCGGTCGCATTGAAGGAAAGCGAGATTGTGCGGCGGTCATCACCGGTCCGGTGCTCTTCCTGCTGAATTATCCCTTCCAGCACCAGCTCGTCTACGATGTTGCCGATGGCGGTTCGCGATAGACCGGTGTAGGGGGCAAGGTCTGAGCGCGGCACAATCGCCCGCTCGCGGATATAGTTGAGGATCAGTAAGCGATTGGACTCACGGATACCATGCTGATCTGTCCCCTTCCTGCCCCTGTCTTGCAGCATCTTCTCACGTTTTCGTTGTCCCTCTGTGGCCCGCCAGTGACGTGGTTGCATACACCTTATCCTTATTCCATAGCAGTAGCATATTCATAATCTTAACATGCGTTTGAGAATATTGTAAACTACATGACAGAGAGAGAAAATTTCTCGCTGAAATTCTCTCTTCGTGTCACGGTTTTCGAGCATTCTTTCGCTATAGCAAGGAAACATCGTAAACTATGTTGACAGAATGATTGGTGGTATATTATGTCCATATATATAGATGCGCTCATAACTAATGGAGAACGCGTATAATGCCTGGCCGACAACATTTTGCTATGGAGCAAAATAGGAGTAACGCCAATGTGGGACAGACTTCCCAATCCCTGCCAGCAAGACTGAGCCGTCGTGCTATACTCGGACGCGCCATTGCTGTAGGGCTGTCTCTGGCTAGCACCACGAGCCTGCTACAAGGGTGTGGCACAACAAACACAATTAAGAGTAGCCTCAATTTTGCTAACTGGGCGTCCGCCGAGACCGCCACGCGCAACGATATCAACAAGGCAGTGAGCGTCTTCGAGCAGCAAAATAACGTGCAGGTCAATAACATCGGCATGCCTTTCGACGAAGCATTGGCACAGCTCACCGAACTGATCCGCGCCCACATTACCTTGGATGTCATGGAATTGAGCGGCAACTGGCCCTATGCGCTGGCCGGCATAGGCGCGCTGGCGGACCTCGGCCCATATGTGGCTGCGGATTGGTATCAGGACGCCTTCCCCAATAGTTTCGCCGCCGGTACATATAAAGGAGTACTTTACGCCGTTCCTTTCAGTATCACGCCCCATGGCCTCTGGTACAACAAGATCCTGCTATCTGGTGCCGGACTGAATCCCGCCTACCCTCCACGCACGATGCATGAGCTCAACCAGGCGATGACGGTCCTGCGCGCGAAGCTCCCCGCCAACAGCTACCCCATCGCGCTCGATACGTCCGCGACAGAGTACGCTCTCGTCGGCTTCTGGCCCTGGATCTGGACCTTTGGCGGCAATCCGATGGCCGACGATGGCCGGGGCAACGTCACCATCAACTGGGCCGACGATGGCACCGTCGCCGCCTTCCAGTGGCTGCAGGACGCCGTGAAGAAACGCTGGACGCCACCCAATCTCGCGATCAAGGCGGAGCGAGAATTGATGGCGGAGGGCACCATCGTTTTCAAGCTTGACGGCCCATACCTGACCGGCATTCTCGGTTCCATCAATCCTGCGTTCAGCACCGTCCAACAAGTCAACAACACCTTCGGCGTCACCACGACCCCTACGGGCCCGAGCATTACCCAGCCGGTGACGTGCGCAGACATCCATAATCTCGGCATCGCGTCCTCTTCCGCCAACAAGAACCTCGCCTGGAAGCTGATCAATTTCCTTACCACCTCTCCCGCCGTAATCACCACATTTCTCATCCCCGAAGGTGGCATGCTGCCGCGCCGAAGTTACGATATCACCTCCCGATGGTATAGCCACTTCTATGCCGACCCCATCAGTCGGGCTTTTATCGACAGCATCATTCCGACGATGCGTCCGCCAGCGTATGGTCCTCGCTATAGTACTGCGGCACAGGTCATAGTCACGGCCTTACGCGAGATTGCGAACGGAGCAGCCGTCAGGCCCAGGCTCCTGAAACTTACGGAGGAAGTGAAGGCGATCTATGTGTAAGCTTGCTTTATTTTTATTTCAACACCTCTGTGACGCGTGGTCACCAGTGATCGGCGGTCCAGTCTTTACGCACGCGCAGTGTTAAGAGGAGAGTAAGCTATGTGGCAATTCCTTACCAATATGTCAATAGCGCGACGCCTTATGGTAGCGGCTGTCATAACGGCTCTTGTCCCTGGCATCGTGATCTCGATCCTGGGTAGTTCGTATGTGGGCACGCTCAGTTCGGTCAACGACACCGTGGAGGCAGAGGATAATGCCGTTAAACTGGCCACCGATATGCAGGCCGACCTCCTGCGCATGAACGCTCTCCTGGGAACGTTGAATATGGCACCCAGTTCGGCATCCGACAACGTTCTGAATAGTCGCGAGATCGCGCAATTGAAGGACGATTTTGGCACAACCTTGAGAACTTATCAGCAAGATTATCAGATCACCACATCAGCGAAGATGGAGGGTATCCGCGAGGCGCTCAAGAGCGACAGTCAGGGCAGTCAGGAACCGACAAGCCAGCACAGCATGATCTACGTGGTCAATCTGCAGTGGGAACTTTACAATGGCGCTCAGCAGCAGGTCTTAACCGACGTGGCGCAAAATAGCGACGAGAATACACTCTCCGGCGATATTGCGAATGCCAATCTGGAGTATCTGCCCCTGAAGGGCAACCTGGATAACCTGGTGGAATTGACCGAGAGCATCAGTCAGATTGTGGTCCAGCTCAATACGCTCAAAATCTATCCCGTTTTCTTCTGGACCATTGTCGCGTTCCTCTTCAGTACACTGGTGGTCTTCGCCACGACCTACGTTATTAATCTCACCATCACGCGTCCACTACGCCAACTTATCCAACTGACGGAACGCATAGCGCAGGGCGATACTAATGCGCGCGCGCTCGTGAGAGGCCACGACGAGACCTACATGGTTGCCGCCTCGATGAACACTATGCTGGATAGTATCGTCAACCTGATGAAACACATTCAGCAGCAGCATGATGGTCTAGAGGCCAACGTGCAGAAGCTCATCGACGAAGTAAAGGGACTCGGCACCGGCGATCTGCGTTCGCGAGCAGAGGTGACTGCCGACGCCCTGGGCTTCCTGGCGCACTCTTTTAACTACATGATCGACGAGTTAAGCGGCAGAATGCTCCGCGTCAAGAAGGTTACATACGAGTTAGAGACGTTGACAGGGGCCACGCAGCACTACATGACGCAATTGCAACAGGAGAGCACACAGCGCATACAGCACATCTCCGAGGCGATCGGAGCGATGGAACGGATGATCGCTGCGACTGAACAATCCCTGGCCCTGGCAATGATTGCACGCGAGACGCAGCAGGTGGCCCAGGTGCCAGCGCTTGAGAACATCAACGCACTGCTCAACCAGCAGCTCCAACTTGCCCGCGCGGTCCTGAGCACCATACAGCATGAAATGGAGGCCGACAGGAAAAGCAGTGCGAGCACCCACGAAGCGACGTATAGCATGGGGAAGCTCGCGCGCCTGGTGGCTCTTTTGCATGCGTCGCTGGGCTCGTTCAAGCTGCGGGAAGAGCTGTAAGTGATCCGTTTCAAACGTTCCGCTCTCTACCCATTCATGCCCAGGCGATCAAATGTCGCATTGGCCTGTTGCAGCAACGCTGCGCCGCGCTCTGCATCGCCGGACAGGTTTCCGGCGTGGAAGAGCAGGCTGTACGCCTGCTGAGTTCGGGCATATTCTACCACGTCGTCTAGCGCGGATAGCCCTGCCAGGGAGCGTTCAAAGCTGCTCTCCGCCTCTGCGATCTTGCCCTGCGCTTGCAGGATACGTCCCTGCAGGCGATAGCCGAGCGCGGGCAGTTGGCGGTACTGGTGCTCCTGCGCAAATAGCATAGCCTGATCGAGGTAATGCAGGGCGCTCTCGGTTTTACCGGCAAAGAAGTGCGCCTTAGCCGTCTGTAAGAGGATATAGGGATAGACGAGGGAAGGCTCGCCGTCGCGCTGTGCTATTTGCAGCGCTTCTTCGCTCAGTTCGACGGAGCGTTCCCAATCGTCCTGCCAGCCAGCACAGATGCTCCGACCCCAGGACACACGCGCGAGCAGGTTCGTCTCGTGCATCATCGTAGCCATAGTCGCCGCCTGCTCGGCAAAGCGTTCCGCCTCCTCCCAATGCCCCTGCTGAATCGCGACGAAGGAGAGGACGAGGTGTGCCCAGCCCTGCGCTCCCGCGGCGTTGTGGCGCTGGGCCTGATCGAGGGTTGTGCGTGCGAGGCGTGCCGCCTCATGTAACCGTCCCATCAACATAAGCGCCCACGCCGCTGAATAGGTCATCATCGGCTCCCAGGCAAACATGCGGATCGCGCGACAGAGCTCGGCGCTCCGCAAGGCATAATCCAGCATCTGCTGCAGCGTGCCGGCGGCGAAGGAGCACCAGCTCCGCGCCCACAAAGCCACCACGGAGATGAAGGGATCGTTGCCGCCGATCTGAGCGTGCAACGTATCGGCGATCTGTAGTTGCTCCAGGGCGATAGGAATATCCCCGCTGACCGTAGCGGCCAGGCCCCATTGGACGTGCGCTTTGGCAAGCAGGCGCATCTCATCGGGCGCGTGGGCAAGGCAGATCAGGGCACGCTTGATATAGTTGATGGCCTCCGTCTCTCGCCCCATCCAGTGGAAGGAAAAGGAGACATCGAGGCGGCTCTCGGCCTCCTTCACCGGGTCGCCAAGCTCCTGCCAGAGGGCACAGGCCGCGATACCGGCCTCAATCGCCTTGTCGAGTCTGCCTATATAGAGGTACGCATCCACGGAGAGCATACGCAGCAGTTCGGCGCGTTGGGGTCGGTTCTCTTCACCGAGCAGCAGTTCGACCGCTTTCTCCATAAAGCTCGCCGCGTCGGTAAAGGCATAGACCGCTGTCGCCTGCTCCGCCGCTCTGCGCAGGTACTCCACCGCCTTTGCAGCCTCTTCCGCCACCTGGTAATGGTAAGCCAGTTCACCATAACGTGCCTGCAAACGCACAGCATAGTGCGTCTCGATCGCCTGCGCTATCTGGCGATGCGCAGTTCTGCGCCGCAAAGGATTGAGCCATAGGGCCAGCACCTCGCGTATCTTGTCGTGCGTGAACATGAGGTCTGCATCCTGGCCGATTACTTGCTCCTTACGCGCTTCATGTGCACTGCCATCGAGGGCCGTCAGGATATGCACACGGATGGCATCGTCGACATGTTCCGCGATACTCTCCTCGGAGAGGTTACGCGTGCGACAGAGCAGGGTGGAGTTAAACTGGCGTCCCAGCAGCGCCGCGTAGGCGAGCGTCGTGCGACACGCGGGCGACAGGGAGGCCAGGCGGCGCTCTATCAAGAGGCGCACGCTGTCAGGCAGCGCCAGTTCGTCCAGCGCGACCGTGGTCTGCCAGCGCTCGCCCATCTTTTTGATCTTCCCTTCCTCTACCAATGCGCGGATAGACTCGCCGATAAAGAAAGGATTCCCCTCGGTATGCTTATAGATCTCGTCAGAGAAAGAGGGACGCACCTCGTGGCCCGCCATCTGGACGAGCAGTTGCTGCACCTCCTCCGCCTTGAGCCGCAGCAGGCGCAGTTCTTTCGCGTGTCCCGTCCTCATCTGCGAACTCAACAGGCTGCGCAGCGGGTGCGTCTCCTGCACCTCGTCGGCGCGATAGAGCAGGAGAAAGAAGAGCGCGCCCCCTTCCGCCTGGTTTGCCCTTTGTAAAAGCACGTAGCTGAGCAGTTGCAGGGTAGCAGTATCGGCCCATTGTAGATCGTCCAGGATCACAAGCAGAGGATGTTCTGCAGCGATAGCATTGAGATAATGAACAACGGCGTTATAGAGATTGCGCCGCTCCACCTCCGGTCCCAGCGGCTCGGGCGGCGGAAGGTCGGGCAACTTTACGCGCAGATCAGGGATGATCTTTGCGAGATCGATCGCGTTATCGCCGAGGACAGAGCGCAGTTGCTCAGGGCTGCTGCTACGGATATGGGCGGTGAGTATATCGATAACAGGTTGATACGGCAGCGTCCCACTCATCTCATAGCACGTGCCCATCAGAACCGTCGCCTGCTGCCCTTCCACCCACGCGGCGAACTCGCGCGCGAGGCGCGTCTTGCCGATGCCGGCCTCGCCGCTTATAAAGAAGGCGTAGCACTGTTCCTTGCGTGCAAACACCTGGCGCAACTGGCGTAGTTCTTCCGCTCGTCCAACCAGTTCCGCCTGCAAGACACGCTCAGGATCGAGCCGATCAGCAGGTATTGTCGTGACTTCTGTCTCCTGCGGCTTGACGATAACGGCGCTATGCGCTTCGTGCACATCCGTTGCAGCGTGCACACGTGTATGCAGAGGAGCATCGAACAGCTCGCCAACCGGCACGCCCTGGAGCAACTGGAGCGAGCCGGTGAGATCGACGGGAACACGACCGGCGTGGATAGCGCGATACAGTTCCACGGTCTCCGGCAGTGGATTCACGTGCAGTTCTTCGCGCAGGGTCGTTCGCAGCAGTTGGTACTGATTGAGCGCCTCGCTGCGCCGCCCCATACGCGCGTAGGTCAACATAAGTTCTCGATGCGTCTGCTCATCGGACGTGTTATATTCCAGCAGGGCCTGTAAATAGGCGCAGGCGCGCTGCCCCTGCGCACCCGCCACCGCGATCTTCGCTGCGTGTTCCAATAGCCAGCAGCAGGTCCGATGCAGGCGATCGCGTCTTCGCTGCGCCCAATCCTCGTAGAGATCGTCCGGCAGATAGACGCCGCCATACAGGGCAAGCGCACGATCGAATTCATCCAGCATGCCGAGCTGTTTATCTGTAAGGTCACTATGCACCCTGGCCTGCAACTGTTTCGCTAGCGACTCAAAAATATCGGCGTCGATCTGCATGCTATCGGGCACCAGGAAGAGGATATCACGCTCCAGGGAGACGTAGTTCGAGATCTTGCCCGTCGCCAGGTCAGGCTCCAGCGCCCTGCGCAATAGATACGGTGTCTTGCCAAAAGAATTTGCCGCCTGATCTATCGAGGACGAGGGCCAGAGGAGTTCCTGCACCTGTTCGCGGTGCAGACGATGCTGCTCCGCCGAGAGCAGCAGCTTGAACAGCTCGCGGACTCGCCGGCTATTCCAATTCCCCCCGCTTAACAGGTCCTGATCGCGCTGAATAGAAAATCGACCCAGGGTGGTGATTGTAAGGGAAACGGATACCTCGGGCATTCCGGACCTCCTGAAGGGTATCAAGGCTTATCAGGCTCTTTATAGTTTATTCGCTGATCAACACATCACTACACTACATTACATTATAGTTGTCGACTGAAATACGTGGTACTTTTGTTATAGTCATCGATTAATATTATCTCTTCGAGTACCTACCTGTCAATAAGATAATTACTTCGAATTGTATCTGTTCAGGACTCATCAGCGCCAAAGGCGCTTCACAAGCGATTTGGTGTGGGTGGCGGGCTGCCGGCCTGAGCCGGCAGCCCGCCACCCACACTAGGAATGGCGTGAGCCGCGTCGCGGCGAAGAGTCCGGAAAGAGGGACCTGAAGAGTTTCTTCGAAATTGCTCGCGTGGAATTGCGTGGTAATCGCAGAGTAAAGCATCAGTAATAGGGCAACAGTATACTGATTTCCAGAGAGTAAAAAATCAAGCAGTAAGAGGGAGAATCAGTATGGAGACCGCTAATTATCCTACGTCTACTACACAGGTTTGTGTTGAACGCCCTGAGAATTGCACCGATGAAGCTCTTATGCAGGCGCTCTGTTATAGTAAATCTGAATGGGCTCTAGAGCAATTATATAATCGTTACAGGCGCTACATGTATGCGTTGGCCTATAGTATTGTAGGTGATAGCTACCTGGCAGAGGATGTGGTACAGGATGCATTTCTAACGCTGTGGCGCAAGGCATCCACCTATCACGAGCATGAGGGCAGCGTCAAAAGCTGGCTGCAGGCCATTGTACGCAATCGTGCGATCGACAAAGTACGCGCCTCGACGCATCGCGAGCGACAATGCATACCGCTAGAAGACATGAACGAGCAGAGCTCTTCGAGTCTGGCACCGGAGGTCTGGGAGCAGGTCTGGGAGGCCGACCAGTCAGCAGTAATCCGCAATGCGCTGGCGCAGCTCCCGACGGAGCAGAGCCTCGCCATCGAACTGAACTACTTCTATGGCTATACGCATACCGAGATAGCAAAGCAGCAACAGATACCGCTCGGAACCGTCAAAGGACGCGTGCGTCTGGGCCTGCAGAAGATAAAACTCCTCCTGCAGGAATACCATCTAAGCGTAGCTCTATGAATTCATCAACGGCACACCTGCAGGTATCCCGCCGATTTGGGCATCCTCGCACCCAGAATGTCGCTCCACTCTGGTTCGAGGACCGCTCTGATCGCCGGATCGTAGGTGCTCAGCGACGCCAGGTGATCCAGCGCATGGGACAGCACATAGGCTTGCTCGATCTGTTCCGGCGGGAAGAGATGATCGCCGTATTGGATTCCCACCTCTCCGACGCATTCAATGGAGATGGAGTCCATAGCCAGCAGGCCCTCCACCCAGTCACCCTGGGGGAGCACAGCCAGGTATGTAAGGAGCAATTGATCGCATGGGGCCTCGTAGCGCCACGAGGTCGAATGCACGATCGTCCGGCTCGCGTCGAAGCTATCGCCAAAAAAACCAACCAGGTTGGTCAGAACACTCTCGTTTGGATGGACGTTTGGTAGATTGCGGATCAGCCAGGGAGAAACGCCCTGCTGTCGAATGAGCACAACGCGCCTTGACACCAGCGTCACGGGCAGGATTTCATACCAGATGGCAGCCATTCTCTTCCTCCTGAAGGAATTTATATCTCGTGGAAATTCTCTTGTATCTTTTGCTTGCATATGCATCTTCTGGCATACGTGAAGCCAGGCACCAGACGAGCACAGAGCATCTATTACTACATGAATTGCTCTTCTAACCCGCCATACAGGTGTAAAAAGGCTTGAAGTTATGCAAGCGTGATGAGTAGTGGGCAGTCCAGGTTAGCGAAGAGGACAACAGCTCAGGTTGTGCGTTGAGGAGCAACAGGGGAGGGGACAACAGGGGATAAGCGGTGATACTATCTTTTCATATGTACCGATCGCGTTGAGAAGAGCTTGCCCACGGGGTGGAAGCAGCTCTAGCGGTATAGTTTGCTTCATTTTCTACCTACCTCTATCTTTCTGCCGTTATGTATAGCAGTGATTATTTACCATTGTAGACACAATAAGTCTGACTGTCAATACGCATTTATGTGGGATGAACACTATTATTGACAGCATTCTCTGCTTCAGTGTATAGTCAATATAATTGATCTTCGATTGAAAGGAAGATAGGATGAGCATCGACCGGCCTGATCATGGAACATCTGGAGCCGATCACGAGGAGCAGGCATTGCAGGATCTCCTCCAGTTCCCATTCGTCGATGCATTGTTCGGGCGGCGCTCGCGAAGGTTCTTTCGTGGGGCCGAGATACCGGATGGTCCGCTGGCCTATAAATCCAGGCATGAGCCGATCCCGCTTACAGAGCTGGAGAAGCTGTTGATTCTGACCGCTACTGGCGGCAATACCGGCTGGCATCACTCGATCACGCGTCACGCGCGTTACGCGCCCCATCTCTCCAATTACCCCGGAGCCGCCGGTGGGCGTACCTTTCCTTCCGCAGCAGGCTTCCACACCAGCGAGATATTTTTCACCGACGACAGTGGCACCTATATCTTCACCACGCGTGATGCTCCGGCACTGGTCCAGCGCGAGGAGGATGGATCACTTTCGCTCGTTGACCTGGTCAAGGCCCATCGCTCACATATCCACCAGCTCTCAGACAGGCGCGTCTACATTCCACCACAGGAACCATACATGGAGGGACACAACACCTGGGTTGCCAATCGTCCCGGTTCGTTGCTAGTGATCCCGACCGGCGATGTTGCGCAACATGCCATCGCCAACCTCTGCTTCTTCGCGCAAAACGGCTTCAGCATCTATGACGACGTGAACCAGCGTCGTATTCCGGGCATTGAGCAGTTCGCGGATATCGTGGATGTGGATAATCCATACCCGCTCACCTTCCTGGACCAATACTCGCTCACGGAGTGCACGGCGGAGCTCTCGACCGCCGCGTATGCGGGCATGTTGATGCAGCAGGGCATTGGTCTAGGCGGGTGGATGTTCAACGGGATCGATCGCCTGACGATGCTTGGTGCCAGCGGCGATCCGCAGGTTCCGGGCTTAGGTTTCCGGTACGATATGGACGAGCGTTGGGCGCTGCCCAATCCGACTGGGCTCCCAGGCGTCTTTGAAGGGCATTGTCCGCCGCACTACCCGACGATGCGAGCGGCGGTGGATCATTTCTGTGAACGCAAGTTCGGCAAGGGCGGGCCGTTTCATCCCGATACGCCCGGACCCTGGAAGGAGAGCCGCCGGGTGCGGGCCAGTGCCCAGGTTCACGACGAGAAGTTCCGTGCATGCGTCGCGTTGCAGGCGCAGTATGCCTTCGACACCTTTGGCAAGTTCCCGGCCACCGTCCCGACGATCTTTATCCTGATGTACCTGCAATCGCATCACCTCGATCTGGAGTACTACGATACGCTGTTCGAGCCAGGGGCCTACCTCCGTACGCATGCAGAGCACTTGAGCAGGTGGCATGCGGATGATGGGCAGGAGAGACGCTGAAGCGACCAGATGCCAGGCGCTACCTTCTTCCATCCGCTTCCCTCACCTGAACGGATAGGAAACTTTCATGAACCCTTCATCTGCGCCAGTTGTCGCGCCACCCACAGTTCTATCTGAGACTTGCGAATACTCCCCCTGTTCACCAGCAGAACTATTTCGCTCTGCTCCAGAATAACCCTTACCAATTCATCGCGCCGGGCGGGATCGAGCAGCCCTTTCTGATCTCCCTGATCTACGACAAGGGTGAGTACGTCGCTGATCGTATCGTGAACGGCCCTGACCTCGCCTTGGACGGTAATCTTATCTTTCTCTACGTCTGGTGCTACACCGCGCTTGTTCAATTCCCGGAGGAGAGAAGTAAGATGCGTGGTCAGGCTCTGTTCAATGTCACCTGGAAATAACTCTATAGGAAGTTGCCTGACCGTTTGCGCTGCTTCAGACAGTAAATTGCTCAGTGCCTCCATCATCTCAAGCACCTTCTGGCGCTTATTGTTGCTCATTGAACATCAAACCTCTGATTTCTCTGCACATATCACTTGCAGCTTTCTCTCCTCTCTATGCTTCCTGGTATATATAGAGCAGGCGAGCAGTATACGGCTTAAATAGTGAAGTTTGTACTTTGCACTTTTTTGGGTATCTTATCCTTTATGGAGCGTACTACATGGCAAATATATCGCACAGATGAGAAAAAGACATCGATAAAATTAATGGGAATTCGTCGAATTTTTTTGAAAATGGCGGGATATGACTACCTCCATTCTAAGGTAGTCATATCCCGCTATTTCGTGTTTCGTCGCCTTTGAGAGAGAAAGAGGGAGGGCAGCTAAAAAAGGGATGTCACCGCTGTAATCCCCAACGCTCGCGCAAACTTCGTTCAAGAGTGGCAAAAATCAATGTATCAATGGCTACCCCGATTGCGATAATCACGAGCATGACCGCGACCACCTGCGACGCGTCGTTGAGATCGCGCCCATTGTTGAGCAGATTTCCCAGGCTCAGGGTGAAGTAGAGCAGTTCAGCCGCCATGAGTGAGCGCCACGCGAATGTCCAGCCCTGCTTGAGTCCACTGATGATGGAGGGGAGCGCTGCCGGCAGGATGACCTGGCTGTAGAGCGCCTGACCTCGCGTTCCCAATGTACGCGCTGCCTTGAGATAGATGGGAGGTGTATTCTTTATCCCACTTTCTATGCCAAGGGTGATGGAGAAGAGCGCGCCCATCACAACCACGAAGATTATCGCTTGCTCGGTCAGTCCAAACCATAGCACGGCGAGCGGCAACCAGCACACACTGGGAAGGGCTTGCAGGCCCAGGATAAGTGAGCCAACGGTCTCCTCTACCACCTGGAAGCGTCCGACCAAGACGCCGAGCACGGTGCCGAGCACAAGCGAGATAGCGTAGCCGACAGCCAGGCGCTGCAGGCTCACCAGCGATGCCTGGATGAACTGCCCGCTCGCTATGCCGTTCGCCAATGAGTGGAATACATCCACGGGACCAGGCAGGGCGTAGGACGGCCAGATATTCAGATTGACGATCACCTGCCATAGCAGCAAGAGGGCTGCGTAGAACGCCAGGCGGCGTATCCATACTCCAAGGGCTGGAGCCTTTGCCGTGCGCACGAAGGAACTACTTACCTCTGCCATCCAACATCTCCTGTTCTTCTATGGTCTCCTTGAGAACGGCCAGGATCTCCGCAGCTACGTCTACCAGGGCGTGATCCTCTAATGTGCGCGGTCTGAGGAGATCGATGCGAAACTCGCGTACGATCCGTCCTGGTCGTGGCGAGAAGACGAGGACGCGATCGCCCAGGGCAACCGCCTCACGCACATTGTGGGTCACGAACAGAATGGTCTTGCCCGTCCTGGCCCAGATCGTTTCAAGCTCCACATGCAACCTATCGCGTGTCAGGGCATCCAGCGCTCCAAACGGTTCGTCCATCAGGAGGATCGCCGGGTCAATCGCCAGCGCACGGGCTATGGCGACGCGTTGGCGCATACCGCCGGAAAGCTGATGGACGTAGCTCTTCTCGAAACCTTGCAGGTGCACCAGTTCGATAAAATACCGGGCAATATCGGCGCGTTCTTTGGGCTTTACACCGGCCTGCAGCAGACCAAACTCGATATTATTTTGCACATCCAGCCAGGGAAACAGGGCCGCCTCCTGAAAAAGCAGCACCCTTTCTGTGCCTGGACCCTGCACTTTTCGCCCGTCGGCGCGGATCTCTCCACTGCTCGCGGCCTCCAATCCCGCGATGATGCTGAGTAGCGTTGATTTGCCACAGCCGCTGGGTCCCAACAAACAGACGAACTCACCTGCCGCAACCTCCAGGTCGATCGGGCTGAGCGCCTGAACGATCTGTTTGCGACTGATAAAAGTTTTGCTCACGCCCTCGATCGAGAGTGGCATTCCGCCCGGTTTTAGAGTAAGCAGGGCACTTCGAGACTCCACCCGGTCTAACGACGAATGACTAGACATGCGCTTTCCTTTCTGGATCGACAAAGCGTACTCATCACCGGCTACTGGATCGACAACCGGTGATGAGCCGCTACGCGCACTTATTGCAGTCCTGCAACCTGAGTTAATCCTTTGGATGAAAGGATGGCGTTCAGATCAGTAAGATTATAGATGTTGCTGAGATCGGGTTTGCTTGTCAGGAAGCCAAGCGCGTACGCACGATCTGCCGACTCTACCAGTGTGCTAGCCAGCGGATCATAGGTGATGTCGAGGTCAGAGAATGACTGGCTCAACTCGCTTGCTGGAAGGGCTGGTTGACCCGTCAGAGTCTTGATCTCGTTATTCACGATATTCTCCGCGCTGGCGGGATTTTTCTGAATGTAGGTAACGGTATCGACGTGCGCCTGCAGAAACTTTTTCACCAGGTCCGGGTGCTGATTGTAGAACGTCGTGCTGACGACAACATTCGTAGTGACAAACCTGTTGCCAGGCCAGAGCGTGCGTTCATCGACGAAGATGGTGCCGTGATCTTCAACGACCAGACGCGTGGCCCAGGGTTCTGGCACCCAGGCGCCATCGATCTTCCCTTGCTTGAAAAGGGCCAGGATGTTGGCATTGTCGGTCGGTACGATCTGCACGTTGCCGCCCTTGTCCGCCGTCTTCAGGCCGTGCTGCTGGAGGTAGTAGCGCAGCGATATGTCCTGCGTTCCGCCAAGTTGAGGGTCCGCGAACTTTTTATTGGCGAGGTCCTGTGCTGTCTTGATGTTGGCTCCCGGACGCACCACGAAGAGCGCGCCTCCACTCGCGGCACCAGCGATGATGCGCAGCGCCGCGCCCTGACTTTTGATGTAGCCATTGACGGCGGGATTGGGACCAACGTAGCCGATATCGATGCTATGCGCGAAGAGCGCCTCGATCAAAGATGGGCCGGCATTGAACGTCGTCGTGTGTAGATTGACACCCGATCCCAGGGCGCTGGCGAATGTACCGCGCGCCACACCGACCAGCGCGACGGCATGAGTCACGTTCGGAAAAAAGCCGAGATTCACGGTCACTTTGCCGCTGCTGCTACTGGCAGATCCCGAACTCGTGGCATTACAACCAATAAGGGCGAAGGCCAGCAGCGTAAAGAGTAAGACGATATGCCAATGTCTTGGGAGTAGTCGCTTCATGGGGCAGTGAACTCCTTTGATCTAATGGTTGAAATGTCACGGAACAACCATTTACGCAGTACGTTGTTGACTCATGGCTTCGATCAGCACCCGTGCCACTTCTGGCCGCGAGAACTCGAGCGGCGGCATAGTTCCTGCCTGCAAGAGCTGGCGCACCTTCGTTCCACTCAGCGCGACATGGTGCTCGCTGGAGTGGGGGCAGGTCTTTGCCGAGGCCATGGCATCACAGACTTTACAATAAAAGGTGTGGTCGAAGAACATCGGCGTGATGCCCAGTTCCGCTGCTGAGAACTCGGCGAATATATACTGCGCGTCATACGTGCCATAGTAGTTCCCTACTCCTGCATGATCGCGGCCTACGATGAAGTGTGAGCAGCCATAGTTTTTGCGGATAAGCGCGTGGAAGATGGCCTCGCGGGGACCCGCGTAGCGCATCGCTGCGGGCAGCACGCCCAGGATGACGCGCTCAGCCGGATAGTAGTTCTCGAGCAAGACGGTATAGCAACGCATACGCACATCGGCTGGAATATCGTCGCCCTTCGTGTCACCGACCAGTGGATGGAGGAAGAGGCCATCGACCGTCTCTAGCGCACACTTCTGTATGTATTCATGCGCACGGTGCACGGGGTTGCGCGTCTGGAAGCCAACGACGCGCTTCCAGCCTCGCTCGGCGAAGAGCTGGCGCGATTGCGTAGGAGTGTAGCGATAGCCGACAAATCCTTGCGGATATGGCCCGACGACCCGCACCTGCCCACCCAGAAGCACGTCTCCCTGTTGATAGAGCACACGGATGCCCGGATGCGCTTCGTCAGTCGTGCGATACACCTGGCGCGCCTCAAGCTGCTTGTCGTAATGATACTTCTCCTGCAGTAGGAGTACCGCTTGCAGCACCCCCTCTTCGTCGACAAGCGCGATCTGAGATCCCTCTTTGAACTGCTCAGCCTCCTCGGAGGAGGCCGAGAGCGTGACTGGGATCGACCAGGGAAGGCCATTCTCAAGATGCATAGTGTTGAGAACGCTCAAATAATCTGATCGCTGCATGAAGCCGCTCAGGGGACTGAAGGCCCCAATCGCCAGCATCTCCAGGTCGGCGCGCTGGCGTGAGCCGATGACCACCCTGGGCAGGCTACGAGCACGTTCTTGCAGCTCGGCCTGCTCTTCAGCGATGGCCTGGTTTAAAATAAGCGTCCCCCCGTGAGGAGCAATTAAAGCATCTGTCATGCTATTTCTTTCCGCTCTTTCATCTAGTTATAACGCTACATGTCGATCGGTCCCGACTGTGGTCAGGAATTCAAGACCGGGGTAGTCTAGTTCCACCAGTTTAGCAAAGATACGCGCGAGGCTCTCGTCGAGTGTCTCTTTGTCAGTCTCGACGATCAGTTCGGGTTGTTCTGGTTCCTCGTAGGGATCGTCCACTCCGGTAAAGTTTTTGATCTTCCCCTCATCTACGAGCTTGTAGAGTCCCTTCACGTCGCGTTGCCGGCACACTTCGAGCGGACATTTTACATAGACCTCCACGAAGTTGCCAATCTCCTGGCGCGCCCATTCACGGGCCTCCCGGTAAGGAGCAATGGCGGCAGAGATGCAGACCACGCCATTGCGCGTCAGCAGGCTGCACACGAAGGCGATGCGCTTGATGTTTGTATCGCGGTCCTCGCGACTGAAACCCAGCCCTTTGCTGAGATGGGTGCGGACAATATCGCCGTCTAGAATCTCGACGTTGCGTCCATACTGCTGGAAACGCTCCGCAATAGCCTCCGAGAGTGTGCTCTTGCCAGAACCTGAAAGGCCGGTAAACCAGATCGTGAAGCCAGGGTTTGCCATAAAAATCGCTCTCCTCCTCTGTCCAATATGTTGGTAGTAACGCCTGCCCTGAGCTTTCTCAGGCGGGCGATCCGCGTGGCTAGAGCACGTACGCTTCGTAGAGCCGCCACTCGGGGTCGAGGTAAAACGTGGCGATCCCTGTATCGCCTGATCTGCCACGGCGCAGATGAACGCTCGAATTCTTGCCGTCAACCAGTATCCAGGCATCATGCCCGGCGTCGTAACTGCAATCCTGCAGCCAGGAGGTGCCAGCAACGACCTCCTCCTCGATGCGCCCGGTTTTATCCAGGTGCACCAGCAACGCTCTCCCGTGTACGGTGTCGGCGACGGTGAAGTGCTGGCCGTCCAGGATGCGCACCGCGTGGGGATGATCGAGTCCCTCCAACACCGTCTGCCAGCGGCCCGTTTCGCGATCGATGGCGATTACCGTGCCCTGGTGGAACAACGTCGCCAGGATACGACCATCGGGCAGTTCCGCCACCGAGTTGACATGCGTCGTCTGCTCCAACGTCCCATACTTTATTGTGCGGTGATCGGCCCTTTTATCGATCAGGCGCAGCTCACCATCGGGCTTGCGTTCGAAGCCGTGATCGGTCGCCCACCATTCCCACACGATCTCGCCATCCTTGTCGAACTCCACCAGCAGGTCCAATCCTGTGCTAGCGACAAGATAGCCACTGCGCGTGCGCGAGATGGAATGCAGGGCGCTAAATACAGGAGCGGCGATAGCGTCCTCGCGTATCACATTCAGATCGGCGTCGATCTCATGAATGCTGTTGAAGGCAGTTATCAGAAGCCCTTTGTCCGATCTTACTATGCCGGCGGCGGCGCTCAGACCAAGGGTCTTGAGCGAACATCCCAGGTCATCGATGAGGCAGAGCAACCCTCCCAGATCCTCATCCGGCTTTTTGTAGCTACCCAGGACAGTAAGGGGACACTCTTGACTCGTTTCGGACCAGTGCTTCTTCAGCACTGAGTGCTTCGTGGAGATACAACTGAGTAAAAGTTTCATGAGCCCGCTCGTAAGCCCTTCTTTAACTATGTCGACCATCCCTTATCTGTAAAGTCATGGGAATGAATGGTCAACCGTATAATAAAGTAGCGACCTCTGGCCCTTCACAAGATGAATAGTGTGCCTGGAAGAGCAATTCGACGCATCAAGCTTTGAATGTTGATTTTGTTGATCAACTACCTTTCTCCCAAATATACCGTAAGCAAACCCCTGTTGTCAACCACGCCACTCCGTAATGTTCGGTAATGCCGCTATTTGTGTTTGTTTGTCACATGATACGAGAGGCAACGACCCCTCTATTAAACATAGTGATAGAGGAGCCGTCTGCCCGCAATGACGAGGTTTTCCATATATCATTTTGTATCGTTCTGTTGGCGTTCTCCCCAAATTGTCCCAAAAAACCGTCTTTCCTTGCCTTTAGTCACGGAACTGGTTAATATGCTCATGTATATGAAACGCTACATCCCCCCCAGGATGTAGTTGCGTGTTTACTATAGTGCAACAAAGGAGACCGCTTCTTCCCGGTCCACCAGATGTCATCACTTGAGAACTCCGGTAAGCGATGTAAAAGAAAGAATGAAGTATGTGAGAAATCGGGCACCTTTGCTCGTCATTATCCTTATCGCGCTGATATTTCCGCTCATTGCGGATTCGTCTGACGTAGCGATACAGGTTCTGCTCGTGACGGGCGCATCAGCCGCGTGGAATATCTTCTCTGGCTACACGGGCTACATCTCGCTGGGGCAGGCCACCTACTACGGACTCGGCGCCTATACCCTGACATTGGCGAGTCAAGATTGGCATATGCAAGGGGGTTACGAACTCTTTCTCCTGCTGCCCCTGGCAGGCCTGGTAGCAGGTGTTTTCTCTCTTCCCCTGGGATGGATGGCGCTGCGCACCCGGCGCTATACATTCATGGTCATCACTATCGCTATCTTCTTTATCTTCCAACTGCTAGGCGAGAATCTGGGAGGTATCACCGGTGGATCTTCCGGCATCTTTCTGCCGCTGCCGACCTGGAGCGCTGACATTGCTAACATACCGTTCTATTATATGGCGCTCGTGCTCGTACTGCTGATCATCTTCGTTTCGTGGCGGCTGCGACGCGCACAGTATGGACTGGTCCTCTTAGCCATCCGTGACGACGAGGAGCGTGTGCGTGGCCTCGGGCACCGCACAGAACGCTATAAGCTGGGAGCATACGTGCTTTCAGCGGTCTTTACCGGGATGATCGGCGCTTTAGCCATCTATTTCGCCGGATTTATCAACCCTTCTTCAGCGTTTGACCAGACCTTCGATATTACCATAGTTACCATAACATTCTTCGGCGGCATCGGGAGCATATGGGGGCCAGTTGTAGGGGGCCTGCTGTTAGAGCCACTGCAAGCGTATCTGATCCAGCAGTTCAATGCGACTGCGACCAGCCTCAATCAGATTCTCTTCGGGTGTTTCCTGCTGGTGGTCATCCTGCTTTTCCCTCAGGGCATCGTTCCATCGTTGCATAAGCGCTGGCTGGCGTGGAGATCCTCGCATGACAAGATAGGTACAGGGCAGGTGTTGCTTGCCCCATTCAAGCCTGGTCTCGCCTCAAAGACCAATGGCGCGCCCGCACTACAGGCAGCGCAGGTGCAGACCGTTTTCGACCAGCAGCTCGTCCTGGCTATTCCTGACCGTCCTATCGAACAATTCGAGCCGCTCTATTTGCCGCCCGACCAGCAGCTCGTCTCACCCATTCCGCAACGCCCGGTCGAGCGCTTCGAGCCCTTGTATACACCGACTGTAAGCGGGCCGCTGAAGTCGCACAGGATGAAGGCGTCGCGCCTGGTGCCGATGCGAGGCAACGACCCGGTATACGTGCCGGAGCGGAGCGTTCCTCCTCCCATCTCCTGGCGCTGTCCCAACTGCAAGATCCCTTTCTTGCTCACCGGCGATACCTGCTACTGTCGCCGGTGCGGGCTGAAGCGCGAGTTGGGTTCGCTGCCGTCGGTTTAGAGGTATCTCACGATGTGCTGGGCAGGTAGATGACGTAGTTCTGATAGGTCAGGCGCCGGTACGTGGACGCAATAGTGCCGTTGCGCATGCCGCTATCGAAGGCCGCGACCTGCGGCATACCGACGGGGAAGAGATAGGCGGGATGAGGCGCGGCCTCCACGATGTACCGATAGACTATATAGCGATCAAAGTCTGGCTTGAGTTGCTCATCAAGCGCACTACAGATGATCTTCTCCTGGCTCTGGAACGTCAGGCGATTACAGGTCCAATACTCGGAGTAGACGCGCGTCGCACCCAGGGAGAGCAGCTTCTGCACCAGCGCTTCCTGCTGGTTATAGAACGCTTGCGCCCCGGGTACATCGGCGAAGGCCCCGAACGTACCTATAACATAGACGGCCAGCGTAAGCACAAGGAGGCCGGCCCGCACGATAGCCACCGCGCGCGTGCGCCAACCCGCCGTCAGCAACGCCTGGGAGAGTCCCTCCCACAGCGGCCACAGGGTGGCGGGCAAGACGACGAGCAGGCAGACCAGGTAGCGCGACGTGGGGCCTGGACTGGTCGCCGAGATAGGGCTGAGCAGGAAGAGCACGATTGTTCCCAACGCACTGATCAGCAGCAGCAGCCGACCACATTCAAGTATTATCCTTTGCCGATCTTCAAACGTCCAGTCAGGTTTCAGTAATGAGGTTCCGCGCCAGTGCCGCCAGGCGAAACGCGCGGCAAAGAGCGTCGCCAGGGTCCACAACACCAGATAGCCCACGCTCCATCCTCCCTGAACAAGGGTACAGGAGATGCTGGGGGCGTTCCCAAACAGCGGAAAGGAGGTGTTATCGCAGAGGGGATAGAGGCCGGTCGCGTCCGGCAGGCTGATCAGGAATGTTCCGGCCAACTGCTGGATAAACGCGGGGTGCAGTTCGGAACCGCCGTTGTGTATGCTCAGCAGGACCGCGATCGAGTTTCGATCCAGGGGCGCGGTAACATTATACAGGAGCAAGGGGAAGGCACCGATTATAATGCCGAGCAGCAGGCTGATACCCGCCCATGACCACAGCTCGCGACGGCAGAAGAGGAACAGGAACAGCGCTCCGCAGCCGACGAACGGCAGGATCAAAAAATCGACCCAGAGCGCCACCCCCACAATGAGGCCCAGCAGGCCATAGACGAGGACACGCCTGAGTCCAGGCCGGACAACCTCCTCATCCACCGGCAGCGAGCGCGCCAGCCAGACGAGCAACAGGCAGATCGCGGCAGCGAAAAACACGATCTCAGGATACTCACCAACCGCCTTGACCTCGCGCGAGATGACCTCACTGGAGCCGAAGCAGAGTAGTACCACGGTAAAGATGGCCAGCCCACGCGTATAGAGGAGACGCGTCAGAAAATACATACAGACGGCGAACAGGAAAAAGAAGGGCAGCAGGCCAAGCCTTAGCGCGAAGGTCGAGGGACCGAAGAGATGGAAGAGCGGAGCGGCGATATAGCCCTCGATCGGTCCCATATAGGGGAGGCCGTAGAAGAAGATGGGCCACTCCCCATTGTAGGCGACGTGGCGGGCGAGCAGGGCCATATTCGCCTCGTCGCTATTGGTGACGGGCCAGTTCTGGGCAATGAGCAGCAGGCGTGCTATGGTGGCAATGACAATAAGCGCTAAGAGAAACCATTCGTACGACTGAAGAGATAAACGTTTCAATTCCTAATCCTCGTATTATTGGCTTGATGAGTTAACTACTTCTACATGCGTGTCGTTCTTTCCTCCTCTCTACTCTATCATATCTTTTTCCAGCCGTATAGCAATGTAGCCACAAAGCCAGGGCTATTATGAACTTTAAAAAATTAATAGGGTAACCAAAAAGGAGCGAGAAACGTACTACCTCTGAAGGGGGTGTTGCTATGCCCAAGCCACTGGAATTGGAGTTGAGCGTGCAGCAACGTCAGGAACTGCTCTGGCATCGAGATCATGATCAGAAGCCGTATCTGCGTGAGCGCTGTGCGGCCTTGCTCATGATTGCCGATGGAGAGAGCGGGCGCAACGTCGCCCAGAACCGTCTCTCTCGTCGGCGGAAAACCGATACCATCTACGGCTGGGTCCATCGCTACCAAGCCGATGGGTTGGCAGGCTGACGGGTTCGCACAGGACGAGGGCGCAAGCCTGCTTTTTCCCCCTGTCTACCAGGACAACGAAGCGGCCAAAGAAGCGCTTCTGCATGTGGTGCGTCGTGATCCCCATCAAATGGGCATCGACCGTTCCCGCTGGAGGCTCCAGGATGTGTTGGAGCACTGTCCATGGCTTCATTGCCAGACTCAGGCCGGGCTCTGGCAGATCTTGGATCGGCTGGATATCCACTACAAGCGGGGCCGCACCTACGTGCATAGCCCTGACCCAGCCTATGAGGAAAAGCTGGCACGTATTGAGGCGCTCAAACGTTTCGTGCAAGCCAACCCGGCTGAGTATGTGCTGCTCTATCAGGATGAATGCAGCATCTACCGGCAGCCCAGCGTCGGATACAACTACGAAGCCGCAGGCTCGGATGCTCCTCATGCTCGCCAGGCACGCCAGCTCAACAACACCATCCGCCTTGTTGGAACGCTGGATGCCTTGACCGGTCGCGTGGTGGTCAAAACGTGGAGCAAGGTGGGCACCAAGCAAATGGCTTCCTTCTATCAGATCGTTCGCCAAGCCTACCCCCACGCCAAGCGCATTTGGATCATTCAGGATAATTGGCCGATCCATTTCCACCCAGATGTGCTGCTGGCATTGGAAGAGCAAGAGCGACTTTATCCCGTCAAGCTTCCTCGGAATTGGACCACCACTGCGACCAAAGAGGCGATCAAGCAATGTGGGCAGTGGCATCTGCCCATCCAGATCGTTCAATTGCCCACCTATGCCTCCTGGTGTAACCCAATTGAGAAGCTCTGGCGCAAGCTCAAGCAGGACCAACTTCACTTGCATCCTTGGGCTGAAGATCTCTCGACCTTGCGTGAGCAGATCCTCACCTTTTTCCAGCCATTTGAAACTGGCTCTCTGCAACTCTTGAGTTCTGTTGGCCTTCACTTACCCTATTAATTTTTTAAAGTTCATAATGGCCCTGCCTTGAGCAAGACAGGTATTGCCAAAACGGGAGCCATTCTGTACACTCTAGTGAACAGAGATGACAAAAACGAGATGCCTTTCATCCCGTCACAAAACATATGGAGAAGAGATATGCCGCGCTGGCTCTATATTTTACTGATCTTCGCCGTTCTCGCGCCCATATTGAACCTGGTTCACGCGCCGCCGATACTCGTCTTTCTCGTCGCCGCACTGGGCATCGCGCCCCTGGCGGCGCTGATCGGCGATTCCGTCGAGGCAGTCGCGCAACATACCGGCGAGCGCATCGGCGGACTGCTTTTTGCCACTTTTGGCAATATCACCGAACTGATCATCAGTATTCTCGCGCTGCGGGAAGGGCTGATCGATGTAGTCAAGGCATCCATCATCGGGGCTATTCTCGGCAACGCCCTGCTGGTACTGGGCGTTGCGGTCTGCGTGGGCGGCTTCAAGAACGGACGCCTGAAATTTGAGGCGCGCCCGGCCAGTCAGTACGCCTCGCTCTTCGCGCTGTGCGTAGCGAGCCTGATGCTGCCGACCGTGGCCGAGTTGCTGGCGTCGCGCGAGCACCAGGCTCAAATCGTGGAACGCGGCATCGCGCTCTCCGATTTTGTGGCGGTCCTGCTGCTGCTTGGCTACATCGCCTCCATCCTCTTCAGCGTCTTTCACTTCAAGGATGCGGGCGATGAGGAGACGGAGAGATTTGAACCCATGTTGGGTGGACGTTCCGCTGCCGCCATCGTGCGCCTGCTCGCCTACCGGCATGTGCTGGCACACAGCACTACTCCGGGCAAGACCAACGCCCTGCGCCAGATCGACGGAACAATGAGCGCAATTATCGGCCAGGAGTCGGCGCAAGCGCCGGGCACAGTTGGCGCTGCGCCCACTGCACAGGAGAAAGCGGAACAGCCCAAAACACCTCTCTGGCGCGGCCTGCTCCTGCTCACGGTGGCAACTGTGAGCGTAGCTATCCTCTCGGAGGTTCTGGTGGGAGCAATCGAGCCGCTTACAGAGGCGCTGCATTGGAGTCCTGCCTTCGTAGGACTGGTCTTCCTACCCCTGATCGGTGGCCTGCCGGAATACTTCAATACTATCTCAATGGCGCTGGATAAGCGGATGGGTCTCGTGCTGTCGGCTTCGGCTGGCTCATCCACACAGATCGCGCTGCTCGTCGCGCCAATCCTGGTCCTGATCAGCCTGTTCACGCCGCAACGCCTGGACCTTGTATTCAGCATTATAGAGATCTCGGTCCTCGGGCTGGCGACCTTTCTCTTCAGCGAGATCACCCGAGATGGCGAACTGGTATGGCTGGAAGGACTCTTCCTGATCCTACTCTACGCAATGATGGCCGGGACGGTCTTTCTGTTCGGCTAGCTCAACGCGCGCAGTAAGAGGCGCAAGCACAGCCATACACAGCATTGCACCGGCGCGCAATGCTGTGCATGCAGCGAATATTACCTGTTTGTTACCTGGGCGACGGCCTCCTCATCGCTCACATTTGACTTGACCGTCGCCTGGCCGACGAAGAACAGCGCGATGCCGACGAGCAGCGAAAGCACGCCGATACCGCCTATCCACAGCAGCCACTGCGAGTAGGCAATCAGAGTGGTCCACGGACCGGTGAAGGTCACATACACACCGAAGGCGCTGGCAACCAGGCCGAGAACCGAACAGAGGTGTCCTCAGCGAGAGCCACTTTTAATCGATCCTCCATCGAAAAGTACATAATCTCTAGTATTCAACAAGGTTATTGAGAAACCGTAACCAGAATATGCACAAGTACAACCATTTCTCTATTGAAAAGTGAAGATAAACAAACTATAATTTCGCATCAAGAAGCTTGCTTCAATAAATATAGTCCGTTCAGTGACAATATACTATTGTGTAACATACGTTTCTATCACCACCTGCCAATTGCCGCTGGACGAGCATCAGTATTGAAACCTTCGATCAATGAAGGTGAGCCGTCATCACTTTACAAACGTTACCTTACTGCCAGCACTTCTTGGAGGAAATTGAATTTATGCACGGACTAATCTTTGTCACCTGGGAAAAATATGTGGCTGAACGTTTCGGGGGGACAACATTGCGCGAGTATCGAGAGGTCCTGGGAGAGACGCCCGCAACTGCACCTCTGCCGAGCCGTGTTTATGAAGACGCCGTGCTCCTCGCTGGCGTCACAACCATTAACAACATTACGCATGTTGCGCCCGAAACGCTCCTGCGAGAGTTCGGGCGCTATTTTATTCTCAATGGACTCACCAGACACCTGTGCGCCTATCTTCTAACTCAGGTGAACAGCGCACGCGATCTCTTACTGACCATGCATGACGCGCATGAGCAGATGAGTCGTCTTCCTGAAGGTCTCACGCCTCCCCTCTTCGAATATCGCATTCAACATACGCGCCCTAATGAATTAACCATCATCTATAATAGCCCGCGCAAGCTCTGTCCAGTACTGTTGGGGGCTATCGAGGGAGCGGCGGAACGCTATGGGGAAAAGGTCTCGATCGTTGAGCAGACGTGCATGAACCATGGTGCCTCCGCCTGCCGCTTCAAGATCCGCTTCTTTGCCGCTTCAGAAACCCGGCAGGATGCGCCAGAGCAGCAGAAGCGAGACCGGGACCGAAGACATTTTGCGCAGTTCATCCTCTCCTGTCTGCCCGAGCAGGACGGGCTCACGCTGGAAGAGCTGCAGCAGCTCCTGGAGCGGCGGGGGGTGAGCGAGAGAACGGCTCGACCCGCTCTTTTGCTCGAAGCACTCCGTCACCTTCAGTTCGTAGGACTGGTCGCGACGACCGCTAATCATCCTGGCGACCAGTTTGTACACCGGCGCTACTGGCGGGTGGCAAACTCCATCAAGCAACAGCCACGGGTATCCCATTCTAAAAGGTCCGTCATAGCCTGAACGCAGTGAAAGTGAATAGCATATGTTACAACAGCAGACGGAAAGGCAGATAGCTTTGAGAAGTGCGAGGCCGCACATACATCCCGAGATCGCTTCTCCCACGCAAGACCGTCAGCAGCAACTTGTAGAGGCCAGCAGCTTTTTACAGTTGTTTTACCGCGAGCATAAGATATCTCACCTCTACGCGGACCGCCTGGCACGCATTCAGACCGAGTTCGAGGACAGCGGCACCTACAGGCAGACCTACGAGGAACTGGCTTACGGAGCGCGCGTAGCATGGCGTAACAGCAGCCGTTGCATCGGGCGCCTGCACTGGCGGGCCCTGGAAGTGCGCGACAAACGCCACCTTTCGACGGCGGAAGAGATCTTTGAGGCGCTGGTCGAACACATCGTCCTGGCCACCAACGGCGGCAAGATCCGACCGCTGATCACCGTCTTCGCGCCCCAGGAGGGACGGCAGGAAAAGGTGCGCATCTGGAATCCACAACTGATCCGTTACGCCGGCTATCGTCAGCCGAGCGGCGCAGTGATAGGCGATCCCATGCACGTAAAGCTCACCGAGGTCATCCGCCAGATGGGATGGAAAGGCGCTCGGGGCAGCGCCTTCGACGTTTTACCCCTGGTGATCCATGTGCCACCACAATCGCCCAAACTCTTCGAGCTGCCGCAAGAGTGCGTCATGGAGGTGCCTCTGAGCCATCCCGACTATCCCTGGTTTGAGCGGCTGGGACTCAAGTGGCACGCGCTCCCGGTGATCTCCAACATGCGCATGGAGATCGGCGGCATCTCCTACTCGGCAGCTCCCTTCAACGGCTGGTATATGGGAACCGAGATAGGCGCGCGCAATCTGGGCGATGCCAGGCGCTACAATCTGCTGCCGCTGGTCGCCCAGCAGATGGGACTCGATACGAGCAGTAACCGCACGCTCTGGCAAGATCGCGCGATCATCGAATTGAACGTGGCGGTGCTCCACTCGTTCGCGAAGTACCGCGTGGCTATCGTGGACCATCACACCGCCTGCCGCCAATTCGTCATCCACGAGGAACGGGAGCGACAGATGGGACGCCCGGTCGCCGCCGACTGGGGATGGATCGTTCCTCCCATCTCTGGCTCCGTGACGCCGGTCTTCCATATCCCCTATCACGATGCCACGCTCAAACCCAACTTTTTTTATCAGCCGGACCCGTGGCGCGAGCCCTTCGCCACACTTTAAGCACAACTGTTTATGAAAACGGAGGTTCCAGGTCTGGTGCCTCCGTTTTTATATCGGATGAAGCGCCGATCTAACCACGCGGCTTCAAGACGAAATCATACTCCACGTGGTAAAAGGGAGCCGCGACATGGTAGCGGGCAGCCTCCTCCTCGGAATCGTGGCGGATAAAATCTACAATCAGCGAGTCCTTGGTCCCGAAGACGGCGTCCGAGTCGAGATACTTATCCCCCTTCACAAAAAGATGCGTTGTGACCGGGACGAAGCCGTCCGCCGAGATGAGCAGGTGGACATGGGCGGGGCGAAACGGATGGCGTCCCAGTGCGCGCAACAGTTGCCCGACCGGCCCATCGTCCGGTATGGAGTACGAGACGGGCTTGATGCCCACAAAGATGTAGCGCCCCTTACTATCCGTGTGGAATTTGCCGCGCAGATTCATATCGGGCTGCTCAGGGTCCTGCTGCTCGTACAGACCGTTCTCGTCGGTCTCCCAGATATCCAGCAGTGCGCCGGGAATAGGCGTGCCGTCGGTGGAGAGCACGCGCCCGGTGACGACGAGTGGCTCGCCCTTGCCATCCAGACTGATCGTCGCACCCTCCGGTAGTTCGGGCGCGCCCTCACGGTAAAACGGGCCGAAGATCGTGCTCTCGGTTGCCCCGTCCGGCGCGCGATGGTTGATGGCATCCACCAGCATCGTCACACCGGTGATATCCGAGAGCAGGATGAACTCCTGGCGCTTATCATCGCTTATCTGGCCCGTTCCGGTGAGGAACCTGATAGCCTGCATCCATTCCTCCTGCGTCAGCTCCACCTCGCGGATGCAGGCATGAATATGCGTGATCAGGCTAGACATCACTTGCCGCAACCGGGGATCGGCGTCCGGCGCCATACTATCCAGCACGTTCTGTGTGATCTGTTGCTCGCTATTGTTGCTCATCGTCTGACTGCCTCCGTGCGCGTAAATCATAAAATTCTGATGGTGAAACTTGCGCTCTGTGGGCCTCTGAAAGGGCTGTGAGTGATAACGATGGTTCGCGCATTCCGAGTCCTTTCTCACACGGGAGGAGCCACCAACACCACCTTCCTGTAGTATATCTCATCGCCAGAATAATTGTCCTCAAACGAGGCGTGGACTCGATTTCTCCGATCTCTCTCAAAGGCTTCAAAGCCCCAAATCATCGAATAATGGGCCTTTTTGCAACGCTCGCTGGCACAGCCGAAAAATAAATGGGGTTGCTTTGACGTAAAGAGCAAGCAAGAGCACGACGATGAATAATGAAAAAATGATCATAAAGAGAGACAGAAGCCAGGAACTAATGCTACTCGATAGTAAAGAAAAATATATTCTTATATCGGAATAGATTAATAGAAAGGAAATAGTCCCCAGAGACAGGGCACAACCATAAGAAATGAAGACAAGGGAGCACAACCTGTTGACTGCCCTCGACCAGCTTCTCTTTTCCTGCCCTGTCAAGGGGATGATTGGCTCCTCAATGAGTTGCATGCTATCTTGCTGATTGCTTTTTAAGGGAACACGCTTGAGATCAACATGAGCCGGTGGGTAAAGTTCATCGTTCTTGTTATCTCTTCCTCTTTCTGGTGAGAGCTGTTCGCCCTCGTATTCAGAGTCAGGTATGGGAATTGGCTGTGGAAAGAAGGTGGGTCCTATCATAGATCCCTGAGCCGTTGTGTGGATACTAGCAGCGACATTGAGCAAGGCTTCATCGGTGAGGGTAAGCACTTCAACCGTTCCCCTTCCAGGGTTGAGTGTGCAGAGAAATGCCCTGACTGATTTGGATTCATCGCTCTGAGCTTCAGCGAGTTTGACGACGATATGCTGCCCTTCAATCTCCTGATTCACACAAGAAGTTTTTTTTGACGTATCGCGAAGCATGGAAGAAGGGAAAAGAGTTTCCTGCTGCTCAAGAGGGAAAAACGAGGAGCATGAGGACGTGGAAGGCTGTGCTCCTGAGAGTTCTTCGGTTAGGAGCATAGACTCACCGGGTAAAGTCCAATTCTCTATCGTTTTTTCGATCCCTCGCACAATATCCAGAAATGCCTCATCGCGAACCTTCCAATAGACTACGGGTTTGCCATTTGTCGGCAGGGCCTGCAGTCCGCTCAGCGGTGTCTTCTGCCAATCCACTGGCCGGAGAATAATGGGAATGACGCGAGCCTGACCACTGGCATGTCTCTCTAAAGCACTGACCATTTCGACGCTGTAACAGTAATCGGAAGCGAGAAAGTCCGAGCTGAGCAGGAGCAAGATAAGGTGAGCAGTCTGGAGGTGGATACGAATTTCGTCTGCCCAGGCTTCACCTGGACGGATTTCGCCATCAGACCAACTGGTGATTTTCTCCTGACGCTCTAAAATGCTCAGATGCTTTATGAGTTCATCGCGTACACGTTTATCCTTACGAGTGTATGAGATGAAAAGTTTTGGAACGAATGCATGCTCTCTCGCCACTGGTTGCATTCCTCCTCGTATGAAATATAGTTTCTTTATTATACGTTGCGATAATGATAAATGTTACAATGTCTATTAGGGAGGCCATTCAAATTCAGATACAGGTAAACCAGTTATCCTCTATCCAGAGGCCGATTGCCTGTAGACGACGATATGAGACGTATTGCGTCTGGGCCATTGAAGCCCAGCACCCGAATAAATCTTAGCATCACAAGAGTTTGAAACACATTTTGAAAAGCAGTTAGTTGGCTCTATAGCCAGTTCTTGTCGACTGAATCTTTCAGTATGCTAGAGCCTTCACACACCTCCCGAAACCAGGAAAAATAGTGGTACAATAAAGCGCCAGATTTTTTAGAACTATCGACGTATCCGGCATGGCCGCACAACCCACGCGAGGCTCATGCGGCCTGACCGCGTTGGAGCCTTATACGCTGGTCACAGGAGTATTTATCATGACAGAATCGCGCTACGACACCGGGATGAAGGTGCGCAAGGAGGTGCTGGGCAGCGAACACGTCGAGCGGGCACTGGCGCGCACAAGCGAGTTTGATGCCGACTTCCAGCGCTTCATCACTGAGACGGCCTGGGGCTCCGTCTGGGCCCGACCAGACCTGGATCGACGGACGAGAAGCCTGGTCACGATCGCCATTCTGGCGGCGCTGGGCCGCGAAGAACTGGCGCTCCACCTGCGCGCCAGCCGCAACACAGGCGTCGATCCACAGGAGATCGCGGAGGTGCTCCTGCACGTGGCGGTCTACGCGGGCGTTCCCGCCGCGAATAGCGCAGTCGCGGTCGCGAAGCAAATATTCGATCAGCCTGCGGAGTCCGAGACAACGAGATGACCTCTTTTCCAACGTCGGAGCCAGGCGAAGGACTGTTCAGCACGGTGGAGATGTCCGCTATCTTCTCCTCCGCCGCGCATGTACAGGCTATGCTGGCGTTCGAGGCGGCTCTCGCACACGCGGAGGCGCACGCGCACATCATCCCACAAGAGGCGGCAAGCGCCATCGCCGCCAGTTGCAGGGTAGAGCTCTTCGATGTTGCGGCGCTCTACCGCGAGGCCGCGCTGGCCGGCACGCCCGCGATCCCTCTTGTACACATGCTGACGGCCCTGGTCGCGGGGGACGCTAAGAAGTTCGTGCACTGGGGGGCCACCAGCCAGGATGCGATCGACACCGCCCTGATGCTGCAGATGCGCGACGGATTGAACCTGCTCGCCGAGGGGCTGCTCAATATTTGCGCGGCGTGCGCAACCCTCGCCGAACGCTACCGGGACACGCCGATGGTCGGGCGCACGCTGCTCCAACAGGCGTTGCCGATCACATTTGGGCTGAAGGCGGCGCACTGGCTGTCCGCCGCAACACGCCACGTACGCACCCTGCGCGAGCGCCAGGAGCGGTCGCTGGCCGTGCAACTGGGCGGGGCTGCCGGTACGCTCGCCTCTCTGGCGAACGATGGTCTGCGCGTTGTCGAGCTCCTCGCCGACGAACTGGGACTCCCGGCACCAGAGTTGCCCTGGCATACCGAGCGTGAGCGCATCGCCGAGATCGCCACGGCGCTCGGCGCAATCGCGGGCACAATGGCGAAGATCGCCGACGACGTGGCCCTGCTGGCACAGACCGAGATCGGCGAGGTGTCTGAGGGCGCGGCACCGGGCAAGGGAGGATCGTCCGCCATGCCGCAGAAGCGCAATCCGGTCGATGCGGTTGGCGCGCGCGCGGCGGCCCGGCTGGCGATCGGCGTGGTGCCGGTGCTCCTGTCAGCCATGGAGCAGGAGCACGAGCGCGCAGCCGGTGGGTGGCAGGCGGAATGGGCCGCCATCCCCGCGCTGTTCCACTACACGGCATGCGCCGTCGAACGCGTGCGCAGCGCACTCGCTGATCTGCAAGTCGATCCCGCACGCATGCAGGCGAACCTCGTTCTGAGCGGCGGGCTAGTCCTGGCCGAGTCGTTGACCATAGCACTCGCCGCGCATATCGGCAGGCCCGAGGCGTATCGCATCGTCCAGCAGCTCAGCAGGCACGTCGTCGCGTCAGGCGGAGACCTGCGCCAGGTCTCCCTCGCGGATACCCAGGTGCGCGCAGCGCTTACGACGGAAGAGATCGAGCGCGCCCTTGATCCGGGCGCATATCTGGGCAGCACGAGTATATTTATCGACCGCGCCCTCGCATCCCATCGCGAGCTGCGGTCTTCACGAGGTGAACAATGAACTTCTTCGTAGCAAACGGCGTGCGTCTCGCTTATAGCGTCGATGGACCAGAAGACGCTCCCACGATCGTTATGGTGAACTCGCTCGGCACGGACCTGCGCATGTGGAACCCGCAGGTGGCGCTGCTCGGCGAGCACCTGCGCATCGCGCGCTACGACTGTCGCGGCCACGGAGCATCCGAGGTGCCCGACGGTCCCTACAGCATCGAGCAGTTCGGACTCGATTTGCTCGCGCTCTTCGATATGCTCCATATCCAGCGCGCACACCTCTGCGGGCTCTCGCTCGGCGGAGTTGTGGCCCTCTGGTTCGCGGCCCACCATCCCGAACGTGTCAACCGGGCGATCTTCGCCAATACAGCGGCACACATCGGCAACGACGAGCTATGGAACGCGCGCATAGACGCGGTGAACAGGGGTGGCATGGCGGCGATAAAGGACGCCGTCCTCGCGCGCTTCCTCAGCGCGGATTTTCGCCAGCACTACCCCGAGACGGCGCACCAGATCGGGGAGATGGTCGCGGCAACTAATCCCGTGGGCTACGTCGGCGCGTGTGCCGCCCTGCGCGACGCGGACCTGAGTGAGCTGGTGAGCACGATCCACGTACCTTCCCTCATTCTGGCAGGCGAACTGGACGAGTCCACGCCACTGGCCCAGAGCCGCGAGCTACACGCGGCCATCGCGGGGAGCGAGCTCGCCATATTTCGCAAGACGGCGCACCTTTCTAATGTGGAGCAGCCCGAAGAGTTCAGCCGCTACGTTCAGACATTTCTAGGTTTCAATCCCTTCAAGCGGGTCGAGAAAGGGCAGGAACTCTAGCCGCCCCGGTGGGGCAAGTATACTCTTGAAAACCCATCAAGTCAAGTGGAAATGCACCAGCAGAAAGGGACTGAAGAAAATGACCTATCACAGCGAAGTCGTGGGAAGCATGCTCAGGCCAACCTATCTGGCAGAAGCAAGAAAGCAATTCGAGACGGAACAGATCAGCGCGGCGGACTTCAAAGCGCTGGAGGACCGGGCGGTGAACGAGTCCATCGCCCTGCAAGAGGAGGCGGGCATCGACGTGATCACCGACGGCGAGATGCGGCGCTACGCCTTCTACGGCCATCTCATCGACGCACTGGCAGGTTTCGATAAGTACGGCGGCTGGGCTATCCCTTTCCGCGACGAGACCGGCGAGGAGCTCGTCCTCAAGCGGCCCGTGGTGGTGGAGAAGCTGCGCTGGAAGAGGAGTATGTGCGCGGAGGAGTGGGTTTACCTGCGCTCACGCAAGACGCACCCCGGCAAAGTGACCATGATCAGCGCGCAGCAGGCGGCGGCCTACTACGATCCAGAGAAGTCGAAGGCGGCCTATCCGACGCGCGACGCCTACCTCGCCGATATCGTCGACTTCTCGCGCCACGAGGTGGAAGAGCTGGTTAGACTGGGCTGCACCTATATCCAGATCGACGCTCCCCAGTACGCGGCGCTCCTCGATCCCCAGATGCGCGAGGGGTATCTCAAGCGCGGCAACGATCCCGACAAGATCATTGACACCTGTATCGAGATGGACAACGCCATCATCAGCAACCATCCAGGCGTCACCTTCGGCATCCATATCTGTCGTGGCAATAACCAGAGCAAGTTTTATGCCAGTGGCGACTACGAGCCGATCGCGCGCTTATTCGAGCGCACGCACTTCGAGCGCTTCTTGCTCGAATATGACGATGCACGTTCGGGCGGTTTCGAGCCGCTACGCCACGTGCCCGAGGACCGCTGCGTGGTGCTGGGCCTTGTTACCACCAAGAAGCCGCGCCTCGAGACCGCCGAGGAGCTGAAGGGACGTATCAAGGAGGCCACGCGCTACATTCCCTTAGAACGCCTCGCCCTCAGTCCACAATGCGGCTTCGCCTCTACGATGGAAGGAAACCGCATCACGTTCGATGATCAGCGCCACAAGTTGGAGCTGGTGGCCCGTGTGGCGCAAGAGGTGTGGGGAATGTGCTAACCGCCAACATTCTTTGCTCTTCTCTGGCCTGCAATCGGCGTCTGGATTGCGGGCCAGATCTGTCTGCTAGCTATCCTCTCGCGGTGCTCAATCCGGTGACAGATTTTTCAACACGGGCAGGCGCCTTGCGCGGTTGCAGATCGTAGCTCTGCGGATCGAAATGGCGCGTCCTGCGCCGGAACTCGAAGGTGAAGCCGGGCCAGATCGTTGTGTTGCGCCCATTGGCGTCGAGGTACCAGCTCGCGCAGCCCGAGACCCAGACCGTGCCCTGCATGCGCCTCTGCATCTCCGCATCGAACGTCTCTTGCGCTCCGGGCCGCACCTCGACGACCTCCGCGTTCCGCCGCTCCATCGTGCGCAGGCAATCCAGCAGGTACTGTAATTGCGACTCGATCATAAAAACCATCGAATTGTGCCCCAGGCCCGTATTAGGTCCGATGAGCAGGAACATATTGGGGAAACCCGCGACCGCCGTCCCCAGATAGGCGGTGGGGTCCGGTTGCCAGCTAGCGGCGAGCGAACGACCAGCGCGCCCGTGGATATAGTTGGGGAGGCGCGTATCGGTCACGTGGAAGCCGGTGCCGCAGATAATCGTGTCGATCGCGCGCTCCTCGCCATCGGCGGTCACGATGCTGTGCGCGTGCACCGCGCGAATATGCGCGGTAACGACCTCGACGTTTGGCTGATTTAACGCGGGATAGAAGTCATCGGAGACCAGGATGCGTTTGCAGCCCATGGCATAGTGCGGCGTTAGCTTTGCGCGTAGCTCGGGGTCCGCTACCTGCCGCTCCAGATGATGGCGAGCGATCTTCGCAGCGTTTTCCATGATGCGGGAGTTGTAGACAAGCCCGAGCACCATTATCTCGCGCTGCCAGTACATCTTCGTACGCACCAGGCGCTGCGTGAGGGGCAGCAGGCGAAACAGTTTGCGCTGCCAGTGAGGAATCGTATGGTCCAGGCGCGGCACAATCCACGGCGGCGTGCGCTGGAACAGGAAGAGCCGTTCGACGCGCGGCTGTATACGCGGAACGAACTGGATGGATGAGGCACCCGTTCCGATCACGGCCACGCGCTTGCCCGCCAGATCATAATCGTGCCGCCAGCTCGACGAATGGAACAGGGTGCCCTCGAAGCTCTCTATACCGGGAATGGGAGGAAGCGATGGCTCGTTCAGCGGTCCATTGCCAAGAATAAATATATTGGCGCTCAGCTTACCCTGCGTCGTCGTGATGTACCAGCGCGCCTCGGCCTCGCTCCACGAAGCGTCCAGTAGTTCGCTGTTCCAGCGTATGTGGGGGAGAATGCCAAAGCGCACTGCACAGTTGCGCAGGTAGCCTTGAATCTCGCGCCAGGGAGAGTACACGCGGCTCCAGTGCGGATTGGGCGCGAAGGAGAAGGAGTACAGGTGCGAGGGGATATCGCAGGCGCAACCAGGATAGGTATTGTCGCGCCACGTGCCCCCTACGTCTGCCGCCCGCTCAAGCACCACGAAGTCGTCGTAGCCGTGCCGCTTGAGCTGAATCGCCATTCCGAGGCCCGCGAAGCCCGCCCCCAGAATAGCGATACGAACATGCGGTACAGGCGTCTCATCCCTGGATGCTCCGTCTAACGACTCTTCGTTGCGGAGTTTCTCATCGATGGGCATTCCGCTATCATTGGTAAAAACCTGAGTCATGTACTTCCTCTCAGCGTTAGTTGACGGATGATCAGGTAGGTCTCGACAGAAAGTATATCATAACGAGGCCGGCGAGACCTATCTCCGCTGCGCCAGCAACCACCCGAGCCATCTATTGTCAGTTCACAGGTTCCAGATTGAAGCCAGGTGCCAGATATCTAGCGACCTGACCCTCACTCTCCCCTCGCGCACAAATAGCTCAAGGCCCGAGCTGTCAGGACATGTAGGATAAATGCGGCTCGCCAGATAGCAAGAACCATTCACAAACACCTCTAGCACCGAATGATCAAGAAAGATGTGCAGCTTGCAGACCTCACCAGCTTCTATCGCGACAAAAGAATTCTCTCGATCTACTTCGGTATTCAAGCTCGATTGCTCACGCTCAATGGAGACTCGTTGCGACGCCGATTGGTAAACGAGACGCGTTTGCTCCTTGTCATCCTGAGAATGGCGAAACGTAAAGCCAAACTCGCAGTTTTGAGCTGGTTCGAATTCAGCCAGAATTTCGAGACGATCGTCCTGAATGTCGCCATGCAGGAAGTTCTCTGTCCCGCTCAGCTCCATTCCTTCATACCGCCAATGGTTTTCCCGTAGCGAGGTCAACTCGGGAGATGGTTCAAGGCTCAATCCGCCGCCAGGGAGGGGTGCTACAACGATAGGTAAAGACATGACGCCAGCCCAACCGGCCTCTGCTAATAAGGAATTGCTCCGACCTTCCATCAGCCAGCCCCACATGATGTAGCGGCCCTGGTCATTGCGCAATACTTGAGGGGCATAAAAATACCCCCCATGGGCTAACATTCCTTGTGCCTGGGGAAGAAACTGTTCATCCCGAAACGTGCCGCTAACGTAAAGCGGGTGGAGAAGCTCGTTGTCGCGGGGACCTTGTATTGAGAAGATGAGCACGCGCTGATCGCCAAAGGTGAGAAAATCAGGACACTCCCACATAACTCCCGGCAACACCGGCTGAACTGTATTGGCATCTCCAACTAACAGGGGATGGAGATAGTCCCAGGTAATCAGGTCAAGGGAGCGATAGAGCAGGATCGTCCCTCCAACTCCTTCTATCCTGGAACCCATCAGCATATACCAGTCATTGCCCTCTTTCCAGACAAAAGGGTCGCGGAAATGACCACCAGCCAGCAATGCATCTGGTGGGCCTGCTATGATGGGATTGCCTGAGTAGTATTGCCAGGTCAGCAGATCATCGGCACTGGTAGCCAGGCAGACCCTCTGGGGATGAATCCCGCTATACATCAGTGTAGGAATACCATGATTATCAATGGCGCAGCCAGACCAGCAACCATCGGCATCGGCTTGCCCAGGGGTCGGGGTCAGAGCGATTGGCAGATCAGTCCAGTGCACCAGGTCGAAGCTGACAGCGTGTCCCCAGTGAATTCGTCCATGGACAGGAGCGTACGGATTGTACTGGTAAAAGAGGTGGTACTGTCCCTTCCATTGGATTAATCCGTTGGGATCGTTCATCCAATTGGCCGGTGGCAAGAAATGATATTGGGGCCGATGCGGGTCGTTTGCCAACTTCTTGCGCTGTGTGAATGCTTGAGCATTATTCATAATAGCCCTCCTCATCTCGAACCTGCTCAGAGTGGTACGTAGAAAATAAGAGCTCTTCACAACATACAAGGCTTTATACCCAACATTCCCACGGGTATCAAGTGAAGAAAGGATGAGCTGGTGGAGGAGCCGGCTCCCAGGGCGCATCATCACATTCTTTCGTCGCCTTTACTTGACGCTTATGAACTTACTCCCAACGTTCCCTACCCGAGGAGACACGCACCTTCGTCACCGCATACCCATGCTCGTTCATGGCTATAAGCAACTGCTCCACGTGCTGGGCGTCGCGCGTATCGAGCGTCAGCGTCACCTCGACCTGTTGAAAGGGCAGCGACTGCATCGTCGGGAAATAGTTCATTTCGCGCACGTTCGCATCCAGTTCCGCGATAATGGTCAACAGGCGCTTCAGCTCGCCGGGCTGGTCCACGATGAACGTGCGCAACGTGGTGACGCGGCCCTGCTCAACCAGGCCATGGCCGATGAACCCACCGACCGCGTTCATATCGATATTGCCGCCCGAAAGCACGATCACTACCTCTTTGCCTGCCAGGTTCAGCAAGCCGGGATGCAGGAGCGCCGCCACGCCGACCGCGCCAGCGCCCTCGACCTGTAGTTTGCAGCGCTCCAACAGAAGCAGGATCGCGCTCATCGTCTCCTCATCATCCACGGTCACGAGCAGGTCCACGTGGCGGCGCATAATAGCGAAGGGCAACTCGCCCGGACGATTGATGCTGATGCCGTCAGCGATCGTCTTGAGCTGCGCGAGGGTAACGATCCTGTCCGCGTCCAGCGACTGTTTCACGGCATCGGCACCCTTCGCCTGCACGCCGATGATCTGCACTTCTGGCCGCAGCGCCTTGACCGCGAGTGCCACACCGGAGATGAGCCCGCCGCCGCCGACCGGGACGACAATGGCGTCGACGTCTGGACGCTGCGCGAGGATCTCCAATCCCAGCGTTCCCTGGCCCGCGATCAGATCGTGGTCATCGAAGGAGTGGATAAAGGTCGCGCCCATCTCCTCCTCTAACAGACGCGCGTGCTGGTATGCATCTTCGAAGGTCGCGCCGTGCTGCACGACGCTGGCACCGTAGCCGCGCGTCGCCATCACCTTCACCAGGGGCGCGTGCTTCGGCATGACGATCGTCGCGGAGACGCCGAGCGACCGTGCGGCGATGGCGACGGCCTGGGCATGATTGCCCATGGAGGTCGCGATGACGCCGCGCCCACGTTCCTGCTCGCTCAGTCGGGAGATCTTATAGGTAGCACCGCGCACCTTGAAAGAGCCTGCGCGCTGGAGGTTCTCTGTCTTGAGGTAGACGTTCGCGCCCGCCTGTGCGCCGAACGTCTGCGAGTGGAGCATGGGCGTTACATGAATGGCGTCACGCACCACCTCGCGGGCGCGCTCGATCTCGCTCAACTTCGGGGCATTGGGGACCGACTCGTACGGCTCGTAATGCGTTGTGCTCATGAAATACTTCCCTTCCCTGGATGCTGGCTCTACCATAGAGGGCGTGAGATACACTGAGCGCTTCTAAAGCGATAAATTTAAGAATCAGGATGCTGCCTGATGCATCTCTGGCCTGTATGTTGGCAAAGGTATAGGTTTGCCTTCGGCCTGGGCAGCTTCAAGCCACGCAGCCTTAGCGACTAAAACCTCCTTAAGAGCTTCCTCCGGAGTCTCGCCAAACGCAGAGCAAAATTGCAAGTCGGGAATATCAGCAATATATCCCTCATCCTCTTCGCTATAGAAGATATTAATGTGATAATCCTTCATTTCATTCTCCTAAATCGAGGTTGTATTTTTCGACTAACTTCAGAAACTCACGAACTTGATATGGCTTTGCTTTGCCGTCTCTCGATTGTATGTTAATCAGTTCGGGTACTGATGGATGGACGAAAATAAAATGGCTGCCTCTAACCCTTGATAATCTAAAACCAAAAGCCTCTGCAAGGAGAACCATCTCATGAAATGAAATGTTCTTTGAAGAGGCTAAAGCTTTCTCTAGTAACTTTCTTTTATTCATTCCCTCTCCACGCGTCACTAATCTTAATTGTATTATAACAGATCCACTAAGGCAGGCCAGGTAGATGATCGCTAATATAGTTGCTCAAAGTCTGGACAAACATTGCATTTGTCTCCACTCCTCGCTTTCAGCTACGCCCGTTGAATGCACTGCATCAGCACACCAACTAGGCGGCAGGTTGGACTACGGCCAACCCTGTTGCTTGCGCCACTGCTCATGTCTCCTCACGAGCAAGGCTTTGATGGCTTGCCTGTCCTGACAGGCGTGGAGTTCTGTATCTCCTTTGCGATGGGCAAGATTGAGCGCCGCATTCAGATCGGCATGCGTTGAGAAGCCGCAGACGACACAGCAAAACGTTTGCTGGTCCGGGCGATTGGCCCGATCGGGGTAGTGACACACGCTGCACTCCTGCGAGGAGTACGCACTCTTGACTTTCGTGGCGACTATCCCCCGCTTGGCCGTTTCCCAGGCGATCTTTTCTGGAATACGTGCGAGGTTGGACGCGCGCAGATACGCATTCATCGCACGTGCCTTGAACTTCATGGAGGCCACTGACAGGTGTTCATAGGCGACCTGGGCACCAGGGTGCTCATCCAGGCAGACGTTGACCGCACGATTGATCTCCTGACGCACGTGGCGGGCTAAGCGTTGCCCGCTTGCACTGCTGGTGGAGGGGAGTTTTTCCACCCCCTTCTTTTTGAGGCACGCTCGCAGTTTCGCTTTACGTCGGCGCTTCTCTCGATCGCGCTTCTGTCGCTCGCGCAGCTTGCCGTGAAAGGTGCCGTAGTGCTTGCCATCGCTGCTTGTGAGAAAGTTGGCAATGCCCACATCCAGGCCGATCACCGGGGCATCTGGCCTGGTCTGGACGGCGATCTTCTCTTCGTAGGAGAGGGTGAGCCACCAGCTATCTGTACGCCTGTTCAGGGTCACACTGCTGTTGATGATTTTGCCTTGCAAGGCCGCACGGTGATAGTCTGCCAGCTTGACTGGCACCCTGATGGGCTTGCCCTTCTCAAGCGTGCTGATTCTCAGCCAGTAGTCAAAGGTGGAGTCGTTGGAGACTTCCAGAACGGCAACATTGGCGTTGGCCTGGATGCAGGTCTGCCGTAAGGTGGGGGTGTTCCACTCCTTCCACTCTGGCTCTTTGCATTTGGGGTTCTGATCGGCTGTTGCCAGTGCTTCCTGGTAGTTCTCTCGCTCTTCCAGATAGCTTTGATACGCCTGCTCCCGGTTGGTGCGCCACGCACGGGCAATGCCTGCCGCCTGTTGGATGGCGACGCGGTGCCAGCGTTCAGAAAGTGGGGTAGCAAAGACAGGATTATGAAATTTATCGGGGGCTTCTTCCGTGCAAAAGTAGGTGACGTACTCTTGACAGAGCGCCTGGTACACCGGAGCCAGGGCGTCCAGGGCGGCCAGCTTACCAGGATTGACCTCGATGAGCCGGATGTGGGGCACGGCTCTGGTGAGGGTGGTGGTCGTGTCCTGCCCTCTTCGGGGATGCTGGCGCTCTGTCATGTCCTGGTGTGTTCCTTTCTGTCGGTCTTCCGTCCTTACACGGCAACCGCTCGCATTCCGCCAATGTTCCGCTTGAGCGGGACGAGCACATAGCCCAGATTCACCAGCGACTTGATCTCGATGCCAAAGGGCCGGAGC
>DAOTTD010000119.1:0-5452 GCA_034438015.1 Ktedonobacteraceae bacterium | reverse complement strand
CATCAGGAGTATCCCGAGACGATGATGATCGAAGAGCACCTTGCTCCTCTCGCATGACAGACGATCAATGGGCTATAGCCTTACAGGCATGTATTGCGGAACAGTTGGTTGATTCAAGAGGAGAAGCATTTCTCTTCTCGTTCATGAAACACCAGGAGGGAGCATCTTGACGGATTTTCGCTATGATGATACGTATGCAGAGTATCTGCTTGCACAACTCAAACAGAGAGTGACCCAGTCTGATCACCTGTCGTTGCCTCTCCAACAGGAGCAAGGAAACGAGACGGTTGCGCGATCTGATCAGGAGGCAGGTGTGCGGATACAATCTTTCAAAAAGTCTGAAGCCGTACAGGATAAGTGGGAATAAGTACTATCTTGCCAGTACGCAAAGTTTTTAGTATAATCCCCGCAGTTCGATCTCCGTAATATGTTCTACGTGCAATGATTGCATTTGATTTTCGAAAGAGGAAAAACATGATATTTCTCACAGTTCTTTTCCTGATGGCAGATGATTCGATGCCAGATCCGCCTGAACCTGTTCCACCTCCAACAGGAGGGAGTTAATCGTCTCAGCAGGAAAAGGAGAAAGAGGTGAAAGAGCCATCTTCTGTCCCCTCTCCAATGGGAGACGTGTCCGCGCTTGTTCAGCAGCGGGTGGCTGTGACACCAGAGACATTGTTTACCGTGCGCCAGGCTACTGATGCGGTGATCGCGCCTGATGGTCAGCTTGCTGCCTTTGTGGTGGCTGAATGGCCCACTGCTCAGGTCAAACAGCGCTGGCGCATCTGGTGCGCGGATATCGAGAGTGGTGAGTCCTACCCATTGACGAAAGGGTTGACGTCCGACTTCTCTCCAACATGGTCGCCTGATAGCATCACTTTGGCGTTTGCCTCTCGGGGAAGTGATCCCACCTCAAAACCACAGGTATATGTGATCGCAGCGCACGGTGGTGAGGCCAGGCAACTCTGCCATGTGCCCAATGGGGTTAGTGATATCACCTGGTCTCCCGATGGACGTCGGCTCGCTTTTCTTGCTCTGGAAGGGGATGCGCCCTCTGAAGATCCCCTCATTCTGCAGCCGGGCAAAGGGCGATTTCGCCGCCTCTGGACGGTCCGCAGCGATGGCAATACCTCCGAAGCGGTCACTTCTGATCGCCTCTCGATCTGGAATTATGCCTGGTCGCCCAATGGAGAGCAGTTCGTGGTGTATTTTGCTGATGGGCCTGAGCGAACCGATTGGTACCGAGGGCAGATCGGACTGGTGGCGGCTCACGGTGGCCTGCTCCGTCAGATCAGTCAGTTAACGCGCCAGGCGTTCGGCCTGACATGGTCGCCTGATGGTTCCAGGATTGCCTATGTCTCTGGCGAATGGAGCGATCCTGAGCGGGGTGGGGGTGATATTTTCATCCAGCAGCTTTCTGATGGTCGCGTCCGCAACGTGACGCCCGGTCTCGATTGGAGTCCAGGCTGGTGCCGCTGGTTCCCCGATGGGCGACATCTGCTCTGTGCCGGTTCAGATGGTGTGGCCTGTCGGGTGAGTATTCTGGACGAGGTGACTGGCGCTCTTACGACACTGATCGACCATCTCGTAATTGGGGATCGCCATTGGCCTCACCTCTCAACGACGTCCGATCTCCGCTCTTTTGTCGCCACTCGTTCCGACCAGCACCCCTATGATGTCTGGTACGGCGAACTGCTCTCTGCCCATGACGAGAGGCAAGGCGTCACCTGGAAGCGTCTCTCGCGTCTGAACCCGCTGGCAGAAGAGACGCTTGTGCTCAACAGAACAGAACGCACGCGCTATACGAGCGTTGATGGCTGGGAGATTGATGGCCTGATCACCTGGCCTGCCAGGCGCGAAGACGGGAGATTGCCGCCTCTGATCGTGTTCGTTCATGGGGGTCCTTCTGGCGTCTGGCTTGACGACTGGGGGCAGTATCTCCCGCAGGTGTTTGCTGCCGCTGGTTTTGCGGTCCTGCGTCCCAATATTCGCGGCGGGAGGGGTCGCGGAGTTGCATTTGCCGATGCGGTCCTGGGTGATATGGGCGGGAAGGACTTTCAAGATGTCTTGCACGGTGTCGATGATCTGGTGAAACGGAACCTCGTCGATAGTGAGCGCGTTGGCATTACCGGTTGGAGCTATGGTGGTTTTCTGACCGCCTGGACTCTCACACAAACCAGGCGGTTCAAGGCGGCTGTCATGGGAGCAGGCATCAGCGACTTTCACAGTTTCCATGCGCAGACGAATATCCGCGACTGGGATATGCGTTACCTGGGGCAGCCCCCGGTCAGTCCGCTGACACATCCTGACGTGTATCGGGAACGCTCACCCATCAGCCATGCCCAACAGGTGACAACACCGACACTGATCGTCCACGGCGAGCAGGATGCCTGCGTTCCAGTCAGTCAGGCGTATGCATTCTATCGCGCCCTGATGGAAAGAGGCGTCCCGACCGAACTGGTGGTCTATCCGCGCGAGGGTCACAGTCTGAGCGAGCGCCAGCATCTTCAGGATTACTATCAACGCCTGCTAGGTTGGTTCCAACGGTACCTGTAACGCTGCACGTGTCGAGGGACAGGCATGTTTGTGCGCTCAGCAAGAAGTCAGTTCGTATCATTTGATGTAGCCCCAGACAATCACACCACGTAAAATTTTTCTGGAGATGAAACCAGCAGATCGGGAGCGTTTAGGTTTCCGATCTGCTGGTTTCGTCTTCGCCAATGATCTACCACCTCCTATCCTCGGATTACCACGACCATCAGGATCGGTAAGACCGTCTTCATGACCCTACTGGAAGATAGAAGAAAGGTCGAACATCATGTCTATCTTCTTTCATCAGCGTGTTGATACTCAAAAAGAAGTTATTCTACAAATCAGCACGATGAGAAAACGGCATTGCGAGTTCGTTGTCTTCTAGGGCGAGATGGGTTTTACCCATACTCATCCCTCTGCTTTTCAGGCTTCTCATCAAATGATAGGATATAAGCATCCAGATCCCAAGCTGCGGCAAGCTTTCTCAATGCTGGTGGAGGGGCAATAATACCCAGCTCTTGCAAAGCAGGCAAATCCTCTAAGGCACATGCTCCCACAGCGAGGCGCTCAAGCACCGTCTCATCCTCGGCTACTGCTTGCTCGATCTGGCGTAGGCCATGAAAGTAGAGAGCATCTTGAAGAAAACAGACGCCTGCACGATTGAGATTAGGGACACCTCGATAGATACGCAGGCACAGTGAAAGTGCATAGCTATGTGCATACGCTTGCGTTTTCTGTCGTTCCACATGCGGGTAGCGAAGACGACCATGAAGGAAGGTGAGCGCTTCAAAGAAGGTAAAGAGTGCGAGGAAGGTTTGTGGGGGCGTCATGATCCCACTTGCCAGTCCGACTGCAAATGTCATCCATCGTAATCCTTCATCATTAAAGTCGCGACCAGAGCGTTGTGCTTCTTGACGGTCATGATAGAGCGCCAGTCCTTCTTCCGTGGGCAAGTAGTTCCTGGTATGAATACCGAGCAGCCCTAACAATGAGTGTTCACCTGCCATAAAGCGAGCGGCATGGCCTGCGAACTCATGTGAGAAGAGATGATGAACTTCTGCAAGCGTGAACTGGTGCTCCGGCAGAATGAGGTGTCGTGCTCCTGGTGAGACGCGGGCACCTGTCGTATTGAGATCGATCACGACTCGCCATTCATCATAGCCACTTTCCTGTAGAACCGATTCGAAGAATCGTTTCACCGCTTGTGCAGAGATTTTCCGTTCTGGTTCTGCCTCTGTTGGAGTCGCGTTGTCTGGTGGGGCTGCTGGCCTCTCCCACTCTTCCATGTCATCCTGTCCAGGATCAGAGGAGAGATGAAAACGCGTCTGCAGCATCTCCTCTATCTGCTGGCTGACGGAAGCAAGCTCTGGGACGGCTGCCCCCTGGCGGAGCAACGATGTGATATGAGCGAAGGCATAGTTCATGTCGTCAATGCCAGGGAGAGGAAAGAGGCGGAGATTGTATTGCCAGAAGCGTTCTGTATTCTCTTCATAGGTGGCTTCGAGCAGGTGAAGATAGTCCAGTTCTTCCTCGATCACTTCCTGGTAAAGGCGACGGACAATGGCATTTGGCTCTTGTTGCCCAACGTCTTCACTCAATTGCTCAAGGCCATTGATCTCACGCTGTATTTCCTCGATAGGAAGAGCTGGATACCGAAGTCTTGGTTCACGCTGTTCTCTGATGGCAGCCTCAAGTTCTCGCTCCCGTGAGCTCTTCATCAACTGCTCTAATGGTGCTTTTACGGCTTCGTTAAACGGAAACACAAACAGACGATCCCATTCGCGCTGTTCCTCTTCCGTGAAGGGGCCAGCCCAGGTCAGCCACCAGGTACTACTATGTGCGCTCAGATCACGGAAGCGTTCCACCCAACGCCAATCCAATTGGTGTTGAGATCCTCCAGTTCGTTGACGCCACTGTCTGATCTCCTCAAGAGCTTCTTTTGCAAACATGCCATACTTTCTCCTTGGTGCAGAAATACAGGGAAGAGCTTGTTGAAGTATGTGTTCTGCTTCATTGATCCTTCCCAAACGAAGGTAGAGCCGTCCACGATTCACCGCGTAGATTGGGGCCTCTTCTTGCGAAGTTCCGTCTCCTGCATGAATGCAGCGTTGTATTTCTGCCATAGCCTTTTCATCAAAAAGGAGTGCCTCTCGAAAACGGCCAAGTGCCATCAGATGTATTTGTCAATGATATTGGGGACCAATTTCGAATCAGAAGCGGGGCAATAGTTGCCCATACGTTTGACAATGATAATCAGATTTGGGGGCCATTTGACAACGAAAAAGGGAACCACCTGACATTTGCTAACGAAAAAGGGAGCCACAGCCTTCCCCCTGTGTTTATCAAGCTTAGGAGGCTTCGGCTTGTCCCTCCTCCTCTCCCCGCTGTTCGCTTTGCTTGAGCCTCTGACGAAAGCGAAACGAGTCGCCAAGAAATTCGAGGATGTGCGCTCGGTGAGTCAGCCTATCAAGCAAGGCAGCAGTGAGATGTTCCTCACCCATCACGCTATTCCAATCGCTAAATTTGAGATTGGAGGTAATGATGAGGGCACTGCGTTCGTAGAGCGCTGAACAAAGCTGGAAGAGGAGATTGGCTCCATCACGACTGAAAGGAATGAAGCCAAACTCATCCAGGACGAGCAGCTCATACTTGCCCAGTTGTGAGAGGTATCGCGAGAGTTTCAAGTCATGTTGAGCCGTGATCAAATCATTGACCAGGGTTGCTACATTGTAGAAGCGCACGCGGTGCCCCTGTCGGCAGGCGGAGAGAGCCAGCCCCGTCGCGACGTGTGTTTTAGTCCATCCATCGTAATGCCCTCCTAAGAATGAGATGTTCGGCGTGTCGTATCATATCGGCGAGAAGCAGTCGCTTCCGCACGAAGACGCTCTAAAAGGACAGGATCATTGCGGATTAAGTAGAC
>DAOTTD010000118.1:0-7740 GCA_034438015.1 Ktedonobacteraceae bacterium | reverse complement strand
ATAGGTCTGGGCATCTGCTTACAATTGTGCTCAATCAGCACGCTTGCCGTGCTCATGTGTTGATCCGTCCTTTGCGGGAGCTGCTGGCTCCCTCACAGATTGTCGTTACTTTGGGCGAAACTTAGGTAGACTAACGACCCTTCCCAGAACGTCGCAAGAAGTTCTGGGAAAAGAGCTAAAACGGATGAAAAAGTCAGTAAAAGCGTTAAATTGGGACCAGCGCAGGCAGTTTTGGCGTCTTGCGAACGACCGAAAACCGCTTTGCCTTGCCAATCTTGACCCCAGAACGGCGGCCTTTCGATTTTCCGCGAGGACGTGGTGCCCTGGCTGGGGTCCCCAAACGGGCCAACAATTTGTGCATCCCGCGTCGCACCTGCTGTGGGGTCGGCTTGCGTGGCTTGTTTTCCGAACTGTCGCAGTTCCACTTCGACCAGGTCACGAGCCAACACCAGATGGTTGTGCGCCATCGCGACAATGTGGCTCCAGCGCTCAAACTGCTCAGGGGTCCGCAAGCGTGGCTTTTCCCACAACAGAGCCTGTTTGTCAAAGCGATAGCCATGTTCTTGCCCGAAACGCAGCACATAGCCCAGAGCGATCTGGGCGACATCGGCTTCTTGATCCCCTATCCACACAAACCAACTCACGCGTGGATCGCGTTCTTTGTTGGTCGCATGAGGTCGCACGACCTGCAAGACGGTCACCTCCAACCAGCGAGCCGATTGGACATGCATGTGTTTCCAGGAGGTGACTTCCACCGGGCGACCTTTCGCATCGGAGCCTTTCCAGATCCCATCTGGCTCGCCATGCGTCGTCGGGTCCTTGGGTTGCAGTTTCGCACCATCTTTGCGGGGACTGCCTTTCTTGCCCGTTGGAGGAGGCGCTGGCCGTGAGATCCAGCGATTATTTTTGAGGCGACCCAACGTCCCAATGCCCAGGGTACTACATTGACACCACAACCAGTTGGCGTCATAGCCCCGATCCAGCAGCACGATGGAGTTCTTGGGCAAATGAGCGATCAGCCGCTTGAGTTGGGTGCAAGCCACCTCGATGGCCGTCGTCTCCGATGCCACCCGTTGTTGGTCCAAAATATAGGTCCAACTACTGGCAGGGTCAGCCAAGACCACCACGGTCGAAAACTGCCAACCAAACGTGATTGCCTTCCTACATTCCGGCAGATTATGCACGTGTTGTGCCGTGCGATCTGCCGAAGTGACCGCTTCCGGGCGCGCAATCTTGCTGGCATCGATTCCGATCCAAAACCACTTTCCTGGATCGGGGTTTGGCAGGTAACGGACAAAGGTTTCTCGCAAGCGCTTTTCCTCGATGCGCCCATCTTCAAACGCATCATACAAACTCGACCATTTGCGCTCAAACCACAACGATTGCGAGACTTCTGGAAACGATTGGGCCTGCGTTTCTGTCATCAGCGCATCTACCGTATTGAACAGGGCATCCTTCGCACGCGGAAAACACTCATAGATATCGTGACGAAATTGCCGAAGTATGTTAATGTCCACTTGAGTAACATTCCTTTTTGTTTTGATTACTGGAACTTTACTCAATCAGGCCACCCTCCGCAAGGTTGGGGGCCTTTTGTCTGAAATAGTCTAAACGTCAAATAGAACTGATGCTGAGCTTACACTTTTTCTTCTTTTCTGCATCGAAAGCACATTCTTCTTCCTGGTAGAGAGCCGTTTTTCGCCTGTGCGCGTCTCTTGTCATTCTGCTGTTCTTTGTAAAGGACAAGAAGCTTCAGGATGGGTATAAGAGCCTCTAGAGCCCCTTTGTTCATAATCTCAACCGCAGTTAAATGGTACACAGTACTTTTTCGTCAGAATCGCACCGACAGGCCCTTTGTGGAGGATACAAGACGCTATTTTTTCTCCGCTCCGGTCACAGCAGTGGTCACGCCCAGCAGAATGTAGATACATCCGGTGATGGAACGCTGCCACCGCTGAACGAGCCTGCTCTTGTTGAGCCATCGACCTACCGCCGAGCCAAGCAGGGCATAGAGGCTATCTGTACAGGTTGCCATCAGCACGTACAGTACACCCAAGAGGAGGATTTGTCCAACAATGGCCCCGCGGCTCGGATCAACAAACTGCGGCAGAAAGGCATAGAAGAAGAGCGCTGTTTTGGGATTGAGCAGGTTCACGAAGAAGCCCCGGCCAAATAAGTGAAAGAGGCTTCTCGGAAGCTCAACTTGTACATCCTGATGGTTCTTCTTGCTCAAGAGTGTGTGCAGACCGAGAAAAATGAGATAGGCGGCACCCAGATATTTCACGACGTTAAAAGCCAGGGCAGAGGTCAGCAGGATGGCGGACAGGCCGAAAGCGGTGGCGAGAATATGCACACAGGTTGCCGACTCAATTCCCAGCACGGATGCGAAACCCGCTCGCCTTCCCTGAGCCGCACTACGCGTGACAACATAGAGAACTGATGGACCGGGAATGAGTAATAGCCCTAATCCTGCTAACAGAAAAAGAGCGATAGTAGACAAAGCAGGCATCATCATCTCCTTATACAGCCGGTGCTACTATGAGCGTCCCTCCCGGAGCGCGAACCGTCGGTTCTTGATAACGGTTAAATAGTTCACAAGGGAGACTTTATTTACAACTCTCAATTCCAGTATACCTGATGGGGAGCGGTTTTCCCAGGCGACTCCACTGAAGTCGCTCATGCTTCGCCACTACAGTCGCACTTGTTGAGAGCCAGAGGAGGTCATCACTGTGGAAAAGCGCGAAAACCTAGCGGGCGTCCACGTCAGCTTGGAGTCTGGCAGCGACGTGCTCCAGGCTGGCAAGAGTCAAGCTCTCCGTCACGCCAAGGTAGTGTTTGTAGGTATGACGACGGACACAGCGGGAGGCCGACCAAAAGTGCGTCTGCTGGCCTTGTTTGTATCCTCGATGGGCCGTAAAGCGCCCTACAGGCCCAATGAACCGGAACGAGGAGAGGGTAGCCAACCAGTCAAACCACGCTCGCGAATTAGGCTCTACATGCACCTCGCCTTCTTGTGAACTGATGATCACGTAGATGCCCGATGCGCAGTATTCGATCAGAGGAGGCCTGCGCGACCGAGCCAGGTGTTCGGCGGGATGGAGCAAATGCGTCGGCAGCACCACACCAGCAGGATCTGGTCGAGGCTCTGGAACCGGCAGAGTGGGCATCTGCTTTCCTATGAATGCTTGCATGAGGGACTCGAGGGTCGTGAGGCGCTGCTCAACCGATCTCTCCCGCTCCTGGAGCAGTGCCAGCGCGAGTTGGGCTATCTGCTCTTGAAGTGTCGCGATCTTCGTTTCCAGGCCGGACAGTTTCTGGGTCAAGTCTGCTTCAGACTTGTAGGAAGTAAGGAACGAACAGGCTGTGGAAGCAGACTTCCCCTCGTTTTCAGGCCCATGGGGAACGCTCACCTGAGACGGAACGAGAGGAGGAGAGGCTGCATCCAATGGCCGAGATGCCTGGGGCGGACGGCCATGCAGGCTAGCTACCAGTTGCAGGTGTTCCTCCGTCACACATGTGATCCGTGCATCCCTCGGATGGGTAGCCAAGGGCAGATGGGCTTCTTTGAGCCAGTGGTGCAGAGTCTTGGGATGAATACCAAGCAGACGAGCGCCGTCTGCGACAGGAAGAAGCGTCATACTGAGAACTCCTTTCGAGGAAAGTGCTTGGACAGACAGCTCGTACACAGATTTCCAGGAACTCCGGCACTTCCAGGAAATTTCTTGGATATCTGGGAATTGCGTGCTGTGCGGTAAAGAACAAAGCCAGGATCAGCCAGCCTTGAGACGACGTTTCGTGTGGTAATAGCTGGCACGACTTTGGTGACTACGACGCCACCAGGACCAAGCCAGAACCTGATATGCAGACGAAGGAGAGGGCCAGATAAGCCATGCAAGCAGATGGCGCACTTCAGGAACGGTCAGTGGGAGGATGGTAAGTCGAGAGGGAAATGCGGAAGGAACAGGAGGAGATGTAGAACAATGTTCTGTGGCACAAATTCCCGTCAAGAAGGCCAGAGCCAAGAGAACCAGCGTGATGTGCCTGTACCAGCCAATGAAGCTGCGGACCTCATAGTGGTCCAATCCACTGTCCTTAGCATTTTCAAAATCTTCTTCAATGGTCTAATCACAAATGACAAATTCTGCATGAGCCGGACAGCACGGTTGCACTTGTCCTGGTGGCGCTTACCCCGAAGTGCTCGCAAAACCAACCGCGAAGGAGTACAATCTCCTGTTGAGGAAAATTTCCGAGACGCTCTTCCTCTGCAGGAGACCTATGAAACAACAACAATGGAAGGTTCGGCACAGCTCCGTGGAACAGCCTGATGCGTGCGCGCGATGGGATCGCAGTTATCAGTCTCTTATTCAGTGGAGTGAGATGGGCTTGAAGCACCAACCTTCAAGCCCACTGGTGCAGGAGAATAGCAATGAACACAGCAATGTACGTTCGGGTTTCAACCCAACGACAAGCACAAACACAAACAATCGAGCAGCAGTTATCCCTGTTGCATGAATACAGTCAAAAACAGGGATGGGAATGGAACGAGGAGCACATTTTCCGTGACGATGGCTACAGCGGAGCGAGTTTGCGCCGCCCAGGACTCGATCGTTTACGTGACCAGGTACGCAATGCCACCTTTGATCGCGTGCTGGTGACCGCCCCTGATCGTTTGGCTCGCAACTACGTTCACCAGATGCTGCTCATGGAAGAATTTGAACGCAGTGGATGCCAGATTGACTTCATCGATCAGCCCATGAGTCACAATCCCCATGATCAGTTGTTGGTCCAAATCCGTGGGGCCGTGGCCGAATATGAGCGCAGCCTGGTTGCTGAACGGATGCGACGAGGCCGTCAACAGAAATATCGAGCGGGGATCCTCTTGCCTTGGACGCTGCCTCCCTCTGGATATCGTGTCGATCCCAGCCATCCACGCGATCCAGCGGGCGTACGCGTGGAGCCAGCCGAAGCAGCAGTAGTGGCGGAGATGTTTGGGTGGTATCAACAAGAACAACAGAGTTTAGTTGCCCTGACCAAGCACTTGATGCATCAACAGATTCCCAATCCCCGAGGGAAGATGCGATGGAATCAAGCGACTGTGCGTGGGATCCTGCGCAATCCGGTCTACACCGGAACCGTCTTTCTTGGTCGCTACCGTGTCGCCAGAGCCCATTATCGACAATCAGCTCTGCGACCCGTGGGACACGACCATGGAGGCCATCCCGCCACCGGACCACAAGAGTGGGAAGCGATCGCTCAGGTTCCAGCCATCGTCACACAAGAACAATTTGATCTGGTACAGGCGAAGTTTGCACACAATCAGCAATTTGCCCGCCGCAACAATACGGCCTATCGGTACTTGTTGCGTGCGCTGGTGAGTTGTGGAAGCTGTCATCTCTCCTGTACCGGTCGCTATCGCAAGACGAAGGATGTCGACTATGCCTACTCTACCTGTCGGGGAAAGGGTCATCCCGTGGTTTCTTGTCGTGATGAGAAATGTCACTCACGCTTCATTCCTGCTGGGCAACTCGATGAACTGGTCTGGAAGGATCTCTGTGAAGTGCTCACGCATCCTCAGACGATTGCACACGCCCTGCAACCGGCTCAAGGAGGGTTGTGGCTTCCTCAGGAGTTACAGGCTCGCCGGGAGAATTTGCGCAAAGCACGTGTGAGTCTGACTCAACAGACAGAACGGCTCACCGACGCGTATCTGGCTGCTGTGCTTCCGTTGGAAGAATACCAGCGACGCAGGCAGGAACTGGAACAACGCCAGCAAGGCCTTGCTGAACAAGCCCGCCAACTGGAAGTCAGTGTTGGGCGACACGATGAAGTGGCAGGTATGGTACAATCAATTGAAACCTTTTGCCAACGAGTACAGCAGGGACTAGATCAAGCCACCTTTGAGCAAAAACGACAGTTGGTTGAGTTATTGATTGATCGCGTCGTGGTGACCGACGAGGAGGTGGAGATCCGCTATGTGATCCCCACCGCCCCTGGCAGTGAGCATCTCCGGTTTTGTCATTTGCGATTGGACTATTTCGATATGCCAGCGCGCGCCAATGGCTTTGACCATCTCTGATAGAGTGGTTCCTTGCGGGGCAAAAACGAAGTAGTAGGCTTTCTCGTTGGGATCAGCGAGATTGCGACGAATGAGCACCCAATGCTGCCCATCATCTTCCCAGCGATGCAACATAGGTACGCAAGCCCAGTCAAAGAGCCTGGGGCCTTTGCTTCCCTCACTCATCGAGAGGCGTTGCCAATCCTGGGCCTGAAGCAAGAACGTTCCCACCTGTTCTGCTTCCACCCGCCTGCGAACCCCATCAGGAGTCATGATCCCGACTGGTTCATTGCAAGCAACCGCCAGCACGTAAGGATATCCCCGGTCTTCCAGCCAGGTGCGCAGGTCCAGGTTGCTTCCATAGACCGTATCAGCCACTACCCAAGCAATCGGTACCTGGGCATTCCAAAGACGCGCCAGCATGCATTTCGCCAGTTCCGGCTTCGTCTGGAAGTGAACCGACTCTGGGATACCAGCCGCTTGACAGCGATCACGGTCCTCTGTCCAGTCCAGGGGCAGGTACAGCTCGCGATCGATGAGGGCGTGGCCCAGGGCGGTGACGTAGGAGAATATGTGGAATAGATATGTCAAGGCTTATCAAGCTGGATTCTCTCCAGTTCAGCAAGACGCTTTTTGAGTTCGCCGATTTCTTGTTTCAGCAAGCGGATAGAAACATTGCGCGCATCTTGCTTCCCTTTTGCTGCTAACTGTGCCTCCAGGTCTCTCAGACGTGCGCGCATCTGATCGAACTCGCTTGTGCTCTGGCTGCTGGGTCCTGCAATGTGGGCAGCCACTTTTTTGTTGAAATGAAAGGCCGCGCTCGGAATGGGAGGTGGAGAAGGGACCTCTCCAACAGGGGAGCCTTCGTCCCGCCTGGTGAGATCTTCGACCAACTGCTCCGGCAATGGAATAGGGACAGAGATGTGTAAGGCGCCGGGGCGTTTTTCGATGACTTCAGCCAGCTCTGTCTCGATGTAGGCGGCACACTCGGCACATTGGAGCTGATGATAGCAGACGCGGAAGTTGGGATTGCCGCACATGCGGGGGCGTCCCTGTTCACTGTCCGTCAGATAATAGAAGACACAGGGCTCCCCACGGCCAGCGGCATTCGTATCTAAAAGGGCATGCACGGTCCTGTCGAGCGGATTGGCTTTGCGGTACATGCGCCCCAATTGGTGGAGATTTTCCTTCAGATACCAGGGCAAGGTCCTGTTCGGATTCGTGTGCCCCAGCAGTTTGCCAATATCATAGGGCGTCATTCCCATCGCCTTGAGGTAGTAAGCGGTTGATGATCGGGCTCGATGGGAGGTAATGGGTCCAATGGCATCCTTGTACGGTTTCCCAAGCTCGGAAGTCAACCCGGCTGCCTTGCAGAGCAATGGAATGAGATGATCGGTGATGTAGGCTTCGCCGATCATTTTTCTTCTGTATTGAAACAGGTACTCAGTGAGTTTTCCCGTTTTGCGGTCTTGGAGCAGGGGCTGATTTTTGGGTCGGACGGCTTTCCAGGCTAGGATAGCCTCTGCTGTGTACTGCGGGATGGGGGTCCAAAAATTTCTAGCTGTTAAGAGGGATTGCTTATGGTATACTGAGTAGAATAATAGAACATTTGATCTCATACAAAGGGAGGTAGAGATATGTCCGATATGAACTGGATCTGTTGCCCCCTGGTGGCTCAAAACCCA
>DAOTTD010000117.1:0-11001 GCA_034438015.1 Ktedonobacteraceae bacterium | reverse complement strand
CCAGGCGCTCAAGGGTCTTTCGTTCTTCCTCGCTCAGTTCTCGCAATTGTCGCGCCATCTCGTCTCTCTCCTTGCTTGCTTCTCCTGCTCCTTTCTCAAGTATACCATATTTGCCGGATGCACCACTTAGTACAGACAATCACAAGTTTTTTCCGAGTTTGACAGGGTCACCACGAGAGGATAAACTGGGGAGAGGAGGTGAAAGTCCATGCGTGGTCACAAACCCGCTTATCCTATTGAAGAAACCTGGCCAAATCATGCTTGACTCTGGTGTGCAGTACTTCCTGGAATAAAAACCTTGAGAGACCTGAAGAGGACTTGCGTATTTCGTAAGGTTTGGTCAAATGAAGGCCAAAGGGCAAGCAAGCAAAAGAGACTGCTAAAAAACGAGACAGCTCTTTTCCAGTCCTGTGGACGAATCACAATGGCTTTGTCTTGTTGGTAAATAGCGTGAATGTTCGACGATTTTTAAGCCGAAATGTGGGAAATCGGCGCGAAGGTTGAGCAGCACAGCCATTGGATTTCTGAGAAACGGCTCGCCTGGCGACCTCTCACTCTAAATATATGTAAATTCGGGTAGGCACTGCGCCGCTTTTGCATGAGGAAATAGCCCAAAGAGGTCAACGGATTAGCTTGGTTGGCCTTCTTTTGAGACAACCACCACCTATTTACTTCAATAGCTCTGGCGCTTGCCCTCTCAAGGTATTCGCCAGCACCTCTGTTGAATGGTCGTTGAACTACGCAAACAAGAAAGAATGTCGATACATATCTCTAGCTTTCATACGCATATGGCTCTGTGGCATCTTCGATACTGCTGGCGAAGTCAAAAACTATGCTCATTCTGAGCTTGAATGCGTTGGGTCTCAAGCGTGAAAATCGACTTCGCCAGCAGTATCATCTTCACAGGAGATCCATGTTGCTCTGTACGAGCTAAAGGGGGAGAAACCATGGAAAACCAGGAAATTCGGACAGCTCTGGATCGGCACTGGGCAGCCTCCGCAGCTGGTGACATTGAAGCGGAACACGAGATCTATCACGACGACGTTCTAGTCGAGTATCCTCAGTCAGGCGAGCGAATCCGCGGTCGCCACAACATTCAGGCCCTTCGCGGACACCACCCGGCGAAGCTGGGCTTCACCATCCGGCGCATCCTTGGCAGCGGCGATCTCTGGATCACCGAGTACGTGCTCAGCTATAACGAGCAGCCAACGCAAACAGTCAGCATTATGGAGTTTTGCGATGGCAAAGTTGCCCACGAGACACAGTACTTTGCTGATCCGTTCGAGCCACCTGCTTGGCGAGCTCAGTGGGTCGAGCATCAGGAGAAATAGTTCAGTAAAAAAATGAGGAGCTAAAAATGGCTGTCTGTTCTACCGCCAATTTACAAGAAGCATGTGTGTAACAGCCCTTCTGGTGCGGATTTGCATCTTGAGAGATGGTTAATTCCCATGATTGGCCCAAAATTCCCACATTTCGGCTTAAAAATTCGCCGAACATTCACGCTATTTACCAGCACTGCAACGGCGTGTCTGGTAATTGCGCTCAATGTTCGACAGAATTCACCTCAATGATCAGATTTTGCGGCCAATGTTCGATCGAGCCAGAACCTCCAGAACTTGCGTCGCCCTTGAGGCGGCAGATGCCAGGGAGTGAATGAAAATTCAGAATGCATCTTTTCTGTTGAAAATGGCCTGTTCTTATGAAATGATCGAAGGTCTGGAAGTGGCGTCGAACATTGAGCGCATATATATGGGTTGAAAATTCGGACAAGAGGCTCTCAGCCCAGTATTTGCGTCCCAACTTTCAGCCTATTTACCAGCGGCCACTACCAATGTAGCTCTCACGATTGACGCTTGTACGAATGAGACCTATACTTGGCTATGGAGAGGAGAGCCGCACATCTTTTTCTTGCCTCTCGTCATCACCTATTGATTGTGGATAGAGCATAATGCAAGAACAACGGAACCAGTCCTATCCTGCGAACACGGGTCCTCACGCTAATTTAAGTGAGTATGAGAAGCGCAAGCGCCTGGATGCTATGGTGCGTATCTGGCAGGGCGATACGGAGAAGCGCATCGAGCGCGAGGGCTATCATCCCTTTCTCCAGGCTGTTGGCCTCGACGAGTACCGCTATTCGGTTTGGCTGCGCTTCCCCGAATGGGAGCGTTCGGCGGTGGTTGGCCAGGTTCTGACCCTGCGCCGCTCTGCCAGCGGTGCCCCCGAAGATCCGGCCCTTTTCACCTCCTGGCGGCATGATTCCTTACTCAAAATCTTGCCCGACTGGAAACAGCACCTTCCCAACGAGAATGTGTTTACCATTTCAGTGCGTATTACTCCCGGCGGGCTCGGCGAGGGCACAAAATGGGCTGTCGTCATGCCCAGGGATCTGATCCGGCGCTATCGGCCTGGGTGGCCGACTCAGCAAAAATGGGTGGACTGGACGCGCGCCTTTGATTGGCTTTCGCTGGCCATTCCGTTTATTCGCCAGATGCTGGATTCGATGGAGAAAGAGTGATGGTAGAAAGGTGTCAGCGGCACGCTTTCAGTTATCTGAGAGCAAGTTCTACCATCGCCTCTCAACCTAAAATCCTCATGAGGTCAGGCAAAACGCCGGCTATATCTGTTAACATTGTTTCAATTGTTTCAATCATAGAGAAATCGGTAGGCTGGCCCACGCAGCAGGAGTGGGTGGCGTGGACGCGCTCGTTCGATTGGCTCTCAGTCGCCGTCGGGTTCATACGGGAGCTACTCGACGCCAGAGGCACATAAATTGCCCATAATTCATTTAAGACTTTGTCCTTATCGCCAGTCGCTCAACAGGGCCTGAGCCGCATTATGTCCGGGGGCGCCCATCACGCCGCCGCCTGGATGGGTGCCTGAGCCGCACAGGTAGAGTCCGGCGATGGGTGTGCGATAGTGGGCGCATTCTGGCGTCGGTCGCTGCGAGAAGAGCTGATCGGGCGTGATCTCGCCATGGAAGATGTTTCCATTGGGCATGCCGTAGCGCTGCTCGATATCCACCGGACTGAGCACCTGGCGAGCGATCACGGCGTCGGCGAAATTGGGGGCGAACTCGGTCAGCGTCGCAATGATGCGGTCGGCCATCTCGTTTTTCACCTCATCGGACCACGCGCGGCCCTTGAGGCGATAGGGCGCATACTGGCAGAACATAGAGATCGTATGTTTACCCGTGGGCGCGACCGTGGGATCAGTGGCGGACTGCATGTATGCCTCGATGTAGGGCTTGCGCGAGAGCTCGCCATGTGCAGCATCCTCGTACGCCTCCTGTACCCAGTCGGGCGTGGGACTGATCTCGCACGAGCCAGAGTGCTGCAAGGCTGGCGCTGTGCCTGGCAGGCAGGAGAAGCTGGGCAGCTCCTTCAGCGCAACGTTGATTTTGATCACCGCGCTATCGGTCTTGAACGCGGAGATGCGTTTGAGAAAGTCCTTATCCAGGTGAGCATCGGCGCAGAATTGCAGGAAAGTTCGTTTGGGATCGGCGTTAGAGAGGACCGCCCTGGCGCGTATCTCTTCGCCACTCTCCAGGCGCACCCCTTCGGCGCGACCATTGTGCACGAGCAGGCGTGCGACGCGCTCGTTGGTGCGGATCGTCACGCCCTGCACCTCCGCTGAGGCCGCCAGAGCAAAGCTGATGCGCCCCATACCGCCGCGTACATAGGCCCCACATGCCCTTCTCACCGTTGACCTCGCCGAACATGTGGTGCCACATCACGTAGACCGAGCCAGGCGTTCTGGGTCCGATAAAGGTGCCGATGACGCCCTGTCCTGCAAAAGCAGCACGTAAATAGTCCGACTCGAAGTAGTCGGCGAGCATATCGTAGAGGTTGCCGAACATCAAATAACGGTAAATCCCTTCATCCTCGCCTCGGAAGCGCCCTGCAAGATCAGCAATGGATGGCGGTTCCTCAAGTAAAATAGGTTTGAGAATCTCGGATGCGCGATCGAAAAATTGCAGGAATTTGGGATAAACCTCCGCATCGTGAGGAGAGAAGCGGCGGATGTTCTCGACAGTCTGTTCGGTGCTGGCACGGAAGAAGAGGTAGTTGCCGTCCTGGTAGGGGACGAACATCTGCGGGTCCTTCACATACGCCTCGAAGCCGTAGCGCGCCAGCTCCAGATCGCGAATAATCTCGGGGCGTAGCAGACTCACAACGTAGGCGCAAGGGGACATCGTAAAGCCTGGAAATGGCTCCTCCAGGGTACATGCCCCACCAACCCGGTCACGCAGCTCCAACACAACCACTTTTTTCCCGGCGCGCGCCAGATAGCCCGCTGCAACGAGTCCGTTATGTCCCGCACCGATGATAATTGCGTCGAGTTGTTCCGTCGCCATGCTCCTGCCTTTCACAATGCGTTTTCTAAAGATCATATCACACAGCGGCCCACCGGAAACAGAATGGGCCGCTGAGAGCTGCTATGCGTCGGCAGGTGGAGGCGGTGTCGTCTCGGCGGGCTTTGGCGAAGCGCCGCGCCGTGGATGGTTGCGCACGCGCCAGACGAACCAGATGATGAGCGCTGCCGGAACGAGGTAGAAACTGAAAGCCAGGAGCCAGATCAGGAAGCTGGCTATGTTCTGCGCGAATGCCAGCGATGCCGCGAATGCATCGTGGAAGGTCTGTCCTATGCTCCAACCGGAAGGAGCAGGTGGAGGCGGCGCGATCTCTATCGGCTGCAATGTGATCGTCACCGTATAGAACGCCACCTGGCTGGTCAGCTCGTTCATATGGGCCTCGATGCTCTCAATCTGTCCCTCCACGTCGGTCAGTTTCTGTTCGATCGTCAGTATATCGCTCATGGCCTGGGCGTGGCTGAGCAGATCCTGCACACGCTGCTGCTCCACGCGTAGATTCTTCAGGCGCGACTGCGTATCGACGTAATCGTTGGTAACGTCTTGCACCGTCTCGGTGAAGGACTGGAGCTGTCCGCCATCCCTGGGGGCATAGTCCCGTAGATAGTTGTAAATCTGTGGATATACAGATGCTCGCACCGAGAAGGTCATTGTGACAGTATAAAGGTTGTCGCCGGTCAGCTCGTAGTCCGCGCCAGCCGTTGACGATGCTGTATCGGTCTTGCTGATCCACGCCTGGAGGTCGCTGGCGACTTTGCGCGTGTCTTTCACATTCATACTGACTTTCAGCGTCTTGATCAGGTATTGTGGCTTGATTGGCGCGTTTTGCTGTTGGCCGCCAGCATTTGCTGACGCTCCGCTCGCGCTGTGCGCATTTAGCACAGGCACCTTTGCTTGCATATTTGCCATATTCGCCGGTGCGCTCATGCTGGTCGTGGTGCCGCTGGAGGCCGATGCGCCGCAGCCGACCAGGAGAAGAAGTACAACAAGGCATCCTGACGACAGGACGTACTTTTTACCGTGTCTTAGGATAGGTAACATAGTTTCACTCCTTATAAAGGTGTATGCATGTAGAACAGGTGTCCAGGTTTCGTCGTACGCCGACATAGTTATGCGAGAAGGAAATCACAGAAGTGCATGCCTGGCACTTCTCCCCTGATTACAAGACGTGATGCGGTGCTGAATAGTTCCCATAGATATTACGCAATTTTCTAACGGAAATTCTCGCCAGTTAAGCGCTATGTTCGAGTTCGGACTGTACTAAGCAGGTATGGATCCAGTATGTTGGAAGAGGAAGTGGCATATGAAGTGGTATCAGGACTGGGAGGAGGGAGGGAGATGCGACGTTATAAAAGGGCTGAACCAGACCTCTCCACTGGCCCGTAAGTCGGTCATCATGATAGCGCCATTAGGTATCTCGTGCGCCATGCGAAAATGTTTGAACTGGCCCATATTGTCAATGATCGATCCCATCAGCCGCGATAAGACAGCAAGAATAAACTGACCATGACTGTACACAGCGATCAAGTTTTCATCGGCGTTCTTGAGCTGATCCAACACATGCTGCACGCGCTGCATAAACTCTGTGAATGACTCCGCCCCATCGCCATCAGTGTAAAGGTGATCGAGGCGCTCCCAATATGCATCGACCAGCACACGCCTTTCAGCGATAGTGGACGGCTCTGGCCCTAAAGATTGTGAGAGATAGGTAAATCCATGTACCGGCCATTCCTCCACGCGCGCAGCAGGAAAGCGCTGCGAGGTAAACTCCGCTGTCTGCTTCGTGCGCAGATAAGGCGATGTGATAATTAGTTGTGGGGGCGTAGTAAAGGCGTGGGCGATACTGCGCGCCTGTTCTCTACCGGCTGGTGTAAGTTGTGCTGTAAGAGGACTGGCTGTTGGAAGCCCTACATTCGTTTCGCTTTCCGCGTGTCGAATAAACCAGATAATTGGCATAGCTATACTTCCCTTGATGAATGCATCCGGTTCCTTAGAAATAGGCGCTTTGTTTTTCTCCCGTCTTATGTATAGACGTGTATAATGGATCTCCCATTAAAGCATACTGTACCCGTCCTGAATAAAAGGTGGTATCTACCGATAAATCAATCATATTCTAATTGTAGCATATGGGAACAGATTTACATAGGGAGTGACGTAGATTTGTGAGAAATTTACCTGATAGGTCTGAGTGTTGTAAATAAAGTTTTTCCTCTAAAGCCTCATAATTAGTAATAATATAAAATAAGTGAAAAAGGTAATAGGGGTAAAAATATGAAGAATTCATCTACAAAATACAATCCTTTAGGGCGTTGACCCTTTCAAAGTCGATATTCTCAAAGAAGAGACCTTTCCATCATAACACATAGATTCTCAAGGGGTGCAGTATGTTATATACGCGTGTGGCGATAAGGGTGAACGAAACATCCAGTTGGCGATGGAGGTCGGCAATGTTTACGTCTCTCAATACGCTGTTCGAATTTCTTAAAAGTTACAGCCGGCTGCCAGAAGGCCGGCTGCGTGTATTCTTCGCCTCTTCAGGCGACCTGTTGAACGAGATGTTGCTGCGTGAGAATAGCAGTCACGTCTCCAATTCCTTGAGCGTGGAGCAGTTCTGGCTGCAAAGGGGGAGAATTGATAGGTTAGAGATGTTACTCCTGGAGGCGGAGCTAGTGGTGAGCAAGAGCCGTCATCTGGTCGCTGCTGTGGCGGAACGACCGGAATATGGGCGCAGAACGCAGCCACTGGACATACTTGCATCCAGTACTCCGGTAGATCAAACATATGATTGTGCTTATACGTTTGCGCTCCCGACCTCAATGCGGCAGGCGCTGGCGTGGGCAACGCTATTAGCGAGGGTGCAACGTGGTGAATTAGTGCCGTGAATCACCTGCGCCCAGGATTGGCAAATTAGCGGCTAGGGCGTAAAAGACACAAGGATGGGGATATCCGTGCGCGTCAAGAGCGCGAACGCGGCACGAATAATCCGTGTTTGCAGCGCTACATCGTCGGGTTCCCCCAGTGGATGGCCGAGCGGATACGGCACGAACAGGGCGCGCGGCGGCTGCGTCTTCTCCGTGATCTCCCGCAGCAGCGAGATGGAGACGGTTGTGACCCCTGCGTACTCTATTGCGCGCTGAATCAGTCCCACGGACTGGTTGCACATGGGTCAGACAGGCGTGAGCAGTGCGACATCGGCGCCATCCGCAACAAGGCGGCGCGCAACCTCGGGCGCGCTCTCCCTCATCAGTTTCCTCGGACCGACGATCGAGCCCATGAAGCTGTAGTGGTGTGGGGCCAGGGCGCCAATCTCGCCACGAGCGCGCATCTCGCGCAGGCGATCGAGTGGCATAACCAGGTTGCGATCGCGTAAAATACCAGTCTGATCGAAGGCCCAACTGCGATGATTCATCTCTAATTGTTGCGGAGAGATGTTGCCCGGAAACTCGCGAAAGGAGCTGTCTCCCCTCTTATTCGTAGTATCGAATGGCGACTGGTCGGGAAGGCTCAGGCCCGCCGTCGTGACGACCGCCACCGTGCATTCCACCAGCGGCCTGCGCAGGGGAGTGACTGCCAGGGAGGCGGGATCGTCCTTGTGTGGACCATATCTGCTAAAAGGGTAGCTTTTGAGAAAGAGACGTTCAACGAGTTCTATGTCATCAAAACGGGCCATTGTACCGCATGCGCTCCTTGATTATTAGTATCCCCAGTATCTCATATTCGCCCTGTCTTCTGCTACATCAGTCATGTACAGCGGGACTGAGTTAATCATTTCGAGAAGGGCACCAGAAAGATGGATATGATCGGTACAAAGTGGCCTGTTCGTTACGTCGCGAGCCTGCCCATCGTTCTTCTTATTGTGAAGTATCTTATTGTAGAGTATCACACATCTTATACCTTATATAATATTAGTAATGGAGCTACTTTATGCCGCAGGTGCCATCACCCGATCTACCGCATATACGGATACCGTGTAGCCGAACAGCTATACTATTGTTATGTTATCTGATGCTATGTCTTTCTGCCTGCAGTAGTGCAGCGAGCACGCCGGTCACGCCGCGAGCCACCACCACTCCGACCCCCGTTGGACGGCCCGCGACACCGAAGCCGAACGAGAATGCAATGGTGAACGAAGCCGCCCTGCGCAAGCAGATGAGCAGCGTGCAGCGGATCATGCAGGGCATGTCGCTGGAACAGAAGCTGGGACAATTGATCGTTGTAGAATACCTGGGCGCAAGCTATGGAGCGAGCGGACTGCAGGAGATGATCGCGCAGCAGTACGTCGGCGGCTTTATGTATCAGGCGAGCAACCATAATTTTGATGCGCCCTACAACACGGTGGGAAGCGTTAATGCATTGTCGGCGCAGGCCATGAAAGATGCGCGTATCCCGCTGTTGATCGCGACTGATCAGGAGGGTGGCCTGGTCAATCGCCTCTACGAGTTTCATGGTTATCTGCCGTCCGCGGAGCAGATGGCGGAGAGTGGTGATTCGAATATCGCGCTGACGCAGGGGACGCAAGCGGCGAAGTGGCTGTTAGATCTGGGCATCAATAGCGACCTGGCCCCGGTTGTCGATGTGCATACCGTGGACCCGCCGGTCCTGGAGACGCGTATGTTTGGTCGTGATCCGAAGACGGTAGTAACGTACGCGGGCGCGTTTCTCGCTGGTTTGCAGAAAAATGGCGTTGTCGGTTGCCTCAAACACTTTCCCGGCCTGGGTGCGATCACCTCTGATCCGCACGCCGGACTGCCCACCGTCACGCGCAGTATGGCGGATTTGAACGCGGTCGACCTCGCTCCATATAAAACCATGATTCCGCAAGACCAGCCTGCTATGATCATGGCTACTGATGTACTGATGCCTGCGATCGATCCACTGCTCCCGGCTGAGCTCTCGCCTAAAGCAATCAACGGAGTGCTACGTGGGCGACTGGGATACAATGGCGTGGTGATTACTGATGGACTCTATATGGCCGGCATCAGCGCACGCTGGTCGCTCAGTCAGGCGGCGGTACTCTCAATACTCGCGGGCGACGACCTGATCGAGGGTCCATTTACGCCCAGCCAGGTCGCGAACGTCGTGACGGCCATAAAGCAGGCGTTGCAGCAGGGACAACTTACTATAGCGCGCATCGACCAGTCCGTGCAGCGCATACTGCTGATGAAGATGCAGTATGGGATTATCAAATAGAAAAGAGAATCATCCGTGTGATCCACTTCACCCCTGATTCCTGCTCACTATTGCAACCTCAAATGATGATATAATAAACTCTTGGGTAGGATTCCATCGGTTGTAGAGCAGTGAAAGAGCAAAGGACATGCAAGAGCAGTTTAAGCGGCAGCACATTCCTGTGAAGGTCTACCGCACGTTCGAACGTTTGATGGTTACAGCACCGATGCCGGGTCTCGAACCTGATAACATCGTAGTCGAAGTGACCTATGATTGTCATCTGATTCTGCACGGTACCATGCGCGGCATGTTAAAGGAGTTCAAGGATCTCGTACTTGATGAGTGGAGTGTAGGTTCGTATTATCGTAAGATAGCACTCGCGGAGCCAGTTGATGGCCCAATGGCGAACATCTCTTATGGGAATGGAGTGTTGACGGTGGCGCTACCCGTCAGCGAGCAGCCGCACCCCGCCCGGCTGACGCCTGAACGGGTTTCGGCTGCTCGTGGGCAACGGAAGGGTCACACGGGGCATCCTTCTGCAGAGTAAAAGATAGTATTTTCTGGCAGACTTCTACACGTGTTTTGATGGCAGGGTTGTTACGCTTCGAGTTGAGCGTTCACGTGGATCGCCACATTATTTCGCAGCGCATTGGAGACCGGACAGCCCTGTTCCGCCTTCTGGACGGCTTGCTGAAAGCTATCGTTATCCAGCCCCGCCACCTTCGCGCGCACATTCAACTGGATCTCCGAGATTTTAAAGCCGCCTTCGACCTGCTCGAACGTACTCACCGCGCTCACAATCAGTCGATCGGGCGTCTTTCCTGCGCTGGAGAGCGTGTTTGAGAGAGACATAGCGTAGCAACCGGCGTGCGCTGCGGCGATGAGTTCTTCGGGACTGGTCTTACCATCCGCACGTTCTGTACGCGATGCCCAGGTGATCGGCTGATTGGTAATGGCTCCGCTGCCAACATTCAGATTTCCCTGTCCTCTGGCTAAATTACCTTCCCAGGTAACTTCGGCTCGTCTTTCGGCTTTGATCATGAGTTCCTCCTCTTCTGGAAATACGACGTTCTAGATTACACTTCTCTATTATACATCCTACCATCATCGCACCGCAGGATGTATCTCTGTGGCCATGATGCGGCCGATTCGGAAGGCTGCGACTTATATCGCAATGGTGGGAAATGTGTTATCGTGTGAGCAGTCGCATTATAATCGATAGCAAGAGGAGCAATGCTAAACTATCTGTAAGGAGGAACACAGTATGCCACGAGCCATCGACTTTCACGTTCACCTGCCAACGACGGAATTTATGCAGGTCACACTCGGACCATACGCTAAGGAGTCTTCCACGAATAAAATGATTAAGCAATTTGGGGCTTGATGGTGTAATTCCATTCCCCATGAAAAGCGTCCTTGGAAAGATTGAGCGCAGCCAATTCGTCATCCGAAATCTTGAGACC
>DAOTTD010000116.1:0-13441 GCA_034438015.1 Ktedonobacteraceae bacterium | reverse complement strand
ATAGGTCTGGGCATCTGCTTACAATTGTGCTCAATCAGCACGCTTGCCGTGCTCATGTGTTGATCCGTCCTTTGCGGGAGCTGCTGGCTCCCTCACAGATTGTCGTTACTTTGGGCGAAACTTAGGTTAGACTAAGGCATTTCATGTTGGTAATATAGTACTCAGAAGAGTTGGAAGGAACGCACATTCACTACCACATCGTCGTCTGGGCAGCTATCACCGTGTACGAGGGAAAACGTAAATTCTACCGGTGTCCAGTTGCCCAAAGATGATACCCCAGGTTGCACGAAGGAGGCGTGCAGCTTCCGCGATGCGAATCACCGTATGCAGAGGCGCGGCATCATCGTTCTGGGCGTTAGCGCCGATGATGTGGCGTCCCATCAGCAGTTCGCCGACAAGTATAGCCTGTCCTTCCCGCTGCTCTCCGATACGGATACCAGCGTCTCGCAGCTCTACAATGTCTATAAAGAGAGGAATGTGTACGGCAAGAAGTTCATGGGCGTGAACCGCGAGACTTTCCTGATCGATAAGGATGGCATTGTTCGCAAGATCTGGCGTAAAGTCAGTCCAGAAGATCACGCAAACGAGGTTCTCTCGGCGGTAGAGGAACTGCATCTTTAAGAGCATAATTCTTCAAGCCCCTGTCCAGACCCCTCAGCGCTTCGCAGGTGTTTGTGAGAGTGGCGTGGGGGTCGCCGGGCGGCCCCCACGCCACTCTCACAAAGAAAGAGAGCGAGCCGCGTAGCGACGAGGAGCCAGGAAAGGAGCCAGAGTATTGCTTGCTCATAAGCCAGTCCAGCCCATTCAAACTGCGGTTCCGTTTGAGCAGGCACAGGTAGGACAGCCTTACATGCAATCTCAACCATCTACGCAGCAATCCTCTACGCAGGGGCAATAAAGCTGCACAAAGGAGCGCTTCTCATTCAATAAGAAGTATGCACCTTAAAATCGTTCCATGTCAGCTCGAAGTTCGCGCCCTGTCCCGTGCGGAAGAAAGCGCTGATGGCTCGTGCCGCCAGCGACGAAAGTATCAATGCCAGTGGGCGCGTCAAGGGATAATCGCAGGGATCGCCGGGAACCTCCCGTGGAACCTGGTACTCAGGCTCCCACAGGCCACTCCCGTACAATCCGTCTGCGCTGAAGCCGATGTGCAGGCAGGGAAGAGCCAGGGCGCGCACCGTTTCGCTAATTGCGGCCCGACCGGCGCGATTATCAAAGGCGTCCACCACCAGCGCGCTCTCCTTGAGCAGCGTAGCGGCGTTGGCCGTCGAGAGTTCGACCACCACCGGCTCCAGTTTTGCCTGCACCGCGCGGTAGAGCGCATTCGCCAGTGCGCGCGCCTTCGGTGATCCCACTTCCGCCCGGCTATATGGTTGTGTCGAGAGGTTGCGCATCTCAATGCGGTCCCTGTCGATCAGCTTGAGGCGCGAGTAGCTCATGCGCGCCAGCGTCTCGGTGAGATTGCCGCCCAGCGCGCCAGCGCCGCAGATGGTGATGGGCCTGTCTGCGAACGGTGCCAGGGAGGCGTGTCGCTCCTCGTGGAAGAAGGGACTGTTATGGTTCAGCATGAATGGCTCCTCTCTGCTCAACTAGCCCCACGGTGATTGTGTCATGACGCTGACAAGGCTGGTCAGGTCGAACTCGCGATCGCGCCCGCTGAGACAGATGCCGCTGGAGACCACGCCCAGCCGGGCATCGATGGTTGAGCGGTAGCGCCGCCTCTGTCCTTGCTCACTCCACTCTACGACGAGGTGGCCGGGCGATCCATCGGCGTTGGGGATCTCGCTGAAGCTGTGCAGAGTCCCATCAGCCTTTGCCAGCGCGTGTTGCAGGAGCGCTTCCAGCGTGCTATGCCGCGCCTCCCGGCGCAACCAGTTTCGTTGCTGCCGGTGGTTCTGGCGCCGCAGTTCGTCCTGTCGTTCGCGCTCGATCTCCTGCCGCCTGCGCTCGCCTGCGGCCTGCTGACGACGAACCGGTTCCATCTCGATCTCAACCTGGCGAATGCGCCAGAAGAGCAGGGCCAGCCGTTCGGAGCCAGCCAGTCCAGGCAAGAAATCCTCGGTAGCCTGGGTGCTGGCGTCGCGCAGCCATTCGGCGTGCGTCGGATCTGCCAGGCTATCGGGTCCCTCGAACCAGAGCGTGCCGCCGTCGACGCGAACAATTACGCGCTCGAAACGTTCTGCCCCGTTGGTGGGATCGCAGAGGAAGACCGGGAGCGGCTCCGCCTGAAGGCCAAAGCGCTGCCGGGCATCGCTATCGTTGAACGGCAGCGCCCACCATGTCCCCGGTCGCCTGGCGTCGGGATCGGGCCAGAGCAGGATTACACGCAGAGCGGGAAACAGCTCAAGATAGCCGCCCCGCTCCCACGGCAGCGCCTCGCCCAGCAGTTCGGCCTCGCGCTCATTGACGGGACGAAACTTGCCCCAGCCTGTGAACTCGCCACGCGGCCTGAACTCGTGAATCATCCCGCTTAACCGCGTGCGGATGCGACCTCCGGGCAGAAGGGGCGCGATAATCTCACGCCGCTGCAGCTCTGCGCTTTCCTTGCTCAGCTTCGCGATAAGGGCGCGCGCATCGACCCTCGGCCTGTCCTGTTTCGGCATAGCTTCGCTCTCCTCTCTGCGTGAGTGGCATATCAAGCGATACCACGGTGGCAGAATAACATCGAATTTGCTACCTGTCAACAATTTTTTACAGTCGAGATCTTAGCATAGGGCGCAAGCGAGGTTCCTCTATTTCACTTCGCTCTCCGGGCGGAAGCGCAGCGCCGACCACGTCTCATCGATTGCTATCTGTGTTACCGGTCGCCAACCTACTGCCCGAACACTCCCCCACCCTATGTCTCGCGTGATATCCGACTTGATCTTCGCAGTCTTTTTAGGATAGGTGAACCAGAGCAGCCCACCCGATTTCACCGCCTGTACCCCTGTCTGCGCGTATTTATCAACGTCCGCCTTGTTGTAGAGAAATATTTGTACGAGATCAAAGGTTCCCTCTGCGCGGGTCTTTATCTCCGTCCCCTCTGGCAGCGCTCCCAGCGTGTCGAGGTAGCCCTCTGGCGCGTTCAGGATGAGCAATTTATGGCCGGGTTTGATGCCGAGCTTCTTTGTTAAGGATGTGTCTGCCATTGTTCGACCTCCTCTCAAGAAAAGTTCATTATATGGCTACGATTGTGTAGGGTTTCTAATCGTCGCGACTACTTTGTTCCATAAATCTTCTCTACCGTGCCTGCTCATTCTGGTTAATGGCATAGATGGAGAGTTTACCGATTGATATCGTGAAAGTGTCGGGTGGTACTCGAAGCCACAGGGGCTGAGGATAACTGGTAGAATAGTTGCCCCCTCTTCTTCAGCAGCCGCTAATAATGGAGGCAATTCGTCCTCTGTGATAAACTTCGAGGCGAGGAAATCTGCACTAATGAGCAGTACAGCTATTTTAGCTGAAGCAATAGCTTGCTTGATCTCATCTCGCCATTTTGCACCAGGCTTTATCTTTGTATCGTCCCACCAATCTGTTATTGAATCCATCTGGTTAGCCAGGAGATGAGTCTGGAGGCGATCCAGATCTTTCTTGTTTTTATGACTGTAACTGATAAAAACTTTTATACGGTTGCTGACCGGTGAAGGGGCTGGATCTGGCTGCTCTGGCTCGGGCATTGTATTGGGCGCTTGCTCACCTTTTAGGGGAGGCAGTTTCTGGTAGAGAAATACCATCATCTGGTGAGTATCGAAACCTGCGAATTGGGGGAGCATCTGCAGATGAGCCAGTAACTGTCGATTGAGTCCTGCTAGGTTCCCTTGAGGTTGTTGCCCAAACTGATGCAAGAAGTGTCTCAAATGATCTGGATTTGAAATAGGAAGGAGATGTTCAGGAAAGTAAAGATAGAGTGGTTTGCCGCGCATGGAGTAGCGATTGGGACCCATTAGATCTTTACCGATCTTATCAAGTGTATCAAACTGGCCAGCTCTGGTTGCATCTATCAATGTCAGGATGCCATATTTCATACATGCAAGAGCATCCTCTGCGCTCTGATAGCTGCCATTCCAGCGCCAGCGATCCTCACTTTTACTCCACCACACGCCAAACTTGGCCGAGCTTCCACCTTTGATACTTCCCAGCATGTCCGTCTTAAACTCTAGCCAGTAGCAAAAACTGTCTGGTTTACCAATAGCATACTGGTCAAGAGTCATGTCTTTCAGGCTCTCAATCGGGAAATGCTCCACAAACTCTGTTCGCAATTGACGTAAATTATCGGGCATAGTCTTTGGATTTTGTTGTAGCCAGTTTTGCAAAGCTGTTTGCCAATTGTTTGTCTGATTCTCCATAAATCCTCTTCCTAAAGGTTCCTGTTCTGGAACTATTGCAGTTTTACTTAATGCTATTTCTTAATGATTGTATCGCGTATGCGATTTAGTATATACTCTACGCGAGAATAAGACTGTCGAGCTTTCATAGTTTAGCGTATTGACAGAATTAGCGCAATATATTTCGATCTATATTTTTACTTGACTCTGCCTAAAAGTCAATTATGCCTATCTGGTATCGTGCCAATTGAAGAGCGCCTTCAGGCAACAGGCGAAGCAGTGGATACGACTACGAGGGAACCTGAAGGGACGAAAGAACCTCTGTAAAGCGAACTTTACAGAGGTTCTCATCTATACAACTGCTACGCCTGCTTTGGACGCTGCGGCAGGGCGTAGTCCATGATGATCTCGACCAACTCGCTTTTCGTGGGCAGAGCAAGCAAAGGGAGAATGTTCGGGAGACTGAAAAGATCTCCCTTGAACTGGTAGCGCATCACCTCGATGCCACGGCCCTGCAAGCCCGTGACAAAGCTGTGGTTCTCGCCGCCAACCTGAACGATAATAACGGAAGGTGCAACCGTCATTGCAGCGACGTACTCACTGTAGGCGTCTCTGAAGTACGGCGCTGTGTTCTCCCCCTCGTCGGTAACGATCACGATATTTTCAGCGTAGATCTTATCACGCGTCATCTTCGCCAGCGCGCTCCCGATAGAGGTGCTCCCATCCGCCTTGATGAACTTGAATGCCTTCTCCCAGTCGCTGAGCGACGGACGCTTATCGCCTGCGATCCCGCTCTTGACCTCGAAGGCCACCGAGTCGAAGGCGTAGACGTGGAAATCGGCGCTGATGACCGCGCTGATAAGGGCCGTGAGCTGCTTTGCCACTTCGATGGCCTGCGTCATCGAGCTGCTCTTGTCTACGAAGAGCGCAGTCGGGCGCTTGATCTCGGCCTTGTCCGCGACGCGCTTATCGGTAACTTCGGTCAGCTTCTGCTCCATGCCCTCATCGAGTTGAGCGACCTCGATGGCCTTCTTCGCCTTCATCGTCGAGACGCGCTTATCAGTCGCGGAATCAGCGATCTTCTGCTCGATGAGCGCCTTGACATCCTTATCGTCCATCGCGCCACGACGCTTGAGCGCCGCCATGTTGTTGATCACCTCCTGCGGCGACATGGCATTGATCAGGGCGACGAGCAGCGCCGGCGTGACGTGCTTGATAGCGCCGATCGCGGTCGTGTACGGGATCTTGTTCTCCAGGATGAGCTGAGCCTGCTCGTCCGCGCTCTCAGCCTTTGCCAGTCGCTTGAGCGCCGCGAGCGGACTATCCTCCGGCGGCTGCTCGTCGAAAAGGATGGCCTGTGCACGTACGCCCGGCTTCAGGCGCAGGGTCGCGTAGAGGTGCTTGAGGTCATCGCGAGCGCGCAGGGCCGCACTGTCGAACTGCCTGATGTTGTTCTCGCGCGTCTCCAGGTAGTGTGCGACGGCTCCACGCAGCGAGCGTGGCGTCTTGCCGATGACGCGCTTGCTGTGATCGACAACGCGCGCAACCTCGAACGGGGCCAGCTTCTGGAGCAGCACCCATGCGACCTCGCGAAACTCCGGAAACTCACTCGTCGCCAGGTGTGCAACGAACAGCGTCTTGTGATCGCGGACTTCCCCCTTCTCGAAGTACCAGGGCGCGAGGTGTGCGTAGAAGAGCGGGTCGCGCTCAAGGGCGCTGGTGTGCAGTGGTGCCAGCTCGTCTATCTTACGGTGCGGTGTCGTCAAGAACGAGTTCAAAATCTGCACGCGAATGTCATGCTCTTGCATCTGGGTCATCGCATTCACCTCGTTTCGTTAGAATACACCATCAAATCACGTTGTGCAAGTTATGTCGAGAGAAGATACCTATAGATATCTCCAGTAAGGTAGCTCCTCAAAAACGCCTCTCGCGTTTCGTAAGTCGTTTTATGTGGGAGGTGGATTTTGCAGTCCGGGGCCGCAAAATCCACCTCCCACATAAAACGAAAGCGAGCCACCGCAGGTGGCGAGGCGACTTAAAGGGTACCTGAGAGGAGAAATAACGTCTGCCCCGTACAAGTCAAAAGAGCTTCCCTTGCGGGTTTGAGCCTTTCGGCAAAGTTGGACTCGAACCAACAACTCTCACCGGTTAGGGTGGGAGCGTACCAGTTTGTAAGCTCTCTTTGTTGGAGTACAGGGCAGACGAAATTTTATATACGGGTCAGGACGCGCGAGTCGTATGAGCTAGAAAAACAAGGGCTCTACCACTGTGTTCTTGCATCTTGAAGTCTGCTCCGTGCAAGTCAAAAGGGCCTGTTAACGAAAGTGCTGAACCCTCAATTCAGTGTGTAAGCTCTTCTAGTGAGAACACGGAGCAGCGTTTTGTTCGATGTGCGTTAGCCGTAGAGCGCCTCGGGACGCAGGATGACCGCGTTCTGGGTGCGAACGACCACATAGTCGTCGAAGTGATCGCGCGGGAGATCGAAGTGGCCGGTAACAGCCTGCTTGACCTGTGCGTCGCTGGCATCGTTCGTCAGGTGAAGCCTGGCGAAGGTGAGCTCTTCGCTGCGACCATCGAAACGGACGTGTAGAGCGCGGTTGAGCATTTGTGCCATTTTTTTATCCCCCTTATTCCGGCGCAATGTAGTGTTGACATAATGCCCATTTGTTTGTTGTTTGTCAAGTAACTTTATTGTTTATACTGTAACTGATTTTGGCGTGGTTGTCAAGGAGTTTTTGACCAGTTTTGACATTGACGCAAAAATTAGTCACAATAGAGATATCGTCCTGGTTTGGAGCGCGCCCCACAAAATAAGGGCGCGGTGAGTCTGTAGCGAGAAATAATCTGGAGAAAGAGGAGGGAAGAGCCTTATGAACCCGTTTGAGCAGATAAAAGCCAGGAACAGACCTTTGCCGGAGGTAGATCTGAGCCAGGGGCGCAGCATTGCCTACTCGCGCAGTATGACGAGCCGGATCGTTGAACTGATCGACGGGAATGGTCATGGCAATATCCATGGCGGCGTCATCTTACGCATGGTTGATGAGGCGGCGGCGATTGTAGCGATGCGTCATTCGCAGCGGCCCGTGGTCACGGCGCGCATCGAGCGCTTCGATTTTTTCGAGCCTGCCTATATCGGAAACCTCGTCTCCGTCCATTGCTCTATGAATTATGTGGGGCGCACCAGCATGGAGGTCGGCGTCGTCGTGACGGCGGAGGATCTACTGAAGGGCGGAGTGCGCAAGATCGCCAGTAGCCAGGTGATCTACGTGGCTCTGGACGAGCAGAAGAGAGCGACTCCTGTGCCTCCACTGGTCCCCGCCGATGCCGAGGAGGCGGCGCACATCGAGAAGGCGCGTATACGTCGTGAGAAGATGCGCAAGCTTGATGAAGAGTTCGCAAAGTTGCAACAGGAGACGGGCTAAAAAGAAGACCCCTGAAAAGGGGTCTTGCATTGCCGGGGGACTGGTGGAGGCTATAGACAACTTCATTGTGACGCGCGTCACCAGGACTTGCACACCCACTCCCGCCAGCTATGCCCATCGCGCACAAATATTTCGTGGGCCGCCAGGATATTTGCCCAGGCGTTGTAGGGAGATTTTGCGGCCTGCGAAGTGCCTCTCCATGTGCCTGGGTACAAAATCTGAAAGACGCCGACGGAGTGGCTGCCCTGTACAGCTCTACGATTATAGGCCTGTGCGTTCAGCCCCGACTCGCAGCGTGCTATGCGCAAGGCTCCCACCGCGTATGGCCCAAATATGTGTTTGATCATGCTGGTCACGGTGTCGCGCTCGTGCGCCTGTGCCATCGATCCGATCGGATCAACTGCAGAGTATAGGAGCAGGCCGAGAACTCCCACCAGACTGATCCTTACAAGAGGTCGCGCTACGTTGTACCACTTTACACCATTGTAGATATTTTGAAATGTACGCAACTTGTTCCTTTCCGCTTAGATAACTTGCAACACCTGAGTCCCCATGTATACCACTATACCTGGCAGTACAATAAAGATATACTGATGTAGATGCGCATAGACTGCTGAAGATAACCTCTGTAAAATGGGTCATACGACCCATTAATGTGCGAAAGGTAGAGATGTATAATAGCACCAAACAGTCTGAGTATCTTCTCGGGCGTATGCTATTCTTCAAGGAGGAAGTGCGTGGTTCGCAATCTTTATCGCTTTTATCTCTATATCGTTTATATTGCTCTGCTGATCTTTGCAGCCTTTGCAATTGGACGGCTCTTAAACACGGTGCTTACCTTCACGCCTCTGCATGGCACGTATGGATACAATCCACCGGCCTCGGCTGAGGTTGTACAATCTATTGTGTTTGCAGCGGTGTCATTAGTGATCGCGGGTGCATTGGCGGGACTGCACTACTGGCTGATCCGGCGCGATATGCAGAACGACCCGGCGGCGGGTAACAGCGCGATTCGTTCTTTTTTCCTCAACATTTCTGAAGCGATCGGTATCGCTCTGGCCGTTCCTCTTGCTGGCTTCTTTGTGTTCGGCATGCTTGCCTCGATACAAAGTACGGATGTCGTGGGTGCGGCAGCGTTTACCCTATCTACCCTGCTGCTGGTGACGCTACTTGAGCTGGAGCGCCGGCGTACGCAGGTGAAAAATGGAGCGGCTCTGGCGTTCCAGCGCCTGCACTTCTACGGCGTACAGACGTTGTTGCTCGTCTTTTTAACCATCGCCTGGTTCAGCTATAGTAAAACCCTTGTGGATACGCTCTTTTTCGGGGGCCGCAACGCGCTGCAGGTGTGTTCCGGCGGCGGGGATAGCTCAGGGTGCCCCAGATATAATGCTCTTTTCTTGCTTATTACCCTGCTCTGGTTTGTTGTATTCTGGATCGGGTACGGTTGGATCGTCCGCAAAGACTCATCGCCGCTTTTACGTCTGATCGTGCATTGTCTTAGCTTTGCCTATGGGATAGGGTTTATATTAACGGGACTGTATCAGGCGTTCCGGTTAATCTTTCTGCCCATATTCTCTGCTGCGCCAGCCCTGAAGGATGTCCTGGGACCGAATGCCGCGTACGACTTTTTCTCGCCACTGACGATCGGCCTGCTCGTCGCCGGTATGTACTATGTGTGGCTGCGCATGGCGGCACGGCAGAACTTGATTGCGCGTGGGGTACTCGCTCTGACGGAATGTACCATTGGCGCGATACTGGCGGCTGCCGTCTTCTGGTGGGGCTGTGGGAACGCGCTGTATAATGCCCTCCAGCTCTGGATGCCGGTACCGCGAACGCCAGATGTACATGACTGGGTTTCAACACTTGCCTTTGTCCTTGCGGGCGTGGGCTATGTGCCGCTGGACCTCTACCTGCGTCGTCGTTACATGCTAGATGCTGCGACGGCGGCGGGCCCACGCCGGGGTTTTGTGCTGGCGCTATCGGGAGGTGGTATTCTGGCCCTGGCGATTGGCGGCGCGGTGGCCCTCTACGCCTGGATCACGTCGTTGTTTGGCTCCCCGGTCACGAACTGGCAGCAGGTCGCCCATGGCGGGCTGGCAGCGTTTACCGTTGGCTGTATTCTCATAGTCATTTACCTGGGGACGGCGGTACGCGAGCGCCTCTTGCGTGGACTGTTCAAGCGCTCAGCACCGGTGGCTCCTGTGTCCTCGGTAAATGCGACAGGAGCGGCAACCGTTCAACCTGTCGGGGGAGATGCGGATGCGACTGGATCAATGGCTGTTCAACCAGTCGGAGAGGATACAAAAGCGGCAGACGTGGCGGCTGTCCAGCCCATCAAGATCGAGACTATTCTGGATGAACTGCTCGCCGGGAAGCTGACGCGCGACGAGGCGGCTACGCGTATCCGTGCGCTCTCGGGTTCTTCCTCTCTTCCCAAAAGTGGCTAACAATATATAAAAGAAGCTGCCGGGCATCACAAAACGTCCGGCAGCTTCTCAAACATGCAATGTAGGATCGTTATATCCTACTTCGGAAGCGCCGCAGCCTCCCCAAGCAACTTATCCAGCGTTTCCCGCTTGATACGGTATGCCTGTCTTTCGTTGACATGTGGTAGGACGATGGCTTCCAGCGCACCCTGTTTGACCCAACGGCGGACGGTAGTGTCGTCTACCCGGAGAATACGGGCAACTTCTGATACAGTTAAAAGATCGCTCATTTGTCAGGCTCCTTGATCTGGCGTTTATAATCGAATGTACCGCACACGATTGCATAGAACGCACCTTGGGAGTACGTAATGCAAATGAAGCTAAAAAAAAGCTAAGCCATTTGACCTTGTGTACATATTGTATAACATTGCAGGAGGGTTGTAAAGCAGCAATGCCAGAAAGAGTCAAAGAAACTTATTGAGGGTATTGTAATTCATGAGGAATGCCATCCAGGCAGTACTTTATATAGAGTATTTGGTTGAATTTTGATTTTTCAGCTAATCTGAACCCAAAAATCTGGCACGAAGGCGTGTTAGTACATAATTAAGAGAACAAAAATGAAAAAGGTCTTGACGACACCATGTGAGAGAGTCTGAATGCCACTTACCCAATAGTACTGGTACTGCCCACAAAAGAGAAGAGGTGGAAGCAAGATATATAGTTGCTGACTACATCATCTTGTTTCCACCTGGAAGAGGTGATCACCTACAATAAGTGATTACCAGGATCCCAGTATTACCTACCATCCTCCGCAACTGCTATCGCAGAAGGGCTGCTCACTGATGCTAATCACAGGGTAACTACTAGAGGAATAATCAGCATTGCTAGTCGTGGCGCAACCACTGTCGCATGGGGATGATGTGGCACTGGGTTGCGTGGTGTTGGATGGTGTGCTATAGCTATTGTCGTTCTGCTGAGCGCAAGCGCTGCTGCATGTAGCATTGGGTTGCGTGGCATTGGATGGCTGAGAATCGCAGCCACTAATACAGCCCATGTTTTGGTGAGATAAGTTGGTGGTAGTGGTCGTCGTCGTCGTCGTCGTCACCCTGGTGGTTGTCACTTTATTAGTAACATCCTGGTAGGTGGTGCTAGACTCGTTGTTACAGGCGCTGGCACTGGCACAGGTGTTGGCACTGGGAGTGTTAACGCTGGGAGCGCCGCAACTGGAAGAACAGGAGCTGGCGGTGGGAGTGCTAACGCTGGGAATGTTAACGCTGGGAGCGCCGCAACTGGAAGGACAGGAGCTGGCACTGGGAGTGTTAACACGGGAAATGGTGATATTGGGGATAGTGATATTGGGGATAGTGATATAGGGAATCGTGATACTGGGAGTGTTGTAATCAGAACAACTGTAATTGCAAGAGCTGAAATTGTAGCTGCTCTGACCATAGTCACAGTTGCAGTCATCGGTGCCTATGCGGTGAATATGGGCGCGTGTTACATAATAGTGCCTGTATCTATCTTGTTGCGTTTGCTTTGTTGTGTGTGAAGTATGAGCAGACACGTAGTGATGAATGCTCTGGTGAGCATAAGCTGTTCCCCCTTGCGGAATTCCTGTAATGGCCAGGAAGAGACAAGCTGCGGTAACCGCTCCAAAGAGTCTAATATACAGTTTTTTCACAAATACCTCTTTCTCTTATTGAAGAGTATATCGCACTAATGCAAAGTACTCTTCTTAATACAATATATGTAGTCGCTCAAGAATGTGTGGCCCGTATAGCAAGACTACTTATCCGAACCAACAAATGAAGTATAAATACGTCTAAAAATGAGAAATAGGGATGCATAGATTTTATAGGGCTGCTCATATTCCTTCGGTGTAGGAGCTAGCTTCCAGCGCGTCCGCGATTCATCGATTCCTCTTCTCCTGGACAAGAAAAACATGCCCAACGGGTAGGAGATGATAAATCGGATGCGCTGGAAGCTAGCTCCTATCCCAAAAATCCACCGCGTAGTAGAGATGCCAATCGGTGCTCATTGTGATATGATTGAGAGAGTACACGTGCAGCGGCTCGCTTCTTGTCTATCTATCGTCCTAGAAAAAGAGCTGCCTGCGCGATGCCGGCCCTGTATCCTGGTGGATGTGTATTGAGAATGCGTTTCTCGAAAAGTCCTGACATTTTCTATGCCAAAAGGGGGGTTTATCTATTTATACAGTATATGCTGGGGTCCTGCCTTTCAGAAAAAAAGGATAAGAAACAGACGAAAGAATGGGGCATCACTATAAGGAGCCGGTTCGTTCTGCAAATGAGGAGGAAGTCATGGAAATTTCGCTGCGTCTGGACACACTTGGCATGGTAGAGCTACGATACCTACGCGGTCGAGAACGGTATCGAGAATGGCCTCAGTTTCAATTGCTTGCCGCATCCCGGCAGGCGCGCGTATTGGCATACTTTACACATGATGTAGCTGAACAATTGCATCAACAGATATTAATGGTAGAGGCGGCTGTCGGGTTAGATGTCGAAGATGAGGAAGATGAAGGAGAGGCAGACGAGAAGATCTACAACGGCGAGGAGACAGAGAGCGAGGAGAGCGAGAAGCCCACAGAACGAGAGGCAAGTGCCTTTTCACCAGCTTTTGCCCAGGCTCTGAAGCAGTTGAATGAGCTGGCGCGCCAGCGGCTGCCAGACGGCGCGGGAACCGGCAACCAGAGCGGCGGAGAACTGGGCACAGAGGCTGATACGGACAGCGATGAAGAGGATGCCCTGGAGCAGTTGCAAGATGCTTTTATGCAGATGATGGAGGTCGTGCGCGAACTCGCTGAGGAGATGTCGACCGATGCGTTGAAGCTGACGAGCCGCTTTAGATGTGCGCGCACCAATATCGAATTTATTCCACGTGCCGATAGCAGCGACGATGACGAAGATGACGACCAGGTTCTGGAGATGACGACGGAAGATGGGATGCTTGATATCGAGGTCGAACTTGTGATGGTGCTGCAGCTCTTCGAGGAGGGGCGCGCGCGTGCAGACGATCTGCCAGCCGTCGAGCTACAACTGGATGTCGATGATTTTGAGCGCCTGCATGAGACGCTCGATATCGCTCTTGAGCGCGAGCGGCGCAGCCGTCGTCGCAGGTAACAGGTTATATACCTCCTGGCATTCAAATGAGTGCGAAGCACGAGCTGCTTCTCCTCAGTCGGATGACGCGAAGCGTAGCCACGAGAGTGGCGTTTCCGACTGCATAAGGATCGGTGAGAATGCAGCGTTTTTGAATGGAGTCTGGT
>DAOTTD010000115.1:0-21804 GCA_034438015.1 Ktedonobacteraceae bacterium | reverse complement strand
CTACCCAAATTTCGCCCAAATTAGCGACAAGCTATTCAGATGGCTTGAAAGCTCAATCCTGTGAGCAGGATCGTGAGTGACGAGAGTCAACCTCCTCTCAAGAGGTTCTCGCTGGTGTTGTAGAAGCCGCTTTTCACCGCGTCCCAATCACCATGTCACTAATTTGGGCAAAAATTAGGTAGTCTAAACGTCAACTGGATACATAGAGCGCTTACTTGTAAAATGCGTGTGTATGCTTTATACTTATGACGACAGTATGAATGGACAGGATGAGGATAGGATGCAAGTAACCACCGATATTTGGCCTCCGCCTGCCCTCAGAGGCCAAGGTGCTCTGTCACAAAAAGAAGTATACATACGCTTCTTTTTGGGCATGGGGTGACCAAGCGCCCAGGAGAGGAGGTCTTTTATGGAAGTCACGGTGTCTGATGACGTGCGTTCACAGGGAGACCATTCAATTTCGGGTGCTGATCGATCCGTTATTCTCTGCTGAAAAAGCAACATACCTGAGGGATACTATGAAACGCGTTGTATCTGGCTCATCGTTTTCTGTGGTGATCGGAGAGTATTGAGATGGTCTCTCAACACCCATTTTTGAATGCTCTCCCTGAGAGTCATACGATTGGGAGGACTCGCCGCAGGGCAATCGCATCTAAATTTTCAAGCGGCCTGTAGAGCGCATCTATACAGCAGAGCTTTAAAAATTGGCTTGCTATAACATGGCTTGTAGAGCCAGTTCCCAAAATTAGATGCGATTGCCCTGGGACTCGCCGGCAGTCTCTTGACAGCCGCGATTTCCATCCTGTAGTCTCAGTTCTGACACATCCGTGGTGGCATCTGGTTGGGAGGAAGAGCGCCGTTCTGCCCATTTTGAGAAGGAGAAATGATCATGGAAAGGAAACCTATCGATGCAGTGTTTGAGGGTGGTGGAGTCAAGGGAATCGCCCTCGTTGGGGCGGTTTCGGCGATTGAGAACGACTACGAAATTATCTATCACGCTGGTACCTCCGCAGGGGCTATCGTGGCAGCTCTGCTCGCTGCCGGCTATGATGCAGCCGGTGTGAAGCAAAAAATCAATGCACTCGATTTCAACAAGATCGAAGATGGGTCCCTCATCGAGAAAATTCCCTTTGTCGGTCCTATTCTTGATGAGCTATCCAAGATGGGTCTCTACAAGGGAGACTTTTTTCTGAAGACAATGCGTGAGTACTTGGCGGAACGAGGAGTATCTACTTTCCGTAGCTTCAGAAGGCCTGAAGAGGAACTTCAAGGCCTGACAGAGGGAGAAAAAGACCGCTACCGTTACAAGCTACAGATGGTTGCCGCCGACATCAGCCGTGGATGCAGGCTGACTCTTCCTCAGGATATCGCGGATTACGAGGATGAGCATGGAAATACGATGAAGCCTGAGAACCTGGAAGTGGCACAGGCAGTTCGTATGAGTATGAGCATTCCTTTCTTCTTTCAGCCGATCAAGCTCAAAGAGAAGGAGGGCCATAAAGAGTGCCTGATCGTGGACGGTGGCTTGCTTAGTAACTTCCCAGTGGACTTGTTTGATCCCAAAGAAAAAGAGCCAGTGCGGCCCACCTTAGGATTCAAGCTCTCTATGGACGATCCAGAGAATCACATCAAGATGGCGGCAGTGGAGCATATGATCGCTGGGCCCATCTCGGAATTGCTTGCCTTGTTCTGGACGGCGAATGAAGCCCCCGATAGGTATTATCTGAAAAACGCCGACTACATCCGCACGATCTTCATCGACGCGCATGCCATTCAGTCGACCAACTTCGCTTTAACCCAGCAGGACAAGGATAATCTGTTCAATTATGGTTTGCAAGCAGCGACAATTTTCATGAAAGGTGATGCGAATCACCCTGCATTCAATTATAACGCGTACATGGAGATGCACCGCAGTGGCACACCTTGGCCGAGCCGCCGTGAAATGGTATGGCGGTCCTACTGATCTCGGTAGAAGTAGCGAAACTGAGTGGTACTTTCTCCGAATTGGTAGTTCACACGAAGGACGAGCGTTGACATGCAGGTTGAGCAAGCAAGGTGTGCCCTTTGCCAGAATGATTTGCCGTTTTATTGGTACTTTTCATCGATGTTAGTATTGGGCCTGTGAGAGAGATTTTTGATGTTTTTCTTCTCAGTAAAGCTCCGCAATAGAGTTTTTCAACAGGCTGGGGCGTTTCCGCAAAGGAGAAACACAAGGAGAAGAGAGGGCCTGGAAGTTTGATCGCGGGGCATGGGGTGAGGTAGAAGAGAAGGTATTTCGCCTCATTGGCACGGAGCAGGCGAATGACCTGGATCATGCCTTGAGCCTTGCTGGATACGGACAAGAGCCGAGACCATTCCAGAATGGGGCCAAACGGAACGCTTGCTGAGAAGAGGATTCCTGTCCGACGGTTCGCTCAAACAGGGCAGTTCGTGCCATTTCATCAAGCAGCCTCTTTGCCCCCGTTCTGGAATGGTCTCCTATTTGGATTGAGGTTTTTTGCATCAATATTGGGAGTCCCTTCATTCGCCAATATCGGCGTTTCGCCTCTCATCCTGATGAGGTTCTGACCTGGGTCCTCGACTTTTGAGAAACCCTGGCAAGGATACAGGTCCAAAACCAGAAAACGAAGGAGATAATGATGGAGCGTGGTGACTCACGAGATACCTTTTTACGGAAACCGGCTCGTCTAAGGGCCAACGATACTATCGGCCTGATTTGTCCGGCTGGTGCTATCCCTGATGTGGAAAGCGTGGAGGTTTTCATCAAACAATTGGCGACGATAGGATTGAATGTTAAGACAGGCATGCACCTGTTGGATCGTCATGGCTATCTCGCGGGGAAAGACGAAGACCGGGCTGCTGATGTCAACACCATGTTTGCTGACCCTATGATTAAGGGTATCCTGGCGATGCGTGGTGGCTGGGGATGTAATCGTATCCTTCCTTTGCTCGACTATGAACTGATACGAAAGCATCCCAAAGTAGTATTGGGCTATAGCGATATCACCTCGCTGTTAACCGCACTGTATGCGAAAAGTGGTTTGATAACCTTTCATGGTCCTATGGGTGTATCCACCTGGGGTTCTTGCACCTTGAACTATGTGAAATGCATACTCTTTGATGGTGAAGCCACAGTGTTGCAAAATCCTCCTGCCGTGACTGCTTCGCCTGGCGCTGCTCAGGATGGCATCGCAACGATTACCCCCGGAATTGCTAGGGGAAGGTTAATCGGCGGAAACCTGACGGTGCTATCGGCAATGGTTGGTTCAGATTTTTTACCAGATTGGAGAGGGAAAATACTCTTTCTCGAAGACATTCGAGAAGATATTTACCGTATTGATCGGATGCTCACGCAATTAAAGTTAGCAGGTATTCTCGATCAAATTAATGGTTTTATCTTTGGACATTGCACCGACTGCAACTCCAAAGACCTATCTCGCTCTTTCACTCTTATGGAGGTGCTCTCCGATCATCTCCGTCCCCTAGGCATCCCCGCCTGGCATGGCGCACTCATCGGTCATATACCCGATCAGTTTACGCTACCAGTAGGGGTTGCAGTAGAAATCAATGCGAGCAAAGGCACTATTCTTATGTTAGAACAGGCAGTGGTCTAACTCCAGAAAACTGGTGCTGCCACGGGATATGGTGGATAATTCAATCAGCTCCTGCGAACTCATTTCGGGCTGATTTCTCCTTCGCCTCGTCGTCAAGTCCCATCGTCTGCAAGAGGGTAGCATAATTTCTTTGTGCTGTTTGTGTATGAGGATGTTCCTGACTCAAGACGCGCATACCGATCGCAAGGACACGCTTCAACAATGGTTCGGCTTCTCCATATCTCCCTTGAGAACGATATAGCTCTGCCAAGTTATTAAGGCTTTGGACAATGTCTGGGTATTCTACTCCAATCCTTCCAAACACTTGCTCTCTAATTTGCAACGCTCGTAGCAACAGTGGTTCTGCCTCCTCATCTTCATTTTGTATTTGATAAAGTACTGCTAAATTACTCAGACTTCTTGCTACATCTGGATGTAGCCCTAGCACTCTCTCCAAAATCTGTAAGGCTTGAGTACCTAAGCTTTGGCCTACGTCTGAGTACTTCGCCCCCATTGTTTTCTTCCAGATCTGCAAGGCTCGTCGATACATTGATTCTGCCTCTTTATACCTTCTTTGATCAACATAGAAAGTTGCTAGACTATTAAGACCTTGTGCCATATCCCAACTTTCGGGTCCGGAGTTCTGCTCTCTTATCTCCAACGATCGTCGATAAAGTTGCTCTGCTGCTTCATACTTTCCCTGCCCATCATAGAGTTTTGCTACGCTATTCAGGCTCTGTGCTGTTTCTGGATGATTTAGGCCTAACTTCTGCTCTCTGATCTGTAACGCTCGTTGTAGTAATGGTTCCGCCTCCTTATATCTTCCCAATGCACGGAAAAACCCTCCTAGAGCATATAGACTTTGTGCCATATGTGGATGATCCAGTCCTAACTTCTGCTCTCTGATCTGTAATGCTTGCTTTAATGGTAACTCCGCTTTATCATATTCCCCTAGAGCCTGATAAAGTCCTCCCAAGATGTTTAAGCTCAAGGCTGTTTCTGGATGATCTAACCCTAACTTCTGCTCTCTGATCCACAGTGCTCGCTGCTGCAAAGGCTCTGCTCTCCGATATTCCCCTGATGTACGATAGAGCAACGCTAGAACAACCAAACTGCTTGCTAGATCCGGATGCCATGGATCCAGCTTCTGCTCTCTAATCTGTAATGCTCGTTGTAGTAGTGGCTCCGCTTCTTCGTACCTGCTTTGTGCTCGATAGAGTTCCCCCAGAATGTGTAAACTTTGTGCCACGTCCAGATCATTTGGCCCCAAGAGTTGCTCTCTAATTTGCAATGCCTGTAGGAGTGACAGCTCTGCTTCTCTATATCGCGCCTGTGTCCGATAGAAACCTCCCAAATCGTTCAGGCTCGAAGCCGTCTCTTGGTGATTCAATCCAAGTTGTTCTTCTCTAATTTTCAGTGCTTTCTCTAGGTGCAGCCCTGCTTCAGAATACTGGCCACGCGCATGCAGATAAACGCCTGCCTGACTATGCAACTTTGCTATATTCAACATATCGATATATTCATTTTTCGCCTGTTCTATGCAGATAAGCATATTAGGTAGATATTGTTCGCAGAGTTGCCAGTTTTCAGGACTCGTCATGTCTGGGAAAGTATCACTGATAGCTTTAGCTATTCTCAAAATCCATTCCTGCTGCTTGTGGTCATCCATTGCATCTCTGAGCACTACCTGGACTAATCGATGTATCCTAAGTATGCTACTATCGCGCTGAATTAGCGAATAGTTCCTCAGGATAAGGATAGCATCGTTAAAGTATAGTAGGTCGCTTGCAATTATCGAGAGATAAGGACCCAGACAAACTGCACCTTTGGTAATAATCTTTTCGGGAATCACATCAGGGAAGAGAAATGCACACAGTCGCAGCAGATCTGCAGCTATAGGACTCTTCTGTTCCACCTTCTGAAAAGAGAGAGACCAAGTAGCGGCTACTGGTTCTGGATGGTCGTCAACGTAACCCCCACGCCTGCTAAGGAGTTCAGCTCTTCGTGTACGATAGAGGCTCAGATAGTCGGCTAGACTGCATGATGTCTCTTCGATATATGCTCCAGCCTGATCGAGAGCCAGTGGCAGCCCACCCAATTCTTTAGTGATCTCTCTTGCCGTAGCACAATCGGAGGGCGAGGCTTCCTCCAAGAGAGCATCATGCGCCACCAAGCCAGCGCGGCGCAATAGCAACAATATTCCGACGTCCGGATCCATCATGTTTACTTCAATACGCTGAGCTAATCGGCCTATTACTTGAGCACGCGTGGTGAGCAGAAGGTGACCACTGAACCCCGGGGGAAGGAACTCGCGCACCAACATAAGTTCATCAGCGTTATCAAGGATGAGAAGCCAATCAGTAGAGATGGTAAGCCATCGCAGAAAAGCCTGGACAATCTTGGTCTGATCTTGCTCGTCTTTCTGGGGAAGATTGAGCAAGTGTGCGTTAGCAATATACCCGGAGATCAATGCTTCGCGGGTATCAGCAGATAACCAGAGGATTGCTTGGTAATCCTGGTGATATCGATACGCATATTCTACGGCGATTTGTGTCTTGCCGACGCCGCCCAATCCACTAATAGCCTGTGGTTGGGAGAGTGCGGTTGTCTGATCTCTTTGCAGGTGAGAACGGACCTGTGCCAGTTCGGTCTCACGTCCCAGGAAGAAGGGATTGCGTGGGTAGGGGATGTTCCAGATGGGCGGGAGTGCGGCCCGAGGAGCACTGGCCGCCAGGAGTGGGAGGGTCTCAACCGCACGACGGATGCCAGCGGCGACATCAATCAGGGCGGTCTCTTCGTCTGGCCAGGTAGTCAGTGGTTTGGCGTCGGTGGGCAAGGCTTGCAAGTGCACAAAGGGTGCGTCGCGCCAATTGGTCTCGCTGATCAAGATCGGGATCACAACCGCAGAGCCGTCCTCTTGCCGCTTGAGCGCACGCTTCATCTCGGTGCCAATGCAGTAGTCAGAGGCGAAGAAATAGTCACTCACCAACAGCAGAATGACCGAGGCCGTTTCCAGGTGGACGTCGATCGCCTGTGCCCAATTGGTACCAGGAACAATGAGCCGATCATGCCACAGCGAGAGTAGCCCTTGCCGCCTGAGCAGACTCAGATGCGTCTCCAGTTTGCGCAGCCAGACCTCATCTTCGTGAGCATACGAGCAAAATACCTCAACGGATGTTGGAACCTCTGACATTGCTGTCTCTCCTCTGCGTACCCTGCACTTCTGGGAAGCTGTTCCATTATAGCATCAAAGAGGCATACTGATGCAGATATTTTTATTATTGTCTTCTTATGATCGTTTCGGAACATACGGCATAGCGCGTTGGATGAAATTGAACGAGCGAGAGGAGCAATAGCATGAGCGAAGAGCAACGCAAAAACATCATCCATCTGACATCCGGGCGCATTCTGAGTAATCTGGAGAAAATGGGCGGCTACTCCAAAGTGGTGATCATTCAGAAGCTGCTGGGCATGTGTAACGATCAACATCTGCAAGCGCTCTTCTTTGCGCTGGACCTGCTGGCAGAGCCAGAGAAGAAGGATCAAAAGGCATAACTAGATTAGAGAATGTGGATCCCGAATTGCGACGTCAATATGAGTCGGCCTATGGCAGTTTTCGCGCCGGCGACTATCCCATAAGTTCGACGGTCACGGTTCCTGGCACATCGGGCGAGGTCATCTGGTCGTATCGGTCCTGTCATGGCCGGGGCTTCGTCTATGTGGTCAATTCCGGGAATGGTAACGGGCTGGTAGAGGTGCGGGCGGCGCAGGTCGTCGAACGTGTCACCTCCTGGTAATCGTTGTAGCGCCTGCGCAAGCGATTCGAGCGCCTGTGCAGACATTCACAAGGAAAGGTGAAGGTTCCCGATGAATGAGAACAGTGTAGCACCTGCAAGTAAGCAGGGAAGAGAAAACCGCCTCGTGCACTTCTATCCCCCAGGGTGCACCTACTGTCCACGTAGTACGAGTTTGCGGTGCAAAATGGGCCTCTCAAGCGGCTCCAGAACGAGATCGTTTTCCGAGTTGGCCGAGGCCGTCTCCGTAGTGTCGTGGGTTATAATAAAAGTTGCATAATATTACCGTTACCAGAGCAATCAGAAAACCTCCCCTTTTTTGTGTATCCTATCTTTTCATAAAAATGTATAACATAGTCCTTATCAGAATATACTCTAAGTTGTATTTCTCGGCAATTACGAGAACAGAGCTGCATTTGGATAGCATCCATTAAATTCTTTCCTATTCCTTTTCTCTGATAATCGCGCTTTACACCCACACTTAATATCCATGCTATGTTAACATCATATGTCGCTATACCTGCTAAAGCATATCCTATAACTTTAGATTCTTGTATTTCAGCTACGAATAATAAATCTCTAAAAACGTCAAAATATTGTCTAACGTTATCAAAAATGCATACTCGACCAAACGCGCTTTTTTCAACTTCTAAAATCGCATCAAGATCATCTAACCGTGATGGGCGAATGTTAATATCATATATATTAAGTAAGCAAGAGTATTTCTCTGGATAGAGGCGTGATTGCAGTGTTTGACGAACTTCAGGCCAGTCTGTGTCAATAATCCCAAATAATACCGTATCGCGTACACTTTTGTCAGTTCGAAATAGATTTTTACGTACCATGCCCTCAATCGTGGCTCCAATTTTCAATAAAGCCAATTTGGAATGAATATTATGCGAATCACATGTAAATTCAACGCGTTGTGCTTCTTCAACTTCGAAGGCGTGCTTAAGCATCATATACATGCTTTCAGTAAAAGCCAGCGAACCTTGATGTGCCTCTGAGATCCAAACAGGACCGATTTCGAGTCGATTCTGTTCTCTGTTTATGTTAATAAATGCTGCAAAACCAATTATCTCATTCGTCTCTTTCTCAATAATTACTAGCGGTATACGGTTTGGTGATCCAGTGAAACGCTTCGAGATATAAGCACGTATGCCCTCTGGTGTCCATTCTGTAGGGCCATACGTATAATACATCATCTGAGAATTACCTGTTTTTGCTAGACCAGTAGCATAACTATCATTGAAGGATGCTAATCTTACATATTGCCCTTGAAGGGCAATGGGTGAAAAGTTCATCATTAAATCCTTTTTCTGTTTGTATAAGGAGACCATTCCATTGCGGGGGCAAACTGAACGCCTGGTTGAGAAGTGTCTCTCCTGATGGATACAGAGCACCACGGCGATTCTTTATTAGCAAACAGGCACTTTGCCCCCATAATGGAATGGTCCCTCTAAAAACAGCTATGAAAGCGAGAAATGACGTAGATGTACCTTAGCACATTCGACGAAATCGGGCAAGTCAGCCCGGGGCTTATAGCGATAGAAGCAGCATCATTGTATTGTGCCTTTGAAAAGGTAAAGGGCGGGCGAAAAAAGAAAGGAAAGCGATACCCTCTGGCATTGATTTTGACCGTCCTGATGCTGGGAAAAATGGCAGGAGAAAAGACGGTCAGCGGAATCGTGGATTGGGTAAAAGAAAGAGAAAATATCCTCAAACGGCAACTCAACTGGCCAAAAAGGTTTCCCGTGAATTCCACCTATAGCGAGGTGTTAGCGCACTGTGATGGGCAAGCGATAGCGCAAGCAATAGCGCAAGTGATCTTGAAAGCAAGAGCAGAAGAGCAAAGAGAGAGAAATGAGCAGATATTGCACAAATCTTTAAAATACGGAGATATGTCAAAAAAGGAGAAAAAGAGCATGAGGAGATTGTCTATGGCTTTACCAATCTCCCCAGAAGAAAAGCTGGTGCCATGCGACTGCTGGAATTGAATCAAAAGCACTGGTCCATCGAGAATCGCTTACATTATCGGCGAGATGTGACGTTGGGTGAAGATTACTGTCAAGTCCGTAATAATGGAGCCCCTCAATCATTAGCTGCATTAAATGGAGGAGTACTGGCATTCATGGACTGGTTGGGTGTTACCAATGTTGCTGTACAGATGCGTCATTTTTGTGCACAGCCGCAAGAAATCTTACAATTGCTCCTTGGCAAGCTTTCGCGGCAGGGCGGGTAAACCGAAAAGCCCTGACTCCCTGACTGCTCTCTCGACGACTCCCACATAACAGCTTATAATAGTCCTGGAAAATAGCACGACTGAAAGGATTATTCTTCGATGATCCCCCTGGACACTCTGCTAACGGCGACAAACGGCACACTACACGTTGCAGGCAATCAGACATCCTTCACGGCCTTCAGCCACGATAGCCGCCAGATCCTTCCCGGTGAGATGTTTGTGGCCGTGCGTGGTCTGCGTGGCGATGGTCATGACTACCTGCTTGACGCGTTGGAACGTGGTGCCTCCGGTCTGCTGATCGAGGAGCGCGTTATCGATGCGCTGCCAGGGGATGTCCTGACAAGGCTGGAACAGGCGAACGTGGCAACGATCATTGTGAAGGATACGCGTCTCGCCCTGCGACAATATGCGCGGGCGATCCTCGCACTCTGGCATCCGACCGTCATCGCGGTGACGGGGAGTGTTGGCAAGACCAGTACGAAGGAGGCAATCGCGACCGTGCTCTCCCGCAACTTTGCGACGTTCAGGAGTTGGGAGAACTATAACGATCTGCTCGGTCTGCCGCTCTCCCTCGGCAGGCTGGAGGAACGGCACGAGTACGCGGTGCTGGAACTGGGCTGCGATCATCCAGGCGAGATCGCGCAGTTGTGCGCCATCGCGCGCCCCCACATCGGGGTCCTGACTAACATCAGCCCGGTCCAGATGCAATATTTCGAGAATATCGAACACCTCGCCGCCGAGCTCATGACACTCTTCACCTCCCTGAGAGCGCCGGGGACCGCTATTTATAATAAGGACGATAAACTGACAGGCGAACTCCTGTCGCACCTGCCACAACACGACGAGAACACTCCTCGCGCCATTCCCTTTGCTCCGTCGCGCGTCAGGAATGTTCAGGTCACGTGGGAAGGCGTTCGCTGCACACTCCCACTCTCTCCCGACAAGCAGGAGGGCAGCAGAGAGCCCCTTCAATTGTCTTCATATCTCCTGGGAGCGCATCACATCTCGACGATGCTGGCAGCCTACACGGTCGCCCGCCACTGCGGCCTGCAACCAGCCGAGATACAGCAGGCGCTCACCCAGGTATCGCCACTATCTGGCAGGCTCTATCCATTGGAAGGTGTGAATGGTGCCAGATTGCTTGATGATACGCATAACGCCTCGCCACTCTCTACATCCGCCGGACTCGAAACGCTCAAGGCGCTTCCCGCCCGTCGCCGCATCGCTGTGCTGGGCGATATGCTGAACCTGGGCGATAGCTCGGACGAGGAGCATCTCCGGCTGGGAGGGAAGGTGAGAGAGTGTGCGGACTACCTGGTCACACGCGGGGAGCAAGCCGCCCTGATCGCGGAGTCAGCCAGGCACGCGGGTCTTCCGGCAGAGCACGTCTTTGTCACCTCAACCCACGAAGATGCCGCGCAGGCAGTACGCGATATCGTAGAAAATGCTGCCGCCGATGTCGTGCTTATCAAGGGCTCCGAAGATACGCGCATGGAGAAAGTGACTGAGCTGCTGCTGATTCAGCCCGCTCAGGCGCCTGTTCGCCTGGTGCGCCAGTCGCCGGGCTGGAAGCAGATCGTGGTGATGCGCCCCGATCGCCCGACCTGGGTAGAGGTCGATCTGAGTGCTATAGGAAACAACACGCGCCTCGTCAAACAACTGATCGGACCCGATGTGCGCGTGCTTGTCAGCTTGAAGGCGGACGCCTATGGTCATGGCGCGCTGAAGGTCGCACGCACGGTCCTGCGTAATGGCGCCAGTATGTTGGGCGTGGCGACGGTGAGTGAGGCCGTTCCTTTGCGTGAGGCTGGCGTCACGGCTCCCATTCTCGTCTTCGGCTACGTCCCGCCCTGGCAGATGCGCGAAGCAGTACGTCTCGGCATTACCGTCACGCTCTATGCCCCCGAGGCGGTGCAGGCCCTTGCGCGCGCGGCGCAGGCGCTCGACAAAACGGTCAAGGTGCACGCTAAGATCGATACTGGCATGGCCCGCCTGGGCGTACGCGCCGAACAGCTCGACGACGTACTGGAACTCATTGATACCATCGCTACCCAACCAGGTCTGGAGTTCGAGGGCCTCTACACGCATATGGCCTGCGCCGATGCCAGCGATCTGTCGTACGCCCGGCTCCAACTCGATCGTTTCCAGCGCGTCCTCGCCCTGCTGGACGAACGTGGGCTGCGTCCACCAATCGTCCATGCCGCCAATAGCGCCGCCATGTTGAGCCTGCCCGCAGCCCGCTTCGACATGGTTCGACCAGGCATTGCCATCTACGGACTGGACCCGTCGGCGGATCTGCGCCTGCCGGAGGGTTTTCGCGCCGCGCTTAGCTTCAAGACCCTGGTTGCGCAGGTGAAGACGATCCCGGCTGGCGAGTGCATCAGCTACGGCTGCACGTATGTCACGGACCGTCCCATGCGCATTGCGGTCCTCCCCGTTGGCTACGCCGACGGCTTCAGGCGCGCGCCCCGAAACTGGGGCTCTGTTCTGATACATGGTCAGGAGGCTCCGATCCTCGGTCGCGTCTGCATGGATCAGTGCATGGTCGATGTCACGGCTATCCCACAGACGCGCGTGGGCGACGAGGTGGTTCTGATCGGCCAGCAGGGCCAGATCACCTTGAGCGCCGAAAAGGTTGCAGAACGCCTGGGCACCATCAATTACGAGGTCGTCTCCGAGATCCTGGCACGCGTGCCCCGCGTGGACTGAATATATACGAAAGCGTCCTTCAAACAGCGTCCTCTAAAATCCCCGCAACCATAACAGCTATCATTTCGTAGACTTATATAGAGGATTATATATCTATTATCCATAACGACTCGCCTACCTGTGGCAAAACCAGTTGACCCGCGCCGCAGACCAGTATGAGAGAGCAACTATGCAAGAAGGTACGCTAGAGAACGCCAGTTCACGGCAGGGCACGCAGCTCAGCGCTATCGTTATCGCCAATCCCACCGCAGGCAGTTACGCGCAACAGGCGCACCGCATTCAGGAGACCGTTACGTTTCTACATACCCATGGCTGGCAGGCCGAACTCAAACTGACGCTCGCGGCTGGCGATGCGCGCAGACTGGCCCGCGAAGCCGTCCAGCAGGGCATCGATGTCGTCATCGTGGTCGGCGGAGATGGCACCATCAACGAGGTCATTCAAGAGCTGGCAGGTAGCGAGACGGCCCTCGGCGTGCTTCCCAGTGGCACGGTCAACGTCTGGGCACGCGAAGTGGGCATCCCCCTGGATAATGAGAAGGCGCGGAACATCTTAATCAACGGCCAGACGCGGCGTATCGATCTTGGCAAAATCAATGACCGCTATTTTCTGCTCATGGTGGGGATCGGCATCGATGGCGAGGTGACGCACGCCGTCGAGAAGAAACCGGCCAAGCGCTTCGGCGTACTGGGCTACCTGCTGATCGGCACCTGGCTGAGCCTGGGCTACCCGGCCTATCGTGCCCTCTTGCAGATGGACGAGCGAGAGGTGAGGGCCAACGCGCTGCAGATCGTGATCGGCAATACGCAATTATATGCAGGCGCCATCAAGTATACGTGGCAGGCGAAATGCGACGATGGGCTGCTCGATGTCTGTATTGTGCGCAAGCGCAACGTGCTCGGACGTATCGTAGTTGGCATCAGCTTCCTGCTCCACGATAAAAGACGCTACCAGTGGGTCCGTTACGAAACGGGGGCGGCCATCACCATACATACGCGCCACCCCGTCGCTATTCAGATCGATGGCGATTCTATGGGCTACACCCACCAGGGCGGTGTGCCCACGACCATCACCGTTGCGCCCGCCGCCCTCAAAGTCATCGTGCCCCAGAATCTGCCGCCGGGACTCTTCTCGGATCAGTCTAACCAGAAGGAATAAATAGCTATGGTCAAAGCGGTTTTGCAAGAACGCCAGCGCGCCCTGTTACAACAAGAACGGCAGATCGCCAGCGAGCTACAGGCATGTCTGGCCGGCTTTGAAGGTGCAGACGCCTACGCCTCCACCTTGAGCCAGGTCACCTCGTCCCTGGACGATCTCTTTATGCTGGTGATCGTGGGCGAGTTTAACGCGGGCAAATCCGCCTGCATCAACGCCCTCCTGCGCAACAACATTCTGGAGGAGGGCGTCGTTCCTACCACCCACCAGGTGACGATCATCCGTTACGGCGAGGAGAACGAGCGCCGCATGCGTGACCACGGCATCCTGGAGATCGATAACTCAGCCGAATTCCTGCGCGACATCAGCATCGTTGATACTCCCGGCGTCAACGCGGTCCTGCGCGAGCATGAGCGACTGACCGAAGAGTTTGTTCCACGCAGCGACCTGATCCTCTTCGTAACCTCGGTCGATCGCCCGTTCACACAGAGCGAGCGCGTCTTCATGGAGCGCATCCGCGCCTGGGGCAAAAAGGTTATCATCATTTTGAATAAGATCGACCTGCTGCGTACCCCTACCGACCTTGAAGAGGTGCTGCACTTCGTGCGCGAGAACTGCAAAAACCTGCTGGGCTTCCAACCCGAGATCTTCCCCGTTTCGGCCCTCACGGTGCAGAAGGCAAGCAGCGCGATCGGACACGAGGCCGTGGAGTTGTGGGAGAGGAGTCGCTTCGGTACCCTCGAATCCTATCTCTTCCGCACGCTTGACGAGATCGAGCGTGTGCGCCTGAAGCTGCTCAGCCCGCTCGGCGTGATGGAGCGCCTGCTGACCCAGACGCGGGACTCAGTGGAGCAGCGCGCCAATCTACTGGCCGAGGACGCGCGCACGGTGAGCACAATCGACGAGCAACTGGCGCTCTACCGCGAGGATATGGAGAATAACTTCGCGCACCGTCTCGGCGAGATCGAAAATATTGTGCTGGCAATGCGCAATCGCGGCGACCACTTCTTCGACGAGACCATCCGCCTGGGACGCCTCTTCGATCTTATGCAAGGTGGGCGCATTCGCGAGGAGTTCGAGCAGAACGTGACCGCCGATAGCGCCGCCCGCATCGACCAGGCAGTGCAGGAGCTCATCGACTGGCTGGTCGAGCACGAGCATCGATTGTGGCAGGATGTGATGGAGTACCTGGACCGGCGTCGTCAGATGAGCGTGCGCCGCGACGACGCCATGATCGGCTCCGTAGCGCGCCAGTTCGACTATAACAGGCGCACGCTCCTGCAATCGGTTGCCCGTACGGCAGCCAACGTCGTCAGCACCTACGATCGCGACGCAGAGGCCATCGAACTCTCCCAGAGCCTGCGCAACGCAGTCGCCCAGGCAGCCATCGCGGGTGCCAGCGGTATTGGCCTCGGCGCGGCCATAGTCGCGCTCGTCGGAACAGCCGCCGCCGATGTCAGCGGCATCCTCGCCGGTACGGTTCTGCTCGGTCTCGGACTCTACATCATCCCCGCACGCCGCAAACGCGCCAAGCAGGACTTCAACGTCAAGATGGAGGAGCTGCGCACCCGCCTGCACAGCGCCATGAGCGAGCAGTTTCGCAAAGAGCTCTCCAACTCCCTCAGCCGTGTCCAGGAGGCCATCACGCCCTACACGCGCTTCGTGCGCTCCGAACAGAAGAAGACGACAGCCATCCAGGAGCAGGTGCAAGACCTCGGTCGCTCGGTCATGGCACTCAAAAACGAGATCGACAATCTGTAACTATGAATGGAACGGATTATTAAACACGACGTTGATGAAGAAAATGGCGAAACAGGCGGCACCAAAGCTGATCAGTCCGGAAATTCCTCCCACGCCAGCCATCAATATAGCTGCGAGCGGGACCAGTATCGATATGGAGACGATCGCTAACGCGAGACGCATACCCGCTGAGACTCCCCCGCTGCCGACGTTCGGCTGTATCTTGCCTCTCGGTCCCTGTGCCATGCGCTGCGCTAGGCGCTGCGCCAGCCCATCGACAAACTCATCATCGTACTGCGGCCCCGAACCATACTGCGGCGGTGGAGCAAACATCTGGTTCCCCTCGTACCGCCCGTAGCCTGGATCTTCATGCAACGGCTGGCCCGGTTCCATTTGTGGCGTCATAGTATCTGCACCTCCATGCTTGCATCTCTATAGCTATCGATAAGTTTCTGACTAACAAATTCTAACAGTCCTATCTACGTATTGTGTCGCTTAAGGTTGTACTAAAATCCCTCATCATAGCGTAAAGATGGATGATTGCTTCACAAACAGCACATGCCCATAAAGTACTTTTCTCACACAGCTTCCCGTTTGCTCATTTGCGCTCTACCTCTGGAAAGATACGTCCATCGTCGAGCCGCCATTCATCCTGAAACTCGTGGATGGCGACATCATTCACATCTTTTACTACGAAAATATTTTTCTCTGGGAGGTCCCGCCGGAGCGGTTGCAACAAAAGGGCCTGGAAGGGCTGCTGCCGCTGCTGCCACTTACTCAAGGAGCGATGGAAGCACGCGATACGATCGTCAATGACATGATCGAAGGGCTCAGGGCTGCTGGCAAAGAAGATATACTGGCATTAGGATACGCATTCGCGGGGCGCGTGTACACGACGGAAGCCGATCGGAAATGGCTCAAAAGGAGGTTTGCGATGTTTGAGGATTTTCTCGAAGAGTCCTGGTCCTACCAGGAAATGGTGCAGAAGGGCGTCGACAAAGGATTTGAGCTCGGCAAGAAGCAAGGCATAGAGCTCGGCGAGAAGCAAGGTATCGAGCTCGGCAAGAAGCAGGGAGCACTGGACGCTCTACGTCCCACGCTTGTACGCTTCGTAGAGGCACGCTTTCCGGAGTTGACAGCTCTCGCCCAGCAACAGGGGGAACGCTTTACCGTGCCTGAACTGCTCAGCGATGTTATCGATAAGCTGCTCAAAGCACAAACGGCTGAACAGGCTCGCCAGATCCTCATGCAGCTTGATCAGGTGCCTGATACACCTCATCCCGACGCTTGAGAAGGGGCCCAGTCGCTAACGCACAAGGAGATTTCAAATGATTGAGGATTTTCTCGAAGAGTCCTGGTCCTACCAGGAAATGGTTCAGAAGGGCGTCGATCAAGGCATCGAGATAGGCAAAAAGCAAGGCATTCAGCAGGGGGCACTGAGTGCTCTGCGCCCCCTGCTTGTACGTGTCGTGGAGGGACGCTTCCCAGAACTCACAACCCTGGCACGACAGCAGGCGGAACGCTTCACCGTGCCCGAACTCCTCAGCGATGTCATCGATAAGCTCGCCATGGCACAGACGGCGGACAGGGCTCGCCACATCCTCATGCAGCTTGATCAGGTGCCCGATACGCCTCATTCCGACGCTTGAGGATGCTGCTAGCGCAATACGTGAATAGCCTGGTTGAGCGCCTGGTCCGCACTCTCTTGCAGGATCTCGCTGAGTCCCGGATGAGCATAGATAATTTCGGAGAGGTCCGTCAGGGTTGCGCCCATCTCGATAGCTAGAGACATCTGCCCGATGAGGTCGCCCGCGCGCGGTCCCACAACGGTGGCTCCCAGAACGCTGCCGTCGTCTTTATTGGCGACGATGGTGGCTACGCCAGCGTCGGTACCAAGAGTCAAGGCGCGCCCGTTGGCGGCCAGAGGGAAACGGCCCGTGGCGATATTGTAGCCAGCACGCTCGGCTGCCTCCACCGACAGGCCCACGGTCGCCAGCTCCGGCGTGGTGTGAACGACCAGGGGGACGACCAGCGGCGCGAACTGGACGCGCTGACCGGAGAGCACTTCGGCGGCAACCTTGCCCTGTTTGATGGCGATACTCGCCAGCGCGCGACCTCCGGTGCAATCGCCGGCGGCGTAGATGTGCGGCGCGCTGCTCTGTTGCATGCGGTCGACGACGATGCCGCCCAGCTCTGTTACCTGGACGCCTGCATCGCTGAGGGATAGGCGCGCTGTGTTGGGTCGCACGCCGTTCGAGATGATCAGGGGACGCTCATCTATGGAGGCGCTATCGGCCTTCGTCACGATCTGTACGCCCAGTTTGCGCAGACCCGCCTGCACGAGACGGAGCGGGGCGGGATCGACATCCGCCAATATCTGGTCGCCGGGAGCGTAGAGTTTGACCTGGACGCCGAGCCGCACAAAGAGGGTCGCCAGTTCAAGGGCGATGTAGTCGTTGCCGAAGATATTGAGCGCGTTGGGAAGCTCGGTTAACTGCAAAGCCTGCTCGGGCGTAAGTATACGCTGACCATCGTAGGGTAGATCCGGTAGCGGCGCGGCGCTCGCTCCGGTGGCGAGGATACAGTGATCGAACTTGAGACGGTGCGAACTCTCCTCCCCCTCGACACGCATCTCTTCGGGGTTGAGAAACCATGCCGTTCCCTTGATCAGTTCGATACGGTTGCCGGCGATGAGGCGCCGCACACCGTTGACGAGGCGATCCACGACACTCTGCTTCCACGTCCGCATCCTGGACCAGTCGAAGGAGACCGTCTCGGCATGGACGCCCATATCGGCGAGGCTCTCCTGACGCATCTGCTGGTAGCGTTCGCTGGAGAAGAGCAGCGCTTTGAGCGGGATACAGCCACGCTGCAGGCAGACACCCCCGACGGGACCAGACTCGACCAGCGTTACATGCCGACCGAGTTGGGTGGCGCGGATGGCCGCGACGTAGCCAGCCGGACCCGCGCCGATCACAAGGGCATCTACCGCTGTTGTAACATCGCCGACAACCATTTTTTCAATCCCATCAATTTTTTCAATCCCATCAATTTCAATCCCATCAAGCGGGCCGTAATAGAAGTCTGGCTCTGATGCCTTTCCGCAGGGAAGTATACAGATGAGACCCGCAGAAGTCAAGTAAAAAATGCACTAGATCATATCGAGTAGCAACTGCTGCGGCTGCTCCACCAGCGCCCTGAAGCGGGCCAGGAATCTCCCGGCCAGCGCGCCGTCGATGACGCGATGGTCGAACGAGAGCGCCAGAGGCAGCATCGTACGCGCAACGATCTTGCCATCCTGCACGATCGCCTTCTCTTGCAAGCGACCAACCGCGAGGATCGCCGTCTCAGGATAATTGATGATCGGTGTGCCACTGCTGCCGCCGAAGCTGCCCACATTGTTGAGCGTGAAGGTACTGCCGGAGACCTCGGACAACGCGAGGGAACGCTTCTGGGCACCCGCGATCAGGTGCTCAAGCTGCTCAGCAATCTGCGTTACCGTAAGCTGATCGGCGTTGCGCAGGACGGGAACAAGCAGACCTTCGGGCGAGTCGGTGGCGATGCCGATGTGATAGACGCGCTTATAAATGATCTCGCGCCTCTCCTCGTCCAGGCTAGCGTTGAAGATGGGGAACTCTTTGAGCGCAGGCAGCAGGAGCTTGACCAGGAGTGGCATATAGGTCAGACGGATGCCGCGCTGCTCCGCGAGGGACTTCAGGGTCTGCCGCAACGCAGCCAGTGCGGTCCCATCGATCTCGTCGAAGGCGGTGGCGTGCGGAATGGTACGCCACGACCGCTCCATCCGTTCGGCGATGCGCCTGCGCAGTCCTGTGAGTGGCTGGCGTTCTTCGGCCTCCTCTCCCTGTTTGCCAGATGCTACAGGAGCGGCTCTACGAGCGCCGTTAGCCGATTCAGAAGACAGCTCAGTTGGGGCAGGCGTGGAAGGAGATACGGCTGGTTTCTGTTGTGCATGCTCAACGTAACGCTGCAGATCATCCATTGTGACGCGACCGGTGGGATGAGACGACTGCACATTTGCCAGCTCGATGCTAAGCTCGAAGGCCCGCTTACGCACGGCGGGCGCGGCCAGGACACGCTGACGTGTCGCTATATCATGAGTAGTCGTCTGAACGGATGCCTGGCTCACCGGAACAGCGGTAGTATTGGCGGACGGGGTAGAGGCAGCCGGGCGAGCGGGTGTGGATGTTTCACCGGGCGCATCGAAGATCACCAGCACCTCGCCGAGCTTCGCCACCGTCCCCTCCTGCACACGAATAGCGGAGACGCGGCCTGCGATCGGCGAAGGGATCTCAACGACTGCCTTGTCCGTCTCGACCTCGACCATCGGTTGATCGAGCCTGAGCGTATCGCCGGGCTTGATCAGCCAGTGCCGTATCTCGGCCTCCTGCATCCCTTCACCCAGGTCGGGCAGTTTGAATTCTTTCATAGCGCCCTCCTACGGCTCCATCGTACGCTTGATAGCATCAACCACACGAGCAGGACTCGGCACATAATTGTCTTCGTCCTCCGGAGACGGGTAGGGCGTGTCGTAGCCTGTGACGCGCTCCACCGGCTTGAGCAACGAATAGAGGCAGTGATCGTTGATGATCGCGGTGATCTCGGCTCCGACGCCGCCGGCGCGTGCAGCTTCGTGGACAATCACAGCGCGCCCGGTCTTTTCGACGGACGCGATAATTGCCGCTTCGTCGAGGGGCCAGATGGTGCGCAGGTCGATGACTTCGACGCTGATACCCGGCAGTTGCTTAGCGGCGGCGAGGGCGACCTGCACCATGGCACCGTAAGCAAACACGCTGACATCGCCGCCCTCCCGTACGGTCTGTGCCTTGCCCAGGGGAAGCGTATAGTGTTCCTCCGGTGTCTCCTGACGGAAGGAGCGGTAGAGCTTGATATGCTCCAGGAACAGGACGGGATCGGGATCGGCGATGGCTGAGGCGAGCAGGCCCTTGGCGTCGTAGGGGGTGGACGGGATAACGACCTTGAGCCCGGGCGTCTGCATAAATACGCCTTCCAGGCTATCAGAGTGTAGTTCGGGCGTACGCACACCCCCACCGAAAGGGGCTCGTACGACCAGCGGACAGGTAAAGGTTCCCGCGCTACGAAAACGCATACGCGCGGCCTGCGTCACGAGCTGGCTCATGCTCAGGAAGAGGAAGCCCGCGAACTGGATCTCGGCGACCGGGCGTAGGCCATACACGGCCATGCCTACAGAGCTGCCGATAATGCCCGATTCCGACAGCGGGGTATCGAAGACGCGCCGCTCGCCAAAGCGCTTCTGAAGCTGTTCGGTAACACGGAAGACGCCGCCGTTCACGCCGATATCCTGTCCCAGTACAACGACACGTCCATCGCGCTCCAGTTCCAATGCAAGCGCCTGGTTGAGCGCTTCTATCATCGTCATCTGCATCGTGATTAACTCCTTCCTGGCTTGTTCTGCTTGCTATAGCGCAGCAGGTCGGCACGCTGCTCCTGGAGGCGGGGCGAGAGGTTGGCCTCCGTATAGTCGAAGAAGGCATCGGGGGCGGGAGGCGGCATCGCCTCGGCTTCGGTGACGGCTGCATTGATCTCAGCTTCGACTTCTGCGATCAGTTGCTGGTCCTGCGCAGCGGTCAGCAGATCGCGGCTCATAAGAAAACGTTGGAAGCGCCGCACAGGATCTTTCGCGCGCCAGGACTCGACCTCGGCGGCATCACGGTAGCGCGTGGCATCGTCGGCAGTAGTGTGGGAACCTATGCGATAGGTCAGCGTCTCGACCAGGGTCGGCCCCTGTCCCGCGCGGGCACGCTCGATAGCCTGCTGCATTATGTCGTAGACTGCGAGCACATCGTTGCCATCGACCAGCACCGATGGCACGCCGAAGCCGCCGCCACGGGCCGCGAGGGTGGGCGCGGCTGACTGGCGATGACGCGGCACGCTGATGGCCCAACCGTTGTTTTGTATAACAAGCACCACTGGTGCCTGGAAGACACCAGCAAAGTTCAGCGCCTCGTTGAAATCGCCCTCGGAGGTCGCCCCATCGCCGCACACGCCCACGGCAACGGCAGGCTCGCCGGCGATCTTCGCCGCCATGCCCAGTCCCACCGCGTGCAGCATTTGCGTGCCGATGACGATCTGGATGGGCAGGCAGCGCGACTCCTTCGGAAAGGGCGGAGTGAAGCCGCGAAAAGAGTAGATCAGAGAAGCGGGCGGGATGCCCCTGACGAGCAACGAGGCAATCTCGCGATAGGTCGTGGCGAGCCAGTCCTGCGCTTGCATGGGAGCCGCCAGACCAACGGCGGTTGCCTCCTGTCCCACCAGGGAACCGAAGGTCGTGGCGCGTCCCTGGCGCTGTAGGGCAATAATCTTGTTTGAGAAAGCCCTGCCCAGGTGCATGGAACGGTAAAGCGCGAACAGGCGCTCGGCACTGAGATCGGGCATCTTGCCAACCAGGTTGCCATCGATATCAAGGATCTGGTAAGCAACCATACCGGGGTCAACTTGCTGGATCGACACGGCGCCTTTTCCTCCCTTCTTTGAGGCTCTCTTACTCCTTCAGAAGCGCGCTTACTGAAAAAA
>DAOTTD010000114.1:0-3464 GCA_034438015.1 Ktedonobacteraceae bacterium | reverse complement strand
CTGCCTTTTTTGCTCCCTCTTCTGCTGTTTTTGCCCTCTCTCACTGGCTCAACGTCCAGTTCTGAGCGACTTTTGCTCATCAGGTCTGGATTAGCTCTTCCACAGGCTCGTTGCGCATTTCGTGGGCACATCAATCGACGTGAGGGGAAGCAGGTCTACAACAAATACCACCCCGAGAAGCGCCATCTTCCTCCTCCCAAGCCGTTTGAGCCGGATGATCGGTTTCTCGATTTTGTCGATCTGCTTGATCCTCTTGCCACAACCGTTCTGGCAGAGAAAGGAGCCTAAAGTGAATGGTATTGCGCGCAAGGCCCCCTCCTGGCCCCGCTGCCACCCCTTGTCCCTACTGCCGACATCGTTAAGTGAATGGTATTGCGCCTTGCGCAGGCCCCTACTTGACAAGACGCAACGACTACCGCTACACTGGTAGCAACAACTGAAGCAACAATTATGAGCGTGAAAGAGCGTGACGACCTTGCAATATAAGCACAGCATCTCCATTGTAAATATGCTTACCGTGCGTTACTGGATGCCTATGATGATGGTATCCAGCAAGGTGTCGCTGTCCTCTCCACGCAGAGAAGCAATACTCACCTGAGAAGGTGAAGACAAGATATGCAGAGGGGCGCAGGCGATACCTGCGCCCCTCTTTTTGTGTTATGCACTACCGGAAAATGATGAGGTGAAACTATGGCTACTGAACTTGAGACTCAGGACGAGACCGGCGATAGAACCGCGCACAGAAAATACTACATTACCACGGCAATCGATTACCCCAATGCCGCGCCGCACATCGGGCACGCGTTGGAGAAGGTCGCCGCCGATGTGGTCGCGCGCTATCATCGCCTGCGCGGCCACGATACGCGCTTCAGCATGGGCGTGGACGAGAACAGCCAGCACGTGCTGCGCGCCGCCAGCGTCCAGAACGTCGATACGCGTATATGGATCGATACGATCAACAAAGCGTTCGAGCTGGCGTGGTCAAAGCTAACTATCAGCAACGATTACTGGATTCGCACGACCGGGGTGCACCACGTGCAGGCAGCGGTCGAGATGTTCCGCCGCGCCCGTGAGAAGGGCGACATCTACCTTTCAAAATACGTCGGCTGGTATTGTCCGAACTGCAATACCTTCTACGCGACCGAAGAGCTCGTCGCGGGCCGGTGCCCGAACCATCCCACGCTGTCGCCCGAGTGGCTGGAGGAGGAGAACTACTTCTTCGCGCTCTCGAAGTACAGCGAGCGCCTGCTGGCGCATATAGAGGAGCATCCCGACTTTATCGTGCCCGCCTCGCGCCGCGCCGAGCTGATCTCATTGATCAGGCAGGGACTGCGCGATTTCTCGGTCTCGCGCCTGGTGCGTCCCGACGCGGAGCCGTGGGGCATCCCTGTTCCCGGCGATCCGCAGCACCTGATCTATGTCTGGTTCGACGCGCTGACCAACTACCTGACCAGCGTCGGCTTCCCCGACGATACCGACACCTTCGCGCGCTACTGGCCCGCCGACGCCCACGTGATTGGCAAGGATATTACGCGCTTCCACTGCCTCTACTGGCCTGCGATGCTGCTCTCCGCCGACCTGCCCCTGCCGAAGCAGATCGCGGTGCACGGCTTCATCACCGCCGACGGGCAGCGCATCTCCAAGACATTAGGCAACATCATCGATCCGGTGGAACTGGTCGACAAAGTGGGTGCCGATCCCGTGCGCTTCGCCCTGACGCGCGGCCTCTCGTTCGCGGCGGACGGCGATTTCTCGCGCTCTTCCCTCATACGTCTCTACAACGACGAACTGGGCAACGATCTCGGCAACCTGCTGAACCGTGTCGTCTCGATGGTGCAGCGCTACCGGGGCGGAACGATCCCGCAGCCAGGTCCACTGGGCGAGCGCGAGGAGGAGTTGCAGCGCGTCGCCGTCGAGACACGCGAGCGTGCCGCCACGGCTATAGAGTCGTGGGAGATCGGCGGTGCCCTCAACACCATCTGGAACTTTGTCCGCCGCGCGAACCAGTATATCGAGCATAGCGAACCGTGGAAGCTCGCGCGCCAGCCCGATCAAGCGGAGCAGTTCGACACCGTGCTGCACACGGCTGCGGAGGCGACACGCCTGCTGGCGATCCTGCTCGCGCCATATATACCCACGTCCAGCGATCGCATCCTGGCGCAACTGGGTCTGCCACCCATCAAAAATGGCGCATGGGAATATGAAAGCGTGTGGGATAGTGTCGCGTTCACAAAGGTGGTGCCCGGAGCACTGTTGTTCCCGCGCATCGACGCGGGCGCGTTGAGGCTGTGAGGCTACCCTGGCGGAGGTCGGCCTGATCTGCCGCCAGACTTGCTGTTATTGTTTGACCTGTTAGAGCAGTATTGACAGGTTTATTTGCCAGGTGATAGATAACTCAAGTTTTTCGCTTACGTCGTTGTTTGGGTTTTGCTGTTTGTGGCACAAGTTGATCATTTAATTCAAGGGATAATTGACGTGGCAGTTGATCCTCAGTTGCTGATAATAGTGGGTCAATGTGTGAGAGCGTTGTAGGTATATCGATACAAGCTGCCTGCAGATGCGGCTGGTTCGAATTCTCGGTATCTACCTTAATATCACTAGTGATGGTATTCTCTGCTTTTATCTGTTCTGAACCAAGTAATTCCAAAGGCTCTGCTATGGCCACTACTCTAGATTTCGGCTTTGAACCTTCAATCACACCAATTTGTCTATCTAAAAAGAGAAATTGTGGGAGAGAGGGTGGTTCAACGAGCCATAGCCTGTTAGCTTCTGGGTCTCGTAGCTGCTCTCGTAACTCTACAAGCAATCGACCAAGAATATTGACACCATGAAGGTTTTCTGGATCAGTAGGCTTAGCGCCCCAGAACGGATCACGATACGACTCTTCAACAATTGGCCGATCCCCTGTTGATAAAAGGAGATCACCGAATTTTTCCCAATTCTGTACTAATTTAATGTGCAAGCACCAACGCATGATACTGACCCGAACTGTATCCCAATCCGGGCGTGAATCCTTGCGATACGGTTTACTCTTCATCTTTGCTGTCATAGGGCTTGTCTGTCCAATAATCAATTTTTGCACTTCTGGTAAGTGTGGAAAGCGACATGCTTGATAAAGAGCCTCAGAGGTCAGAACTCGTATACCGTTAATAGAGAGAGGATATCCACCTGCCATATTCGATAATCCGCCAAAACGTTCTGTTGTTTTCAGAAACACGGCACACTCATCTCTACGATATGCTGTATATTTTTGAGGTTCCATTATCCTCCCCTCTCTGAATAAGAAATTGTTTAACATCATATCATCTACAGCGGCAACCTATTGTGAGTTTGTTCTTCTAGTACTACAACCGTAGTTGGCTCTCACTCGTAGATTCAAAAGAGAGAGAAGCTGAGTGGGAGGAAACACATGACGGAAGAAGAATTGGAGCAGTGGCAAGAGGAATTTGAAGCGTTTCACGCGC
>DAOTTD010000113.1:0-25919 GCA_034438015.1 Ktedonobacteraceae bacterium | reverse complement strand
CATAACAGCAAGAAGCCACAAACCAGACGGGATCAGACTCCTAAGAAAAATGGGCATCCCCGAGTTACCAACACCAGTACCAGGAAAAAGGCTCTTCAAACTAGAAGTAAAAGACACAGGCAACCCGATATTCACAAGATACAAGGAAGCACTCAGAGAACAGAAAGAAAAAGAAGAAGGCAGGAATTCCAACACGAACCGAGCTCTAGTTCAGTAGCCACACGAGAAGCTATCTGCTATAATAGAACAGAAACGCCATCGAACACCTGTACAAAACCCCTGGTTTTACTCCTGTAGAATACCGGAAACACAGACAGGAAAAAGAACTACATACTACAAGCACAGCACACAAAATAACCAGTGAAGCCGCTTGAGAAGCCAACCGGAAAACAGAGAGTGTAGAGCAAACCTTTGCCACCTTTCGCAAAGAAACCACTGCACGCACCCAAGAAATAGAAGAAAATACTACCATTATGCTGGGAGTCATACGAGCACAAGGGAAGGATATCAGAAGAATTTTTGAACGCCTGGACACTATAGAAGAGCGTTTTGATCGAATGGAACAACGACTCAACCAAATAGAAACAAAGTTCGATGAACACACGACACTCCTAAACGAAATCCTAGCACGCTTACCTAAAAATCCTTAAAAATTGAAGTTCCCAAGATACGATAAGCTTGTAAAGTGAATAGCACGTGAAACCGCTCTAGAAGCCGATAAACTCCCTGGCAGGTAGTCGTTATATGATGAGCCAGATACAGGCCAAATCACCGTCGAGGAACCCACGAACAGACCGAAATCTGACAGCGGATTTGACAGCAGAAAGGTTTAATTTCCATAGATAGCATTGGACAACATTAGACAAGAATTTCTCCCCTGCACGCTCGACAGCCCGAAAAAGCAGGGCTGGACATTAAGCGAAATAGGCCCTATACTAAGAAGTGCATTCCGACGCATAGACATGATGTCTGTTAGTAATGGTACAGGGGAGAAGTCCACGCATGAGTAAGATAAAAATGCGGTGCATCACATGCAGCAAGTGGTTTCAGTCGGCAAATGCTAAAGAAGTAACTTGCCCCGATTGCACCCAAAAAGCAAGAAAAGAGAAGTTGGCGACGAAAAATACGCCGCCCACGTCGAATAGGCCCATAGGCGCCGCCGGGCCAGGCACACAACATCGTCCCGCCCCACCGCCTAAACCAAAACCAGCGCAGAGCGGCACTGCTCAATGGCTCGATACCGTTGAAGATGTGAAGATCGGCCAGCCCGATCAGCCAGCACCTCGCCCTAGATTACCTGATCCCTCCGCTCCCCGAGATAATCGCAGCGCGCCCGGTGGCTTCCGTAGCCCAAACGGCCCAGGTAACTACCGTGATGACCGCGACCGCGGTCCAGGTAACCATCGTGAGAATCGTGGCCCCGGCAGCTATCGCGAAGAGAATCGTGGCCCCGGCGGCTATCGTGTCGTTGGCGGTTCCGGTTTACCTCCGACGCCCGTTGGTCCTCGCCCACGTCAGCCTATGGAAGGGGGACCACGCGGCCCACGCCCGGATCGGCCTCCACGACCAGATGGCTTTCGTGAAGGTGGACCCGCCGGCCAGAAACCTCGCGGCAAGGGCAAGCCAGGTGCAAAACCACCCGCTCCGCCTAAGCCCAAACGCGAGAAAACTCCGCCCCCTCAGCCGTTTACACCTACCCCTGAGCAGGTCACTCAGGTTGAGGAACGCTACCTCGAACTGGCTACTCCATTGGAGTTCGACGGCATTCGTACACAGATCGGGCGGGAACTGAGCATTCCGAAGAAGGCAGTCAAGAAGATTATCAAGGAGTTGCGCGATCGACGCGGTATTCCAAGCTGGTGGGAGCTGCAAACGTATAAAGGAAGCCCGGAAGAGATGGAGCGGATCAAAAACGCTTATACGCCCTTGCTTCCTGTACCACCCGTTGGCGTGCATAAGCAGATCGCCGATCAACTTGAGCTGAAGGCCGGTGTGGTTTACCAGGCTATTAAGGCTCTCCGCCTGGAAATGAATCTGCCGCAGTATAACGATCCCTCCGTGCATGGACCAGACTTTGTGGCGAAGAGCAACAAGAAGCAGGAGCCGAAAGAGCAGGACGTGCAGGCCGAGGGGCAGAACACGGAGGAAACTCCACTGACGCAGGCCGATTTAGGTGCGAAAGATGCCGCAGTCCCAACTAGCGAAGTTCCAATCAGTGAAGCCACAACCAGCGAAAGCACAGACGTAGCCGCTGACACAGTCGCTATCTCTGAAGGAACAACACCTTCCGAGGCGTAGATGTCATCGCTGGTGCCGTTGGCGTCCTACAGGGAGAGAACTACCCTACCGGGTTCTCTCCCTATTATGTTCATCTGTTGTGCATGTTTTACCAGGAGGTGCTCTTTGAGCGCGGAGAATTATTTTGTTGCCGATTGTTTGTTCTGTAAGATTGCTGCGGGCCAGATTCCGAGCAAGACGGTCTACCAGGACGAGGATGTGCTGGCCTTTCAGGATATCCAGCCGCAGGCTCCTTATCACGTGCTGATCGTTCCTCGCCGCCACGTCGCGAACTCGCTCAGCGATCTGAAGAGGGCCGATGAGCAGATTCTCTTGCGGCTCTTTGATGCCGCCCGACAGATCGCCAGGGAACTGGGTATCACGCAAAGCGGGTATCGTCTCGTGACAAATAACGGTCCCGAAGCTGGTCAGTCGGTTTTTCATCTACACTTCCATCTCCTGGGTGGCGCTCCTCTTGGCTTGTTTGGCGCCCCACGGCGCTCATCCGCCGATGAGTAGACTGCCAACAAGAGAAGGAAGCCCCATGCGTATCGCTATTGATTATACAGCAGCTATACGCCAGGGAGCTGGCATCGGTTCTTATGTGCGTAACCTGGTGGCGGCGCTCCTGGCGCAGGATAGCAGCAACCAGTACACCTTGCTCACCAGTGGACACCCGACGCCGGAGCATCCTTTCCCCACTGCTCCGAACGTACGAGGTCGCAGCATTTTCATTCCCGACCGGTACCTCAATATTCTCTGGTATCGCTGGCGCCTGCCTGTTCCCGCGACGGTTTTTTCAGGCGCGGCGGACCTCTATCATGGCCCCGACTTTGTGCTTCCTCCGCTCGGTAAGAAGGTGCGCAAGATGGTGACGATCCACGATCTGGCGTTCCTTGAACATCCAGAGTACGCGGTCCCCTCGCTGGCCGCGTACCTGCGCAAGGTGGTACCAGAGTCGGTCGCCAGGGCCGATGTGGTCGCGACGGTCTCATCCGAGGTGAGCCGCACGCTGGTGGAGCATTTCCAGACGCCGCGCGAGAAGCTGACGGTGATCCCGAACGGCGTTGCTCCCTACTTTCGCCGCATCACCGATCCGATTATTCTCGCTGCGACGCGCCATAAGTTCGGCCTGAAGCATCCCTTACTGCTTGGCGTGGGAACGCTGGAGCCGCGCAAAAATCACCCTGGCCTGATCAAGGCGTTTTACCAGGCCCAGAGGCAGAAAAATGGACCTGCTATGCTCGCTATCGCTGGCGGGCCTGGCTGGTTGTATGAAGAGACGCGCAACCTGGTGGCGGAGCTTAAGCTGGAGCGCAAGGTGCGCTTTCTGGGCCACGTGACCGATCTCGAATTGATCACACTCTATAGTATGGCCGATGTCTTCGCCTTTCCCTCCTTTTTCGAGGGCTTCGGCATCCCACCTCTTGAGGCGATGGCTTGCGGTGCGCCTGTCATCACTTCCAATACGTCCTCGCTGCCAGAGGTCGCTGGAGATGCCGCGCTGCTGGTCGATCCCGGTGATATCAATGCATTGGCACAGGCCATTTTGAGTATCCTTGGAAATGATCAGTTGCGCGCGGAACTAGTAAAAAAGGGCTATCAACGAGCACAGCAGTATACATGGGCTATGTCGGCTCGTAAAGTTTTAAAAGTGTACCAAAAGATGTACAATGGGGAGACAGACTTCACCGACGAGGAAATCTTTCAATGAAAATAGGTATGAATGCTCTTTTTTTTCAGTATCCTGCCACAGGTAGTGGACAATATATGACACATCTACTTTCTGCACTGGCCGAGATCGATTCTCGGAATGAGTATGTTTTATTCGGGCCGCAGCCCGCAGAGACCTCGCTGCAGGCATTTCCTTATCATGTGTATCCCGTACCGGTCTTTGCAGCAAGCAACCGCAATATTAGCAAGGTGATGTGGGAACAGTTTACCGCGCCGTCTGCTGCTCGCAAGGAAGGCGCGGATATCTTCCATGTCCCCTATTTCGCATCCCCCCTGTTCCCGCGCACCCCGACGGTGGTGACTATTCACGATGCGATCCCTCTGCGCCTGCCTGCCTATCGACCTGATAACAGGGTCAAAGCCTACATTAACCTTGTGTCGCGTGCCTCCCGCCACGCGACGTTGATCATTACGGTGTCGCAGCACGCGCGACAGGATATTATCGATGCAATCAAGGTGCCCTCGGAGCGAGTGCGGGTGATCTACGAGGCGGCTGGCAAGGAGTACCAACCCGTCACGGACACCGAGCACCTGACCGCTATGCACAAGCGTTATGGCTTACGCGAACGCTATATCCTCTATCTCGGCGGTCTGGATCAGCGCAAGAATGTACCTCAACTGGTTCATGCTTTCTCCCATGTGCATCGCCTGGTCGGCGATCCCGACCTGCAACTGCTGATCGCGGGCAATCCCGATAAGCAGAAAGGCCCGCTCTTTCCCGATCCGCGACCCGTTGCCGCCGATCTGGGTATGTCGGGACAGATCATCTATCGTTTTATTGAGGAGGAGGATAAGCCGGCCCTCTACAGCGGCGCCAGCCTGTTTGTTTTTCCATCCCTCTACGAGGGCTTTGGTCTGACACCATTGGAGGCGATGAGCTGTGGTGCGCCCGTTGTGTGCTCTAATCGCACCTCGCTGCCGGAGGTAGTCGGCGATGCGGCGATTATGGTTGATCCAGACGATACCCAGGCGCTGGTCGAGGCGATGCGGCGCGTGCTGACCGATGAGGTATTACAGGCCGATCTGCGGACGCGTTCATTAGAGAGAGCGACGCTGTTCAACTGGCGGAAGACGGCGACCGAAACACTGGCTGTCTATGAAGAGGCTCTAGCGCGCAAGAAGGCTGGCGCCCAGAGGGAGAGATGAGAAGATGCGTGTATTGATGATTTCAAAGGCCCTGGTTGCAGGGACCTCGCAGCGTAAATTAGAAGAGATCGCGCGCTGCCCCGATGTTGAACTGACCCTGGTGACGCCTGAATACTGGCTGAGCGACGATGGCAGCAAGCAGGTGCTCGAACGGCTCTATACCAGCGGCTACGGGATGATTGTGACGCCTATGGCCCTCAATGGTAACTTTCACCTGCACTATTATCCACAGCTAGGGCAGATTATGCGCGATGTCAAACCTGATGTGGTGCATATCGATGAGGAGCCGTATAATTTCGCAACCTTCCAGGCAATGCGCCTGGCTCAGCAGTTGAAGGCGCAGGCCCTGTTCTTTACCTGGCAGAACCTCTATCGCAGCTATCCTCCTCCCTTTCGCCAGATCGAGCTGTATAACTATCGGCACGCGACCTCTGCGCTCGCCGGCAACCGCGACGCGGCGGATGTCCTGCGCCGCAAGGGCTACCAGGGCGCAATCCATATCATCCCTCAGTTCGGCTTCGATACAGAGATTTACGGCCGCAAAGAGCCCCGCACGGCCCGCAAGCCCGATGAGCCTTTTACGATGGGCTTCATTGGTCGCCTGAAGGAGGAGAAGGGGTTGCCTCTAATGGTCGAGGCGCTGACCTACCTGCCCAGGTATTGTCGCGTTGCCTTTATCGGCAATGGTCCACTGAAAAGCGCGCTGGAGGAGCAGGCCAGCCGCCTGGGCGTGAGCGACCGCGTGCTCTTCAAACCCGGCGTCCCTACCTACGAGGTCCCCGGCGAGATGGAGCGCCTGGACGCATTCGTGCTGCCCTCTCTGACGCGCCCGAACTGGAAAGAGCAATTTGGCCGCGTGCTCCCCGAGGCGATGTCCTGCGAGACGCCCGTGATCGGCTCCTCTAGCGGCGAGATCCCCCATGTCATCGGGGATGCGGGCCTTGTCTTCAAAGAAGGCGATGCCAGGGACCTGAGTTCCTGCGTCCAGAAGCTGCTCGATGATCCCGCCCTCTATGCCGATCTCGCCCGGAGCGGTCGTCAGCGCGTGCTAGATAACTATACACAGGGGCAGATAGCCAAGCAAACGTACAAAGTGTACTGCGAGATGCTGGCCGCGCGCGTATAATCCCGATTATGATCGCCATAATGAATCCTCCTTGTAGGAGCCCGGCTTGCCCGTGTCCACTGCTGCTGGCCATACGCGGGCAAGCCGGGCCCCTACAGACTTCACGGTCGCGCCCTATGATATACTATCAAGAGCTTTTGGGACAGGAGCATCCTTTCGCTGCGAACTGTTCTATTGCACAGCACCGACGAAATTTCTTATAGATATATCTGATAAGGAGCAAAGTAGATACATGACAACGACAGCGCGCGTGGAGTTGATTCCACGCTCTATCCTATTCGGCAATCCGGTCAAGACCAGTCCCCGCATCTCGCCCGATGGCAAGCGCATGTCCTACCTGGCACCCGTCAATGACGTGCTGAACGTCTGGGTTGGCACGGCGGGCGGCGACGATTATCAACCTGTCACCCAGGATAAGGAGCGCGGCATCCGTTTCTATACCTGGTCCGCCGATAACAAACATATCCTCTACGTGCAGGATAGCGGCGGCAACGAGAACTGGCACCTCTACGCGACTAACCTGGAGACGCACGAGACGCGCGACCTGACGCCGTTCGAAAACGTCCAGGCGCGCATTATCGATAGCGATAAACACTTCCCCGACGAGCTGCTGATCGGGCTCAACAAGGACAATCCGCAGGTACACGATGTCTATCACCTTGATCTTCCTACAGGCGAACTATCACTCGTGGCGAAGAATCCCGGCAATGTCGCCGCCTGGGTCACTGATACACAGTTCAAGGTGCGCGGCGCCGTCACCGCTCAGCCGGACGGTGGGTTGGAACTGCTGGTGCGTGCGACCGAGCAAGACGAGTGGCGTAAGATCGTAGCCTGGAGCGCGGACGACGCGCTCACCAGCGGTCCCGTCGGCTTCACGCTCGATGGTCAGTCGATCTACCTGGAGGACTCGCGCAACGCGAACGCCAGCCGCCTCGTCAGGCTCGATCTCGCCACCAACGATCTCACGGTGATCGCGGAAGACGCACACTACGATGTGGGAAATGTGATGGTTCATCCCGATACCTACGAGATCCAGGCCGTCGCGTTCAATAAGGACCGCCTCGAATGGACCGTGCTCGATGAGTCAATCCAGCTCGATTTCGATCGTATTCGCGATATCCACCAGGGCGATTTCTTCCTGGTCAGCCGCGACGATGCCGATAAGACCTGGCTGGTCGCCTTCACCGTGGACAATGGCCCGATCCCGTTCTACGCCTACAATCGCGAGCAACAGACTGCGACGTTCCTCTTCGATAACCAGCCCGATCTGGCGAAGTACACGCTCGCCAATATGCAACCGATCTCCTTTACCGCGCGCGATGGCCTGATCGTGCACGGCTACCTCACCCTTCCGATCGGCGAGCAGCAGAAGAACCTTCCAACTGTACTTGATGTGCACGGTGGCCCCTGGGCACGTGACGCCTGGGGCTACAATCCCGAAGCGCAGTGGTTCGCCAATCGCGGCTATGCCTGCTTGCAGGTTAACTTTCGCGGCTCCACGGGCTACGGCAAGGACTTCCTCAACGCGGGCGACAAGGAGTGGGGTCGCAATATGCATAACGATCTGGTGGATGCCGTAAACTGGGCTGTGGAACAGGGAATTGCCGATCCTAAAAAGGTCGCGATCTACGGCGGCTCCTATGGTGGGTACGCCGCGCTCGTCGGGGCGACGTTCACGCCTGACCTCTTCTGCTGCGCCGTCGATATCGTGGGACCCAGCAACCTGATAACGCTTGTCAGGACGATCCCTCCCTACTGGGCAACCTTTCTGGCGACCTTCCACAAGCGCGTCGGCAACCCCGATACAGAGGAGGAGTTCTTGAAGTCGCGCTCGCCGCTGTTCAAGGCCGACCAGATCAAAATTCCTATGCTGATTGCTCAGGGCGCGAACGATCCACGGGTGAAACAGGCAGAGTCCGAACAGATCGTTGATGCCATGAAGAGCAAGGGCATTAACTACGAATACATGCTCTTTCCCGATGAAGGTCACGGTTTCGCTAAGCCGGAGAATCGCATCAAGTTCTATGCTGCCGCCGAAAAGTTCCTCGCACAACACCTGGGCGGTCGCTACGAAGAGGCATAACAAAGAGCCGGTTCCCGTCCTCTATGCTCGCCGTCCGTGGGGAAATTCCTCTCCTGCGCGCGGCGAGTCGTGCCAATTGTAGTGAAACGATTTTGTGAAATGTGGGTCATTTACCAATCGTGATTGGGCACAAGGGAAAGTAGATGTGACCAAAGTGGGTCCTGGTTACTCCTTCACGACTCCAACGTTCTACATAGCAGGACCATTCATTCGAACATTGGGCAAGGTCAGAGAGCAAGGGTTCCCATGTGTTTCTGCATACCCTTCTTGGTGGGGCCATTCCTGTGAACTGCCTCGAAAATGAGCGAACCGTGAGTCAAAGAGACAGCTGATGGTATTTTTTTCTCCTTTTTGGCGTTGGCTTGACGGATCAACCAGAAAAAGGATGAGCATTCCGATGACCGTGTGCAAGGAGGGAGACCTTGGTAACATCGTTGTATTGCCGCATATGTGGGACCCGTTTGCCCACCGACAGTTCGTTTTGTCACACGTGTGGTGTGTCTCAAACGGGGACCGATCAGGCCCTAACAAGCTTGCCGCAGCAGGAACCCGTCCAGATCGGCACTGGCAGGCAGTCCGCAGGACACCTGCTCCATCAACGCTATCGTCTGCTACGCGCCGTGGGACAGGGCGGCATGGGAGCCGTCTACGTGGCCCAGGATACCCAACTGGGAGATCGTCTGGTTGCGGTCAAAGAGATGAGCATGAGTCGACTGACTCCGCAGGAGGTGCCGCTGGCCGTCGAGCAGTTTCGCCGCGAAGCCCATTTGCTCGCTGGCCTGCATCATCCCAATCTGCCCGTCATTCATGAATATTTTCCCGAGAACGACCGCTGGTACCTGGTGATGAGTTTCATCGAGGGCCAGAATCTGCAAGCGGCTTTAAATGCCACCCCTGGGCACAAATTTCCCCTCAAGGAGGTGGTGCGCATCGGCATGGAATTGTGCGACGCGCTGGAGTATTTACACACCCATACCCCCCAGATCATCTTCCGCGATCTCAAACCGCTCAATATTATGCTCACCCCCAAAGGACAGATCTGCCTGATTGACTTTGGCATAGCACGCCACTTCAAACAGGAACAGACCAAAGATACCGCCTACTACTATTCGGTCGGCTACGCGCCCCCTGAGCAATATGGGCAGTCGCAGACCAGCCCACGCTCCGATATCTATAGTCTGGGGGCAACCCTGCATCAGATGCTTTCCGGGCATAATCCTGCAAGCAAGCCCTTTCAGTTTCCGAACTTACAACTGGTGGACCCCACCATTCCCGTGCCGCTTGCCAAGCTGATCACACAGATGCTCGAAATGAACGAGCAGGCACGTCCCGCCAGTGTGGGGGAGATCAAAGTGCAATTAGAGAAGATACTCGTCCCAACTGCACTTTCAGCGACGGTGCCAGTCAAATCTGGGCAAGCAGAGAGCAAGGGAGAGAACGGGAGCGAGAACCCCCCCCTTGCGCCTGAACCGCTTCCTGCTCCACCGCAGACCAATCAGCCTGCTGAACCATCAACGCTGCCTGCGGCGGTCATTGCTTCATCCAAACTCTCTCCCGCGCCCCCCACAGCGCAGAAGGCGAATCCGCCCATGCTTGCTCCCAGCCCTGCTTCTATCGCCCCTATTCAGCCTGCAAGCTTCCATGCTGCGGCCATTCCTGATCGCCTTGATGCTCCTACTCCCACCTCATATGTTTTCATGTACTTTCGCCTTAGCGGAATAGTGCTAATCATCGGCGATATAATCTTTGCTGCCATTGGCTTAATACCATATTCCTTATACACTCAACCCGCCTTCATTAGAAGCATCAATTTGATATTAGGAATTACATCCCTTCTGTTTTCATTAGGGCTGCCTGCGCTACACATGAAACAATCTTACCAAACACGTTGGTTAGGCCTATCTGGTGTAGCAGCATTATGTACCAGTTCTCTTCTCTTCGGTATTTATTACTTCCTTACTAGCATCAATTATCCTCTTTTCTACGTCGCCAACGCTCTGCAAGTTATCGGCAGCGTTCTCCTTGGTATTGCTATCATGCGTGCATCTACTTTTCCACGTTGGACGGGCGTGTTACTTATCATCTCTGGGATCATTTCTATAGGAAGTTTTATGGCTGCTTCCTTACCTGATACCCCATTGTATATTATTAACAATGCCGCTACGCTACTAGGTTGTATTGCTTTGATAGCTTGCGGATACACTCTACTGAGACCAAAGTAAAGGGAAGGCTACAGCAAGATCTTCTAGCTCTTCCTAGAAGATCTGTGCTTACTCCTGCTTAACCAAATCATCAATCTTTTCTGCTACCTCTTGCTGCATGGAAAGCATCACATGCGAATAAATATCCATCCTTCATCCTAAAAGTATTGGGCTGAAGGTTCGGACAAGGGGTCCTCGACCCAGCATTTGCGTCCGAACCTTCAGCCTATTTACCACTTCGCAAGAGAATGGATGTGCGTGCCGCGCAGCGGCGAGGAGTCTGGAAAAGGAGACCTGAGGAGTTACTCGGGATGACTCATAAAACTGAGGCGAGCCGCGCGGAGCTATGAGGAGTCAAGAAAAGGGTTCGCCAGCAGGATCGAATTCAGACCAGCACTTGACAGAAGGGCAACAGTGAAGTATATTGGTGTAAGAGGTACACTAAGTAAGCCTCTTCGTTTTGGAAGATGGGGAGAGACAATTTTTATGAATCCTTTTGTTATAGTATAAGCTATAGTGCTCGCCTTGTCTAGTTCTGTACAAGAGAGCGGGAGGGCTATGTCAGCGATATGGAAGAGGAAATCACTGCGACGAGCGGCGCGCAGGCTGGCGTGCAAGATGTGGAACGGAACAACGAGCACACAAAAGGGGGACAAGAGGCAAAGGATCATCACTACGATGCGAGCAAATATGAACGTCCATCGGTAACGGTCGATGTGGTAATGATGAGCCTGCGCCAGCGCGACCTGCAGATATTGCTGGTCAAACGTAGATCATGGCCATTCGAAGGAATGTGGGCAATACCGGGCGGCTTCGTCAACATCGACGAGTCACTGGAGACGGCGGCCAAGCGGGAATTACAGGAAGAGACCGGCGTGCAGGATGTCTACCTGGAGCAGTTATACACCTTTGGCGATCCGGGCCGTGATCCACGCACGCGCGTCATTACCGTCGTCTACTTCGCACTGCTGGACTCAGAGCGCCTGCAGGTCAAAGCGGCCAGCGACGCGGCGGATGTCGGCTGGTTCTCAGTCTATGACCTGCCCCCACTCGCCTTCGATCATGCCAAAATTCTGGACTACACGTTGGACCGGCTGCGCGGCAAACTAGACTATACGACGATCGCCTTTAGCCTTCTGCCCGAGCAATTCACCTTGCGCGAACTGCAGCGCGTCTATGAGATCATTCAACATAAAAAACTTGATAAGCGTAACTTCCGCAAGAAGATTCTGGCCACGGGCATTCTGGAGGACACGGGCGATAAGAAGATGCAGGGGACGCATCGTCCCGCACGCCTGTACCGCTTCAATCCCGAGGCTGAGGCAAAATTGTAGCAATCCCGAGGAGGTAAAGAAGATGACAACCATTCCCGAGAACTTTCAGGGGCAGACAATGCAGTTTTTGCAGGCGCTAGTTGAGTGGAAAAATAACCTGCCGACCATCACGTGGGCGGACCAGCTCGCAGACGCGCAACTGGGGCGCATGGCGCTGTTCAGCATCGATATGCTCAACGGCTTCTGTCACGAGGGTGCGCTCGCCAGTCCGCGTATCAAGGCGATCATTCCAGCGGTGGTGACGGCGTTCAAAGATGCCCACGCGATCGGGGTGCGCAACTTCGTATTGGCACAGGACTGCCACAGCCCAGACTCCGTTGAGTTCGCCGACTTCCCACCCCACTGTCAGATCGGTACCAGCGAGGCCAACACCATACCCGAGCTGGCGGAGCTGCCTTTCGCCGACCTTTACACGACCGTCTCCAAAAACTCGCTCAACGTCTTTCATGGGACCGGACTCAACAAGTGGTTGGCGGAGCATCGTGATCTGAGCACCGTGGTCGTCGTGGGCAACTGCACCGATCTCTGCGTCTATCAGTCAGCGATGCACCTCAAGTTACACGCCAACGAGCACAACCTCAAGCTGCGCGTGATCGTGCCGGAAAACGCCGTGCAGACCTACGATATGCCCGTCGAGACGGCCAGGCAGATCGGCGCACTGCCCCACGACGGCGACGCGCTGCACCTGCTCTTCCTCTACCACATGCGACTGAACGGTATCGAAGTTGTAAGCGAGATACGGTCTTTGCAGGCAAACTGAACATAGCGTAGCATCGATCACACCCAGTTCCTCTATGGGCGTGGTACCTCCAACAGGTCGAGCAGCTCATAGAGCGAATGGACCAGCAGGCAATCGACGCTGGTCTCTTCCAGGCTGGACGCGCGATCAAGCAATACGGGAGTCATCCCCACGGCCCGCGCGCCCAGCACATCATGAATGTAGGAATCGCCGATATGCACCGTGTAGTCGGCGACGGCATTGGCGCGTTCAAGGGCCTGTTGGTAGAGCGTGGGCGAAGGTTTGGCATGGCGCGTCGTCGCGGAGACCAGCAGGCAGTCGAAGTAGCGGGTGAGGCGATGCTGGCGCAGGATAGGACCGAGCGCGATGCCCCAATCCGAGATCACGCCCAGCGTGTAGTTCCGGGCGCGCAGGGCCTGCAAAGTGGGCAGCACGTCGGGATAGATCTCCCAGCTTGTATGCTTCTCAAACTCCTGATTGATGGCCCGAGCGAGCTGGTAGAGGCGCGCCTCATCGTGTTCCGCGACGAGGGGACGCAAAATAGTCATATAGTAGCCGATCCAGAATTCGTTGATAGTCTGATCGTCGGCCCAGGTATATCTGTTTTTGCGGGCCTGGCGCAGGAAGTAGTCCTCAGCCGCGTTCATGCGCTCCTCTACATGGGCAAGATCGATATGGAGATCGAGCTGGCGGCAGACGTTCTGGCAGATCTCGGGCGTTGAGGGATAGGGGCGTAATAGCGTAAAGCCTGCATCGAAGAAGATGGTCCGAATGGATTGTGGCTGTTCAAATGGCATGATCACCTGTTTCTTTCTAACAAGGGCGGCTTGCAGGAGTGTAGCATGCCAGGAAGGGGTGTGTCAATATGATTTTTTGTGCACAGACAGTGTTTGACAGCCAGTGCCTATCAAAATAGATATGGAGGGCAGAAGCACTATCTGCCCTCCATGCTGGAAAATTATAGCACCAGGCTCTGCAACCGATCAGCCTGGTCGGCGGTGATCAGGTTGTCGATGAACTCGTCGAGGTTGCCGTTGAGCACGCCGGGGAGATTGTGGCGCGTCAGGCCGATGCGATGGTCGGTGACACGGTCCTGCGGGAAGTTGTAGGTGCGGATCTTCTCGCTGCGGTCGCCCGTCTGCACCTGGGAGCGGCGGTTCTTGCTCAGCTCCTCCTGGCGCTTCGCCTCCTCAAGATCCCACAGGCGCGATTTGAGCACGGTCAGCGCCTTCAGCTTGTTCTTGAGCTGCGACTTCTCATCCTGGCAGGTAACGACAAGGCCGGTGGGCAGGTGCGTGATGCGAACAGCCGAGTCAGTCGTGTTCACGCTCTGGCCGCCGTGGCCCGTGGAGCGGTAGACATCGACGCGAATATCGGTATCCTTAATATCAATCTCGGTATCATCGTCGGCCTCCGGCAAGACGATCACCTTCGCAGTTGAAGTGTGGATGCGTCCGTTCGCTTCGGTCACGGGAACGCGCTGCACACGATGCGTGCCACCCTCGTACTTCATACGACTGTATGCACCCTTGCCCTTCACCACAAAGGTGATATCCTTGATGCCGCCTTGCTCAGTCTCGTTCGCATCCAGAATCTCGACCTTCCAGCGGTGGTTATCGGCGTAGCGGCTGTACATGCGAAAGAGTTCGCCCGCGAAGAGCGCAGCCTCATCACCACCGGCGCCGCCCTGGATGGTCACAATCGCATTCTTCTCATCCATAATATCTTTGGGCAGCAGCGCGACCTTCACATCGTCTAGCAAGCGCTCCTTCTGAGCGCGCAAGCGTTCGATTTCATCGTGGGCCAGATCGCGCATCTCGCCCTCCTCGCTATCGTACAACTCCTGCGCCTCGGCGATCTGCTGATCGGTAGCGATGAGCTCGTGGTACTTATTCACCACATCTTCCAGTTCCGCGTGCTCGCGACCGTATTTCTGCAACTGTGGAATATCGTCCAGCACCTCGGGCTGTGCCATCAAAGTATTCAATTCTTCATAACGCTGTGCCAGGTTGGCAAGCTTATCCATAAGGTCCATAGTCATTGGCCTCCTTCCGGTATCTGACAATCCGCCCGGCAGACAGAGATACTGGCGTGCGCTTCTCAACGGTGGAAGCCATCGTAGAATATGTCTGAACGGATGGATGGGCTGGTCATACAAGTGGTCTCGAATGATTATACAAATAGCCGCCGGCAGCGCTCTTTCGATGCGGGGCAGGATGAAACGTCGCTACCCGGCGGCGAGCAGGTAGCGCTCAATAGTGGCACGGCGCGTGGAGTGCGCCCGATATGGCAGGTCGGAGGGCTGTACGCCCAGAAACGATATACTGTGCTTCATGACCTTGATTATAGCATGTTTCATGGTGCCGGAAAAGTGTTACAGGCAAACGCTGTTGGAGCATTGCACTTTCGAGACAGATAGTAAAAAATATTTGCTACTTATTCAAACACAAAAATGTGCTTCAATCATCCCATACCGCCATGAATAGCCTTCTTGCCGGGCTGAATGGCTCGCTCTATTCTATGCCGTCGTAGGGACCAGCCTGGGCGCGTCCGCGATTTATCGGTTTCCTCTCCTGTGATACGCATATACAGGTTGTTATATGCATTGAACGTTTGCGCATATGTGACGTGTAGGAACATGATAAATCCGGACGCGCCCAGGCTGGTCCCTACCGTATTATAACGATTTATATTTCCCACACGCTGTATATTCACAAGCATTCAATTCATGTAATAAACCATATACCTGTATCACAGGATGAAAATTCAGGCGTATCATACACCTGATATCTTATTCTCTATATTGTTCTACTCAAGCAGATGCAGAGCTACCAACGGAGCGCACGTCGGGCAAATCGCCCAGCTTCAAGTGCGCGACATCATTAAGCATATAGACGACGCGCTTTTTCCCCGACACGCGAACAAGCGTGATGGATGTATTGGCGCAAGGGAAGAAGAATTCTTTAGCCAGCCCGAGCACCTCGGCGGCATAAGCGTTGATCACGCCGCCATGTGCGAAGACCAACACCCGCTGCCCTATATGCCTACTTGCAATTTCGTCGATAGCGTCGACCACGCGTGTGCGGAAAGCGCGGGATGGTTCGCTGCCCGGAACATCGTCCCAATGGCCCGTCGAGCCTGCGATACGCACGATATCGACCTGGCGGGCGGTCAGCGCCTTCGTCAATGCCTCCAGGTCATCGCCCTCATTGACCGCGGGTATTGGACGGACATCGCCCAGGGTGATCTCTTTGATATTTTCAACGATATATAGGGATAGCCCGGCATATTCGATGAGCGGCACAGCGGTCTCCTGGCAGCGGCGCAGCGGGCTGCTGTAAGCCGCGTCGAAGTGGAGTTCCTTGAGGCGCTCGGCCAGGGCGCTGGCCTGCTCTCTGCCCTTGCGACTCAGCGGTAGATCATCGTAGATACCGCTGGGAATGATTTCTTCGGGACCCGGAATGGCGTCACCGTGACGGATAAGAAACAGTTCAGCGGCGTATTCACGCCGCATCAGAAATGGATCGTTTGTTGCCTCGTCGTTCATGCGTTGGTATTCCTGATTTTATGATTATCTCTGACTACTCTTACTGGTTTGCAAGATAGGTATCACCGCCAGGCGAAACAGGCGCGTCCGGCGGTGATACAGTAAAGCACTGCGTTTACTGGTTCAATTGCCGCACAACCGAGCGGGCCAGCGAGCGCTTATGCACCTCGTCGGGGCCATCAACGATATGCATCGTGCGCGCGTTCGCCCACATCCCGGCCAGCGGGAAGTCGTCGCTGACGCCCGCGCCGCCGAAAAGCTGAATGGCGCGGTCCACGACATTCGTAAACATCTCCGGCACGGCAATCTTGATCATCCCGATCTCGTTCTGTGCAGCCTTCTTACCCAGCGTATCGATCGTCCAGGCGGCCTTCAAGGTGAGCAAGCGGCCCTGCTCGATCTCGATCTGCGAGCGGGCGATCCAGTCCTGGACCATGCCCTGTTCGGACAGGGGCTTGCCAAAGGCTGCGCGGGTCGCGGCTCGTTGAGCCATTAATTCCAGGGCGCGCTGGGCAGCGCCGACGGAGCGCATGCAGTGATGGATGCGACCAGGACCCAGGCGGGCCTGCGCGATTGCAAAGCCGCTGCCCTCCTCTCCCAGCAGGTTGCTCACGGGGACGCGCACATTCTCAAAACGCAGTTCGCAGTGGCTCTCGTTATCCAGGTAGCCCAGTACGGACAGGCTGCGTACAATAGTCATGCCGGGCGTATCCCCTGGCACGAGGACCATGCTCTGCTGCCTGTGCCTGTCGGGCCCATCGGGATCGGTCTTGCCCATCACGATAAAGATCTTGCAGCGCTCGCGGCCCGCGCCGGAGATCCACCACTTGCGCCCGTTCAGCACGTACTCGTCGCCCTCGCGCAGGATGGTGAGCTGAATATTGGTCGCGTCAGAGCTGGCCACATCGGGCTCGGTCATCGCGAAGGCCGAACGGATCTCGCCATCGAGCAGGGGGCGCAGCCACAGCCGCTTCTGCTCCGGCGTACCGAACTGGGCCAGGATCTCCATATTGCCGGTATCGGGCGCGGAACAGTTGAAGACCTCCGAGGACCAGGAGACGCGGCCCATAATCTCGGCCAGCGGCGCGTACTCCAGGTTCGTCAGACCCGCGCCGTACTCGTCGTCGGGCAGAAAAAGGTTCCAGAGTCCCTCGGCCTTCGCTTTCACCTTCAACTCATCGATAATCTCAGTGTGATAGTGCGGATTACCGGATGCCTTGATCTGATCACGATAGGTCTTTTCATTAGGATAAATAAAGCGCTCCATAAAAGACATCAACTGCTGACGCAGCCCGTTGACTTTCTTAGTGTAAGCAAAATCCATCTTCGCTGCTCCTTTGCTAGCCATTCTTCCTGTCAGCACTATATCACATCCAGTGAGCAAGCTTCTTCCTCAGCTTCAATTCAGCCTTATCACAGGCCCGATTCATAGTTCGCTGGTATCATAAAGGCATACAAGAAGAGTGGTCTCAATGCTGAGACTGATGGGCTGCGTAGCCCTTTCTATGACAAATCAAGTCCTCCCATCTGATTGTATTACGCGCAACGGCTGGAGTAGCTAACTCCAGCCGTTTTGTCATTTTGAGCACACATCGTGTTACAAAAACCCGTTTGCAACCTGGAAGATATTGCGGCGTAAGAATGTTATTAAGAAGTGAGCAAAACAAAAAGCAGCTGGACGCTAGCATCTCAACAGGCTTCCAGCCTTATATAATAGAGCGGCTTGCAAGCTATTTCTGTCCGGTCCCTGTAAAGGACTAGAGGAGAAGGCAAGCAACTCACCACTGAAACACAGTAGTTTCCTCACCTCAATTCACCGATAGATAGAAGGAGAGACATCCGGGAATAATGCACTGGATGGCGATGTTATAAAGGGTGAGTTAGCAATCAGGACTTAAGAGTGCTAGACAGAAAGTATGTTCTATGCTATAATCTAGCAGTCGCCTGATGTTTCTGCTAAAAAGGATGTGGGCATACTCACATCTAGATAGAACGAGGAGCATACACAAGAATGAAATGCGAAAGATGTCAAAAGAATCCCGCCCGCGTGCGCGTGGATCAGATCGTCGAAGGACGCCGGGAGCAGCACTATCTCTGCCAGCAGTGCGTTGACGAACTGATGAGCATGATGGGGCAGGCAGACGGCTTCGAGGGTATGCCCAGTGCTCCCTTTGGATTCACTGCAAACAACAACAATCCCGCCGCAGCAGGGATGAGCAATGGCCGCGCCACTGCCACCGCCGAGCAAACGGCTAAAAATAGTAAAACCCCAACCCTTGATCAATTCGGTCGCGATCTCACCATAGAAGCGGCTGAAGGAAAGCTTGACCCGGCAGCGGGCCGCGAGCGCGAACTGCGCCGCCTTATCACCGTCCTGGGTCGCCGCCAGAAGAACAATCCCGTACTTATAGGTGAGCCGGGCGTTGGTAAGACCGCGATCGTCGAGGGACTGGCCCGTCGTATCAACGAAGGAAACGTACCCGCCACCCTGCGTGGCAAGCGTATCGTCTCGCTGAACATCGGCGGGATGGTCGCCGGAGCGATGTTCCGTGGACAGTTTGAGCAACGCATCAAGTCCATCCTTGAGGAACTGCGCAACGCTCCCGAAGTCATCGTCTTCATCGACGAGTTGCACACCGTCGTTGGAGCGGGTGCCGCCGAGGGATCGGTTGGTGCCAGCGACATGATCAAACCTGCGCTGGCACGCGGCGAGCTGCGCTGTATTGGTGCGACCACGCTAGACGAGTACCGCAAGCACATCGAGAAGGACGCCGCGTTAGAGCGCCGCTTCCAGCCGATCATAGTCAATGAGCCGAGCGAGGAAGAGGCGATCGCGATGCTGCGCATCATCCGCCCGAACTACGAGGCGCATCATGGAGTCAGCTTTACCGACCAGGCAATCGAAGCAGCAGTCAAGCTCTCCGATCGCTACATCAACGATCGCTTTTTGCCCGACAAAGCCATCGACGTAATGGATGAGGCCGGGTCGGCCCTGCGCTTAGAGGCGACCGAGCAGGGAATTGTCAGCCCGACGCTCATCTCCGATCTGGAGTCCGAATTGGCCGACATCCAGTCCAGGAAAGAGGCTGCGGCAACCAGCGAGGACTACGAGCGTGCAGCGATGATGCGCCAGCAGGAGCTAGTCGTGTTGGGCAAGCTGGAACGCGCCCGCGCGCAGGCGAACGGAGCGGTTGCCTTGATCATCACACCCGAGCATATCGCTCACGTCGTCGAGAACTGGACCGGCGTACCCGTCAGCCAGATGCTGGAAGGCGAGCGCCAGAACCTGCGTAACCTGGAAGAGGATTTGCGCAAGCGCGTCATCGGTCAGAACGAGGCGATCAACGCCGTGGCGCGTGCCATTCGTCGCTCGCGTGCCGGTCTGAAAGATCCAAAACGCCCGATTGGTTCCTTCCTGTTCCTGGGACCGACCGGTGTTGGTAAAACTGAACTGGCGAAGGCGCTGGCCGCTGAACTGTTCGGTGGCGAGGACAACATGATCCGCTTCGACATGTCGGAGTATATGGAGCCGCATACCGTCGCGCGTCTGTTCGGTAGTCCTCCTGGTTACGTCGGCTACGACGAAGGTGGGCAGTTGACCGAGCAGGTACGTCGTCGCCCGTACAGCGTCATTCTATTCGACGAGGTGGAGAAGGCGCATCCCGAGGTCTTCAACGCCTTGCTACAGATCATGGACGATGGTCGTTTGACCGACGGCCAGGGTCGCACGGTCGACTTCAAGAACACCGTTGTGATCATGACCAGCAACGCTGGTAGTACCGATCTGAAGCGTGCCACACGTATCGGTTTCTCGGCCAAGAAGGACGAGGACATCCGCGACGAGCAGCACGAGGCGATGCGCTCGAAGGCGATGGACGGACTGAAGAGGATGTTCCGCCCAGAGTTCATCAACCGTATAGACCAGATCGTCGTCTTCCATTCGCTGGGCAAGAGCGAGCTCTACAGCATCGTTGAACTGATGTTGAACCAGGTTCGCGCACGCTTGAGCGAGCAGAAGATCGAACTGGCAGTCACCGACGAGGCCCGCGACTTCCTGTTGCAGGAGGGTTTCGACGAAGAGTTTGGTGCGCGTCCACTACGCCGCGCGATCCAGACCTACGTTGATGATGCGCTGGCCGATGCCTTGCTGGCAGGCGAAATTGCCAGCGGTCAGACAGCCGTCTTGACTGTGCACGATGGCAACATTGCCGTCGTGCCACAGGCCGAGATGACCAGGGCTGCTTAATATAGACAGCAAAAAGCCGTTGTGCTCTAAAGCGAGCACAACGGCTTTTTGCTGTCTGTGGTAAAGCGCCGAACTGATCATTTGTCGTGCCATTTATGCCCTTTGAGCAAGTGATCGCGAAAACTTCCAGCAAACCATGTACGATATCCGCAGGTACAGACGAACGGATGTGAGAAGCGGTGCAAGAGCCACCAGACCAACATCACGGTCCCGCTGGTAGTGATGATTTCGTACCACATTAGCTTTTACTCCTTTCTGTGTAAGTTACTGCTCCTATAGAAGAGACGTATACACAAGAGAAACATAAAATATACAGAGAAACTATCTTGCATATAAAACAAACACTCGCTTTCTCAACAAGAATAAAGTCAGTACATACAAGCAATGATGCGCAAGAAATCGCAAATTGTTTCGCCTGTAAAGAAAAATGCTAGAATCGAGATTGGCTATTTTTACACTTTATGTCATTTTCGCATAGCTAGTCCTATAAAATTTCTTCCTGCTTTTATAATAGTAAGAGAAGACATTGCTCTTCTCTTTGAGATTTGTTGTTCTAACAGGTAAAATGTGACATCTATCATCGGGCATGGATTGCTATATGTCTTACGAATGGGCGCCACATTGTAGCTTGTTGAGAACACGTTGTAGACATTAACGAGAGGTATAAAAAGCATGGAGAATATGACACTTTTCGTGGAATTGACGGACGAGCAACTGCAAAAGATCACAGGTGGCAAAAGCGCCTGCGATCGTGGCTGTAATGGTGGTCATGATCACTATTATGGTAATGACTGTGATTATCGCCCTCACCATCATTATGGCCACAATCACTATGGATTTCCGGGCGGCAATGACTGCCATAGCAGTTGCTACCACCGACCGCATCCCTGTCACACATCCTATTGCGGATAACAGCGAAACTGGCGGTACCCTTGCTCGAGAAGCATAACGACTTGCAGGGGGTTCAGGGGGATGTCCCCTGAACCTCTCTCCCTCGCGTACCGCCAGCGGCGGCGCGCAAAAAGGAAACCTGAATCACCTGGTCGGCGACATGATCGATATCTCGCGCATTCAGGCGGACAAATTACAGTTGCACCTGCGCCAGGAGCCAGCCAACCTGGTCGCGATCGTGCAAGCAGTTGTTCAGGAGCAACACAAAGCCACCCTCGCACGTAGTATACTGATAGAGATGCCTGCTGTTGAGATGATATCGATACTGGCTGATTCAGATCGTATCAGCCAGACCACCATCGCGCGCCACCAGGGACAGGTTGGGGTACAGAGCGAGCCGGGCAAGGGTTCTACCTTCTGGTTCACCTTACCTATCGCGCACCTTGGAGATACGACGGAGAACAAGGCATGAAAATACGGGACTGGACAACGTTGGGTGCGATGGTCATCGGGGTAGCGGGCGTCGGCATCGCCGCCAAAAGTCTATTGCCGGAAAACTTTGCGACCGAGCAGATGTATGGGCAACAAGAGGAGATCGTAGATGCCTCGACGTGGCCCGAGATCGAGGTCTCTTTTCTACGCTGCGGCCATGTCAATCTGCCAGAGTTCCTGGTAGTGCGAGGTGCGCTTTCAATTGCGACACACACAAACGCATACAGTGCCGTGCTGATACGTCATCCTCAAGGCACATTTCTTTACGACACTGGCTTCTGCGCCGATATCTACGCGTACCTGAAAGACCAGCCGCTCTTCTTCCGCACTGTGCTCGGAGGCTTCGTCTTCGAACAGGCGCTGAGCAGCCATTTGCAGCAGTTAGAGATCAAACCAGGCGACCTCAATTTCGCCATCGCGTCGCATCTGCACTGGGATCATGTCAGTGGCATTCCAGACATCCCAGGCGTCCCGCTGCGCCTCAACCGGGTAGAGTACGAAGCGGCTAAAGAAGGACTTTCAGGACCCAATTCGGAACTGGTATGGCGTCTCATGGGCAACAACCCACACCGACTATTCGACTGCATCGGTCCCGCATATATGGGTTTCCGTTCGAGCTATGACCTGTTCGGCGACGGCTCTATTGTGCTCGTGCCTCTACCAGGTCATACTCCAGGCAACACAGGCATGTTTATCAACCGGGCGGGGGGATCGCGGCTCTTCCTCATTGGGGACGCCGCGTGGTGCGCGGAAAACTACATACGCCCGGCGACCATGCATCCCGCTTTGTGGTCGCTCTTCACCAGCGACGATGCTACGGCGCGTCAGACATTGATAGATCTACATCGTTTTGTGCGCCAGCATCCAGAAATTCCCATCATCGCCATGCATGACGCCTCTATGCAAGAGGCATTTATGACGGTAGAAACAGCGCGCCTGGTGAGGGCATAACCAGGGCAGACAGAGTAGTAGAGAAGCAGGATCAGGTTTGCTATGAATCCACTGAGTATGTTACACTGCAACAAAAAGGGGCCAGGAAAAGCAGAATGACCATGAGGGCAACACAATCCAGAATATATGTCGACCGGCATGGTCGCGGCATGAAGCGCATGAATTTCGAAGACAGAGCAAAACTGCGCAAAACTTATATCGCGCAGAGCCCCAGATGGCGCCATCCTGTAATCGGTTACCTGCTCTGTCCCTTCATAGTCGCCCTGGACATGCTCACCATCCTGCTTCTACAAAAAATGCTGGGACCACTCCATTTTTCCGGCTCATTCTTGATTCTGGCCGTTTTATTCACTGCACTGCTCTGGGGAGCCGGACCGGCAATATTTGCAATTGTTCTGAGCACACTGCTACTTGACTACTACTTTATTACACCAATCGGACAATTATTTGTTAGAACCTGGACGGACGCATCGCAGTTGCTCCCCTTCGTCATCTCCGGCCTTACCATCGCGTTGATCACGGCCCAGCGCGAACGGGCAAGGTTAAAAGCGCTCCTCACCGAACAGGAGCTCCAGGCCTACGCCGATGAGCTGGAGGTGGCCAATAAGAAATTGGAAGACGCGAACGAAACAAAGGACCGTTTCCTCTCGATCGCTTCGCACGAACTGAAGACGCCTATCACCACCATTCGTGGGCTGGCGCAACTGATGATGCGGCGCCTGGCGAAGCAGCGCGACCCCGACATGGAAGAGATCGGTACCACGCTCAACAAAATCAACGACCAGGCACAGCGGCTCACCACCCTCATCGACGACCTGATGGATGTGAGCAGCATTCGTGCGGGCAAAGTGGAGTTACACAGACGGAAGTGTGACCTCAACGATGTCTGCCGCGAAGTCATCGAGGACCAGCGGCTCCTGAGCGGACGCGTGATCACGCTAGATGAATCGTCGGAGCCTGTGAAGTTGCAGGTCGACGACGGGCGCCTGGCCCAGGTCTTCGTCAACCTGATCGGGAACGCCGTCAAATACTCGTCGGAAGAAAGCCCGGTCGAGGTTGGCATCGGCAAGCAGAACCACTCCGCCCTCGTCCGGGTGCGCGATCACGGCAAGGGCATCCCTAGAGATCAGCAGGAACGTATCTTCGAGGCGTTTTACCGCGCTCCCGATGCGCAGACCTCCTCGAAACAGGGCCTGGGACTGGGACTGGCGATCTCCAAGGATATCGTCGAGCGGCACGAGGGGCGCATCTGGTGCGAGTCTGAGCCAGGGCAGGGAAGCACGTTCTTTGTTGAGCTGCCACTGCGCTAGCTTCATCCACTCACAGATCCCTCATGGATCGGCTATGGACGATTAAAGAAGGTGACGCCACCAACAGCCGCGCTCACTTGTCTTTGCTGAAATGTCACTGATTTTCTTTCAAAGAAACATAAAAGCTCCCGAACAACCATGTGTTCAGGAGCTTTTATTAGCAGGGGTGAAAGGAGTCGAACCTTCTAAAAAGTCGTTTTGGAGACGACCGCCCCAACCGTTAGGCGCCACCCCTAAGATGTGTTATTTTAATAAGCGGAGGGGGAGAGATTCGAACTCTCGGAGGGCGATAAACCCTCAGATGTTTAGCAAACATCCGCACTAGGCCACTATGCGACCCCTCCATTGATTGCCACATGCCTCAGCACATGAACTGTATTTGAGTATACTCCTCTGTATTTTCTTTGTCAAGAGTTTGCGACTGAAATCCACGGCTATTTAGAAGCCGCGTTTTCACTCGTTTCGGCCCGCAAGCGGGCCTCGCAAGAGGCATATGGATGGGTTTGTGCGAGCTTGCGGCTCGCACAAACCCATCCATATGCCTCTTGCGAGCGCCGAAGGCGCGAGGAGTTTCGAGAAAAGGCAACGGTTAGATAGCCTGGTATACCTGCCTTATTGCCATTGTCGGGTTTGTGTGTTTTACTAAGCAATAGGAAAATTTGTGTAAAACTTCTGCAAGGACGCAGGACTATGTAGATTTTGAAAGCAATGATTATGGGCAATAGTGCGAAGAAGAGTGTGACTATTCGAGACGTGGCGTACCGCGCAGGTGTATCGATCGCAGCGGTATCCAGGGCGCTCAATGGAAGTGGCTACGTGAGCACGGAGATCAAGCAGCGAGTGCAGGAGGCGGCCCTGGCCCTGCGCTACCGGCCCCATGATTCCGCACGGGGGTTGAAGCTCCAGCGTACCAATACGATCGGGCTGGTAATCGCCGACATTACTAATCCGTTCTATTCCGAGCTGGCGGCAGGCGTGCTGAGCAGCGCGAAAAAGTGGGGCTACCACGTCATTCTGGCGGCGATGGATGAGGAACCCGCGATGGAAGAGGAGTATTTGAACGTGCTGATGGAGAAGCGTGTGGACGGCATCCTGGCGGTGGCGACGGGCCAGAATCAGCGGCTGTGGCGCGATGTGGTCGATCTGGGCATCAAGGTGGTGCTGATCGATCGCAAGGTTATATCGCTGCCGGAGGCCGATGTGGTGCAGGTCGACAATACGAAGGGGAGCCACGCGGCAATCTCTTATTTACTGAGCCTCGGACATCGACGCATAGGCATACTTTGCGGCCCGGTGTCGCTCATGCCGGGACAGGAACGCCTGACCGGCTACTGCCAGGCATATGAAGACGCTCACCTGGTTGTTGATCGCGACTTGATACAGACCGTCAGCTTCAAGCGCGAGAGTGGCATCCACGGAGTAGAGCAGTTGCTTGCGCTGGATAAGCCGCCGACTGCCCTCTTTGCGACAAATAACCTGATCGGCGAGATGGCGCTGTCTGCACTGCGCACGAAGGGGCTGCGCGTGCCGAAGGATATCTCGCTGCTGATGTTCGACGATGTGCCCTGGGCGTCGCTCACCACGCCACAAATTACGGTGGTGGCGCAACCTATCTCACACCTGGGCACGCGGGCTGTGGAGCAGTTAATACTGCGCCTGCAGAATCCCGACGAGGTGGTGCGCGAGGGCCGGGCCATTATCTTGCCGCCGGAACTGATTCTGCGCGAGAGCTGCGCGCCACCACGACTCTCCATCGCGGCTCGCAACGGACAGAGCAGCTAGGAGAGAGCGATGCTCCAGGTCGATCCGACGCTGACAAGGAACGGCTGAAGAGTTACCGGG
>DAOTTD010000112.1:0-7164 GCA_034438015.1 Ktedonobacteraceae bacterium | reverse complement strand
ACGGCCAGGTGAAAAAACGGAAGAAAAAGTTATCCAAAGCCCTCTACGGCACATCACACCTCCTTTCACTGGCTGAAGCCGAACACCTCTATGAAAACGGAGCACAACGGCTCATCATTGGCACAGGCCAATATGGCAATGTCAGACTCTCAGAGGAAGCCGATGATTACTTCAAGAGGAAAAAGTGTCAGGTGGATCTCTTCCCTACCCCTGAAGCCATCCGCGTCTGGAACGAAACCGAGGGACCGGTCATTAGCCTGTTCCATGTCACCTGTTAATAAGGAGCGTAGAGGTGAGGCAAAAGGTGAATTGGAGGCTTGCTCATTGAGCATGTGAATTGTTCTTGCGGCGACGGCACTCCATGATTTCAGATACCTTTCCGTCTGCGCTTATCGCCCCCGGTTTGCCGCCAGTTGACGATGAAGTGTGTCCGTACCTCACCGGAAACTTTACAGTCACGCGCATCATTTTCCGCTGTTGTGTAAGTGGTGTAGAAAGGAGCAAGACGCCCTGCGAGACGGGCGATCTCTGCGATGAGTTCTAGATTGTGGGTTTCATACGCCTGCGTTCCCTGTGCATGCCCCTCGTTCCACCCTTCTACATAGAGGGTGTGGCAGTCATCTTCTTTCAGGTAGATAGCATGAGGGTCAAGATCTTCCTTCGATCTTTTCAGCAGCCTCGGATCGCCAAGGACCTTAGGATCGCACAGAGATGCCGCATCATACTCAATGTGGTACGTTGCCATTCCGGTTTGCAGTTCTGAATAGGCACTGAAGAAGCCTAACAGGCGTCCGATATCTCTCATCTTCTGTCTATCCAGATCTCGTCTTGTTTCATTCTCTGCCATCTGTTTCTCCTTATTGCAGAACTGCTGAGTTTTTGCAAAAGAATTGAACGCTCCTCAAGAAGAGAAACGGGTAATCTGAGTATCATTTCATATGAAGGCACGGTTTGAGGGACATGACGCATAAGAATATCTATGTAACGCTTATAATTATACGCCATTTTTCATGGCAATGCAAATATTTATCAAAGAAAGAGAGGAATAGTGAACTATCTTTGATCTTACGCGTTGTTCATGATAAAAATATCCCTTTCAGTCAACATTTCTTAATAATTTCTCGAATTCCTCTAGATTTTTGGTACATGTTGTATTTTCAATAAAAGATAGTGTATACTTAAAGGGTCTTATGGATATTTTTAAGGTACCATACCCAGCGTACGAAATGACACTCAGCGCACGTCTCCATCATGGAGGCACGATTTCTAGGGTGGTCTTGTTCGCTCTCTAATTTGTTTCTCCTCTTCTTACAATAATAAAGGAGCATCCTATGAGTAATAGAGCATTTGAAGTGGGTGATCACGTACGTGTCGTAGAGGACATGTTTCGTCGTGGATCAGCGAGTATTAGTAGCGCCATAGGTATTGTCAGGTCGGTCGATAAGGACAGACGACGTACAGAACCGTACTACATCTACTATGTAGAATTGCTGGGCGAGAGCAAACTGACTGACTTTGAATATCGAGAGCTGGAGCTTGTTTCTCCTACAACTGACGAATTGAAAGTGCAATGACGCGTTGGGTGGAGCGCTGGAATAACACCCTGCGCCAACGCCTTGCCCGTTTTGTCCGCCATTGCCTCACCAAAATCTTTCTCACTTTGCACTGCTGCTCAAGGCAACACCGCTATCTTGATACCTTCTCCGCTGGCGGCTTTGTCGAACGCTTCACGGACAGATCGTAGAGGGAAACGGTCAGTCACCATCGGTCCTACCTCAATCCGGCCTGATTCAATAAGCTGAAGAGCCGTTTGATAGTCAGCACGTCGAGAATTTGCACTGCCAGTTACCTCCAGTTCTTTATAGTGAATGAGGTTAGCCTCGACCTCTGCCCAGCCTTTGGCAGCCAGACCCGCAAAGATATTGATCCGCCCCCCCTGGCGAGCCATAGTGAGTGCATCATTCACCAGCCTGGGCACGCCAATGCAGATAATGATCGAGTCTACCCCTCGACCGCCTGTGGCCTCGGACACCACTGAAGGAAGATCTTCGGCAATGGGATCAATAGTGATGTGTGCTCCAAAGGCGGAGGCAATCGCACGACGAGGAGCAGAGGGATCGCTTACCATGACGGGCTGTGCCCCGGCCAGGAGGGAAAGCTGAAGGTGAAATAAGCCGATAGGGCCTGCCCCCATAATGAGCACACTGCTATTCAAGCGTACCTGGGAACGATAGTGGCCATTGACACAGCAAGCAAGCGGCTCGGCAAGCGCCAGATATCAGGAGACTGAAACACAGCGGCAAGCATCTTGTTCCTCCTGATATTCTCTTTTGTCATCCCTTACTTCCTGCAACGTGTTGGGCAACATCATGCATCAAGTCCCGCATCTGGATATAGGTGGCTATATACTTCTCCACATAGAACTGATATTCTTTGTGCCGTTGCCAATCTGGCTCAATACGACGGCTCGTATGGACCATATGGCGTGCTGCTTCCTGTAGATTCGGGTATATTCCTGCGCCTACCGCCGCCAGTATCGCCGAACCCAGTACCGGCGCTTCAGATACTTTGGTGAAGGTAATGGGAAGGTTACTTACGTCCGCATGAATCTGCATCCATAACGGGCTCTTCAGAGCGCCTCCGCAAGCAACGATCTCTTGTGGCTGGAAGCTATACTTGCGTAGTGTCCGAAAGATAAGTTCTGTTCCATAGCAGATGCCCTCCACAATCGCACGATAGATATGCGCTGTATTGTGCTTGAGGGTCAGCCCCCAGATTATCCCTCGCGCTTCAGGGTCGGTATAGGGAGTCCGGTTTCCCTGCCAGTGGTCCACCACCATGAGTCCATCGGAGCCTATAGGCAAGTGCTCAGCGCGCTCATTGAGCAGATCGTAAAGGTCGAGGCCCTGCGTACTGGCCTCTTCAAGGAGTCCTCCACAGAAATTATCGCGGAACCATTTGACGACAGAGCCGGTGGAAACTTGACCCCCTTCCACCACGTACTGACCCGGAATCACAGCGTCGGTGAAGGCGCCAAAGAACCCTGGACCGTAGATGGCCTCCGCGGACGCACCGAAAATAGCGTGCGAAGAGCCTGTGATGAGGGCGATCTTGCCCGGAGCCAGCACATCCATACCCACAGTACCTACCATAGAATCCGCCCCACCTTCAGCAACTGGAATACCAGGGGGCAGACCAAGCTCCTCTGCAACTTTCTTGCTGAGACTACCGACCACGGTACCCATGTCCAGTACCTTCTGGGGGAACTTCTCCAGAAGATCATCTAGTTCAAGTGCTTGATAGAGGCTGGTCGGAAAACCGCCGTTGTTGCGGTCGTAGTACCAGCGAAGGCTGGCGATGTTGATACTCGCCGTCCATTCGCCAGTGAGCCGGTGAGTCATCCAATCAGTGTATTCACAAATATGTGTAGCCGCATGATAAATGTCTGGTTCATTCTCCTTCAACCAGAGGGCCTTGCAGGGCATCCACTCCGCTGAAACTTGAGCGAAACCGTTGTACTTGAGCGCGGCGTCCCCCGTTTTAGCGACCCGGCGTGCTTGATCGACGGCACGAATATCCATCCAGATGATAGCTGGCCGCAGTACGCGGTCATACTTATCCAACGCTACGACTGTGCAGGTTGTACTGTCTAAAGAGAGGCCAGCGATCTCATTGGGCGCAATGCCACTTTTACTCATCACCTCCTTGACCGCTGCTACCAGAGACGACCACCACTCGTCCGGGTCCTGCTCGGCCCAGCCAGGGCGAGGGCACTTGAGTGTATATGTGCGGCTCGCGAAGCCCACCGGCGTGCCTTCCCGGTCAAAGATACCAACACGCACGCTCTCCGTTCCACCATCTATTCCCATGAAGTAAGGGCTGCTCGCCATTGTCAGTCTCCTTATCTTAATTCTATTTGGTAACTGTTCAGGACTCATCAGCGCCAAAGGCGCTTCACAAGCTATTTTGTGTGGGTGGCAGGGTTGCCACCCACACAAAATGGGCGAGCCGCCGCAGGCGGCGAGGATACCTGAACAGTTACCTATTTTGTGCCCGCAGGCTGAAGCGCCTCTCCCTCTCGGACAAGAGCAATGATACTGTGCCTGTATCTTCTCTACGTATTGGGTAGGATCTGGGTTTTTACACCCTCACCACGTCGTACCATGTCGAGTGCTTTGGGGAAGTCCTCTAAAGGAAGTGCTGTTGTCAGCATCGCCTCGGTATTGATCACACCTCCACTGATAAGATCGAGCGCGGCCTGAAACGAGAAGAGCACGGCCATTGAGCCGATAACGCTAATCTCATCATTGTAAATACGGAATGGAGAAAGCGAGATGCGTGCCTCGTGTGGCGCAACCCCAAAGATCATGAACTTTCCACCACGTTTGACCGTCATAAACGCATTCTCAATGACTGCCGGCACTCCGGTCGCATCAATGACACAATTGAACCCGAGCGGCTCATCTGCCAACGCCCGCTTGATGTCGGTGTATATGCGTGTGGCTCCAAGTTGTTCCGCACGCGCCAGGCGTTGCGCATTCACATCGGCCATCACGACACGTGACGCGCCACCACGCAGAGCGAGTTGCAATAGCACCAACCCCATTGTACCAGCGCCCACAATGAGGAAGGTATCACCAGATCTGGGGTTAAGGCAATGCATGCCATGTACCGCGCAAGAAACGGGCTCAATCAGAGCCGCTTCACGCAATGAAACGGCGTCGGGCAGCACATAGGCTTTCGCCATGGGCACCGCCACGTATTGAGCAATGGCACCGTTCGTCGTGACGCCGAGTGCGGCATAGTTGAGACACAGGTTTTCGTGACCTGTGCGACAAAAATCGCAATGGCCACAGTAGAGATTTGGTTCAATTGCAACCCTGCTCCCGACTGTTATGTTCGCTTCTCCATTTCCGTTCCTCTGCACAATGTCGCGTCCCAATGCCACAACCTCGCCTGCGAACTCGTGACCAGGGATAATAGGGTAACGGGCCAGTGGAGAGTCGCCATCAATAATATGCAGATCGGTGCCGCAGATCCCACATGCTTCCACGCGAATGAGCAACTCACCCGTACGCGGTGTGGGGTCTGCCACACTGTCCACGCGAATACTGCCAGGAGCATCGATGATCACTGCACGCATAAGAAACTCGTCCTTTCTTTACCAGTTTCAGTAACCCTCAAGCGGGTCGTAAAAGAACTCAGGTCTCTGCGCCTCCTCGAAATAGATGATCACTCGATCACCCTCCCTAAAGCGTCGTACGCCAGTGCCAACACGCTCGACGATACCACATGGCTCGTGACCGCCAATCACTCCCTGGTATGCTTCGGGGCCTGTTCCCCAATTGCTACTTCGGTAGATGGCACGCAGATCACTCCCACAGAGCGACGACGCCTTCATACGGACCAACACCTGTCCATATCCCGGCTCTGGAACGGAAAACTCGCGCTGTTCGAGTCGCCGATCGCCCAGAAAAACGACTCCGTTCATGGTTGCCATACTGTCTGAGTCCCCTTCTAATACGAATCCGCGATCAAACGTACAATTTGCTAACGATGAAGCGAGCCACTGAAGCCAACTCAAAGTTATACATCGGTTCGCGGATTCGTATAAACAGCCCTGTTATTTCAGTGCGCCGCCGGTGAGCCCCTGAACCAGGTGCTTCTGAGCATAGATGCCTATGGCAACAGGCACCAGGATGATCAACGTTGCCAGCGCGGACACCTTCGCCAGGAAGAGACCTTCGTTACTCGTAAATGCCGCGACCATAATGGGTAAGGTTGGTGAGTTGGTGTAGGTCAGCGTGACAGCGAAGAAGAAATCGTTCCAGGCAAAAATGATGGAGAGCAGTGCCGCCGCAGCTAACCCAGGCGCGGCCATCGGCACGACAATCCTCACAATTGTCTGTATGGTCGAACAGCCATCTAGCCAGGCTCCCTCCAACACTTCCATTGGCAGATCCAGGAAGTACGAACGAGCCATCCAGATGATCAGTGGCAGGTTCATCGCCGTATAGACGGCAATCAATACGAAGAGATTGTCCAGCAAGTTCAGGCGCGTAATAATCACATATAAAGGAACAAGGATAGCCGCAAACGGCATGAAGCGCGTGGAGAGGACAAAGAACAGCATGTCGTTGGATGACTTGTTGCGCATCTGGAAGACCATCGCGTAGGCAGCGGGAATGCCCAAAACCATCGCCAGAGCCGTCGAAACGAGAGACGCTATCACCCTATTGAACAGGTAGGCACCGAACCCTCCACACCCATGAGTTAGCCCCTTTCTGATGCTGTCCGCTCGGTTATGAGTTGTAACATGCCCCTGGCGGCAAGAATTGCTACTATTACCCCTATAACGCCAAGCGCCGCCGCCTGTCCGATCTGAAACGAGTTCAATGCTGTTCGGTAGGTGTAGTAAGGAAGGGTGTTGGTACTTAATCCTGGCCCACCGGCGGTCGTCACGTAAATTTCGCCAAACGTCTGGAAGATAAAAATAGTTCCAAAGAGGATGGCGATCTCGTACGGTTTTCGCAATAAAGGCAAGACGACGCGCGCAAAGGTTGTGAGGGCATTCGCACCATCCACCTTCGCAGCCTCTAGTACTTCGCCTGGAACAGATTGGAGGCCCGCGAGAATGACAAGCATCACAAATGGAGTCCATTCCCAGGCAACGATGAATATGATACTCTGAAGTGGAAACGTGGAAAACCAGGCAACAGCAGGAATGCCGATAGTGAGCCACTTCTGACACAATTGGAGTGATGAATGAGGGACCGCCTCCTCACACCGAAGCGGGGTCCCTCGTTCTTTCGTGAGGACATCGTAACTAATATCCAGCAACGTTGTCCTTATTCACCTGGGATGCCAGGAGCTGATCGGACTGCTGGAGAGCCTGACTGACCGTCATTTTTCCGGCAACCACTGCCGACATGAGTTCACTTATCTGCTGCCCGACCGATTCAAACTGTGGAATACCCACATATTGAATACCGTGATAAGGAACAGGATTGAGCGTCGGGTGATCGGGAGTCGCGGTAGAGGGCGTTTCTTAACTCAGAATCCCTCCCAAGTATGAGCTAAAACCCGCTTGGGAGAGCGGATGAGATCAGGGCGGCCTGCTTGTTGGGCAGCCAGAGCGACAATGATGATGGCGGTGTAGGTCAA
>DAOTTD010000111.1:0-7938 GCA_034438015.1 Ktedonobacteraceae bacterium | reverse complement strand
TGCAGGGAACTGGGAAGTATGGGGAGCGCATGAACAGCCTGCCTAAGTTTGTGGTCTCCACCACGCTCTCAGAAATGGAGTGGAACGCCAGCTTGCTCACGGGCAATCTCGCGGAGGAAGTCTCCCGGATCAAGCAGCAACCGGGGCAGGATGTGTTGATTTTCGGGAGTGGAGAGCTGGTCCACAGCCTGATGTCCCTGGACCTGATCGATGAATACCGTCTCATGGTCTTCCCCATTGTAGTAGGAAACGGGAAGCGGCTTTTTCATGGTGAGAGCCAGCAAAAGGAATTCAACCTTGTTCAATCGCAAACATTCGGCTCTGGTGTAGTGGTACTCACATACGAGCCAAATCGAAAATAAATAGGAAGTGAGGAGGTATGAAATTCTCAAATCATACTGAGGGATCGAGTGCCGAGAACAACAATTTGCGGAACTGGCAGGCTCATACATGTGAAAGGAGTTTTGATGAAGCACAGTTATGAAACGACAATGGGAGAATGAAGAATTAGTTGAGCACTGGATGCTCAGTGCCTGGGATCTGGCCCAGGTGGGCAACAAAACCGGAGCAACACGCCTGGGATTTGCAGTGTTGCTCAAGTTTTTTCAGCGAGTAGGGCGCTTTCCCGCGTTCAAAAACGAAGTTCCAGGAGTCGTGATCTCGTTTGTTGCGACCCAGGTTGGCGTGGCCCCAGAAGCATATTTGCAATACGACTGGCAGGGACGCACCATTAAAGACCACCGAGCGGACATTCGTAAGCTCCTGGACTTCCGCGAATCGACAGTGGCTGATGCGGAACAGATGAAACAATGGCTCATTGCCGAGGTATTGCCACAAGAATACCAGGAGGAGCGGCTGCGAGAGGAAGCCTATGCCTGGTTCCGGCGCATGCATCTGGAAGCGCCAACCCCGGATCGTCTCACCCGTTTGATCCGTTCTGCTGCACACAGCTTTGAGCAACAGTTGTATGATGCAACGCTTGCCCGCCTCCCCGAATCGACACGGGTAGCTCTGGAAGCATTGCTCTCGACGGAGATCGCCGCATTGCAGGAGACCAGAAATGAAGAGGAAGCGGGAGAAAAAAGAGAACAGGAGGAGCCAGCTGCGACGCCGACGCAAGAGACCGAGGAACCAACGACCAATCCGCTCCAGCACCTTCGCATGGACCCTGGTCGGGTGGGGCTTGCCACTATGCTGGAAGAAATGGCAAAGTTGCGGCTCATTCGGGAACTGGGTCTACCGCAATCGTGCGAGTATCGAAGAACCCTCTCGCCTGCGGGCGCACCCCAAAGCCCTCCGCCTCACCCTGCTGGCCGTACTCTGTTTCATGCGTGCCCAGGAGATTACCGATGGGTTAGTCGATCTGCTTATTCAAATCGTTCACAAAATCGATGTGCGTGCTGAGAAGCGGGTCGAACAAGAATACGTCAACGAGTTTAAGCGTGTGGCAAACAAAGAGGGCATTCTGTATCGGATTGCTGAGGCGACGGTGGCACATCCCGATGAGCCGGTGAACAAAGTGGTGTTTCCAGTCGCCAGCGAAAAGCTCTTGCGGGACGTGATCAAAGAGTACAAAGCGAAGAGTCCGGCGTTCCGCCAGCAGGTTCATACTATCATGCGCGCCTCGTACAGCCATCATTACCGACGCATGGTCCCGGAACTGCTCGATATCCTTGACTTTCGCTCCAACAACGAGCTGTATCGCCCAGTGATTCGCGCCGTCCACCTGGTCAAGGACTATGTGCGTAGCCCCCGTCAATACTACCCTGACCATGAGATCATCCCCATCAAAGAAGTCGTTGCTGCCAAATGGCGTGAGTTTGTGGTAGAGGAAGACGACGATGAGACCAGTCGTGTGAATAGGCTCAATTATGAAGTGTGCGTGTTGCAGGCGCTGCGGGAGAAAGTCCGGGTGAGAGAGATCTGGATTGTGGGTGCCAATCGCTATCGCAACCCGGATGACGATTTGCCAACCGATTTTAGCCAGAAGCGAGTGACCTATTACGAAGCCTTGCACCAGCCGACCGAGGCAGAGAGCTTCATCGAACAGATCAAAGAGGACATGCGCAAGGCCCTACGCTCCCTGGATGGGGCCATGCCACGTATTGGCGATAAAGTGCGACTGTTACCCAACCGGAAGAAGAAGCCGATTAGCATCACGCCGCTCGCTCCCCAACCGGAACCGCGCAATCTGGCCAGTCTCAAACAGGAGGTTGGCGCCCGCTGGCCTAATACGGCGTTGTTGGATATGCTCAAGGAAACCGCGCTGCGGACAGGCTTTCCTGATTTACTGACCTCCGTGGCCAGCCGGGAGCGCCTGCCCCGCGAGGTGTTGCACCGACGGCTGATCCTCTGCCTCTATGGCCTGGGAACCAATACCGGCTTCAAGCGCCTGCCGAGTGCAGATCCTGGCACCACGGACTCGGATCTGCGCTATGCGCGCAGCCGCTATATTCACAAAGAGCAGCTCCGTAACGCAGTTGCTCATGTTGCCAATGCTATCTTTGAGGCAAGGTTAGAGACGATCTGGGGCGAAGGGACAACTGCCTGCGCCTCCGACTCCAAGAAGTTTGGCGCATGTTATCTCGAAAGTATGGTCTTGTCTCAAGTGTCTCTTTCTGGGTCAGAATGTGAAAACGGATGATCTGCTTTGTAAAGGCGAAAGGAATGGAAACTCACTACTGCGGCCTTTCTCTCCTATCCGTATTCTTCCGGGAGCAACCTTGGTTCGTCTCTTCATCCCAGAGCGGCTTGACCGAATATGTCCAGCACCAGTCAAGTACGAGCCTTAAAACGTAGCTCACGTTGCGTTTATTATTCAGGACAGCTCAAGTCAAAAGGCATGTTGTCTCTGATAGAGAGAAGTTGAGTACAGTATGTACCACATTTTATATAATGCAATAGGTCTTTTGCTCGGAAAACTGAGTCAGATGACAACGTAGAGAAGCTGTATGATGAGCGATTGGGTACGGGAGTATCGCGATGACAGCCAGAGATGAGGAACCACAACGGGCTCGGAACGAGCCATCCATATCACCTTTTTCAGTCACTGCTCTCATCATTGGAAGGCAGCAGGAGCTGACGTTGGTCACGCACCACTATGAAGCAGCTAAAGCTGGACAAGCTCGGGTGGTGCTCCTGGCGGGAGACCCTGGAATAGGCAAGACCCGTCTCCTGGACGAAATTGCCAGGCGGGCCGCTCAGGATGGGGCAACTCTCCTACGCGGTGGCGCATCTGAAGCGGAGGGCATGCCACCGTATCTGCCGTTTGTGGAGGCTCTTGGCCGCTACATTCAGGCGACTCCTCTCGACCTGCTGCGGACGCACGTAGCCGCAGCACCACAGGTGCTTGCCACTCTCTTGCCAGAACTGATCACCCGTCTCGGTGAACTTCCCGCGTCTGCTCCCTTGCCCCCTGAACAGGCCCGCTTCCGGCTGTATGAAGCGATTGGGATGTTCCTCAAAGCCATTGGTGCACCACATGCACTGGTGCTGACCCTTGACGATCTGCAGTGGGCAGACACCGCAAGCCTCGACCTGCTCTGTCACGTCGCACGCCATCAGCCCAACGCCCATCTCCTCGTGGTAGGTGCCTACAGAGAGAGTGAAGTGTCCCATCATTGCGCACTTGCCCGTACCCTCACCGAACTCTCTCGTCAGCGCGTGCTCACGACCGTGACCATTGGTCCACTTTCGGCCAGAGAGACAGGCATGCTGGCCGAGGGCAAACTGAGTGGGGCTCTCCAGCCAACAGCGAAAGCCCTGCTGCATACACACAGCGAGGGCAATCCCTTCTTTGCCGAGGAACTCTTAGACGGGTGGATTGAGGAGGGTGCGCTGGTACACGAGCAAAACCAGTGGATGGCCGTTACTCCACTCGATCACGCCCTACCTCCGAGCATTGTGGGTGCCTTGCGGCAACGCTTTGCACGCCTCTCTGCACAGAGTATTGATCACCTGCGGGTGGCGGCCATCATTGGACGCACCTTTGATCTCTCGCTGCTTGCCGCGGTGCAGGAGCAAGAGGTGGAAGTGATTGAGGCGAGTTTGCTTGAGGCTGCACAGGCTCGGCTCGTCCGAACCGATCAGACGGGAATCTTCACGTTCACCCATGACAAAATTCGTGAGTGCCTCTATGCTGAGGTCAGCACCTCTCGGCGTCGACGCCTGCATGGGCTCATTGGTGGCCTCCTTGAGGCCCGCTATGGGCAAGAGCAGAGCATGAATGTGCACCAACTCGCCGCGCTGGCCTTTCATTTTGTACACGGTAGCGACCCACCGCGAGGTGTCGATTACTCGCTCCGTGCTGCCACACAGGCACTGCAAACGGCAGCTGCTGAAGAGGCCATCTCCCATTATCGCACGGCCCTGGACCTGCTGAGTGAAGAGGACAGACGACGTGGTGATGTGCTGCTCAGGCTGGGCAAAGCGGCCCTGTTGGCAGGCCAAGAGGAGGAGGCTGAGAGTGCCTATACTGCCGCACAGAGCTGGCTGCTACAGGAGAATGACCGGGAAGCTCTGGCGAAGGCCGTTCATGGACTGGGAAGAGCTTACTGGCGACAGGATAAACGAGCCGCAGCGCGGGCAGCGTTCGAACAGGGACTGACACTGCTGGGTGATCGTCCGTGTGCGGAGACCGTGGATATCCTGACTGATCTCTCCCTGCTGCTCACCATCTACATGGGGCAGCAAGAGGAAGGGATGGCCTCTGCCCAGCAGGCACTAGAGATGGCGAAGCTTCTGGGAGACACGCGATTGGAGGAGCGAGCGCGTCGCATCATGGCGGAGAACCTCTCCCTGCATGGAGAAGATCTCGTTGCAGCCGTGCAGTTTCTCGAGCAGGTCCTCAGGCACACGGTGGCGCATGGCGATTTGTCGGAGGCCGCGGAGTGCTGTCTGAACCTGGCGGTGGCCTCCTACTGGATGGCTGACATGAGACGTTCTCACGAAGCAAGTGCTCAGCGCCTCGCGCTCGTTGAGCGCTGTCGGCAACCGCACCACTTGCGCACCACCTACACCTGGCTGGCCTTGCTCCACGCTTCACAGGGCAGATGGAGAGATGCAGAGCAGATGATTGAGCGAGCGCATCCCATTGTTGACCATCTGGCCAGCCCCATGCTTGCTGCCTTCCTCCACCAGATCCACGGCTTTCTGGCCTACCAGCAGGAAGCGTACCCAGAAGCAGAGCGCGAGTTACAAACCGCCCTGGTCATGACAGAACAGGATCGGCACATGGGTCTGGGGATGCTCATGTTCTACCTGGGGCTACTCGGCCTCGTACAAGCGATGATGGGCGAAGAGGAGGAGGCACGGGCATACATGGCGCGAGTCGAGGCCCAGCTCGCGCTCCTGCCTGCTGATATTCTCCCGACGGCTCCGCTGTTGATCTGCCTCGCGCTCACGGCCATGACTCTTGGTGACCCCGAACGTACGAAAAAGCTGTATCCCGCTCTGCTTCCCTTTCACGGCCAGCACTACTGGTTCCTGGTGGATCGGGTTCTGGGCATGCTGGCGCTGCATGGTGGGCAGTGGGAAGCGGCAGCGGAGCACCTGACTGCTGCCGAGGCCACTGCCCAGCGCGAGGGACTGCGACCTGAACTGGCGCGGACACTCGTGGCACAAGCCGACCTCGAAGAAGCACGAGGAGGGCAGGGAAGCACCATCCGCGCCCGGCAACGGCTTTTACAGGCGCTGGCCCTCTTCGAGGAACTGGGCATGGCCGACTCAACGGGCCGGGTGCGCCGCCACTTGCGTGTGCTGGCCCATCGGACTCGTGACCCTCTCGCATCACCGCTGCCAGCCAATCTGACCAGGCGGGAGGTGGCGGTCCTCCAACTGGTTGCTCAGGGCAAGAGCAATAGTCAGATCGCTCTGGCATTGGGACTCAGCGAGAAAACGGTGACCAATCACCTGACCCATATCTTCAACAAGACGGCCTGTGACAACCGGGCCGCTGCCACTGCCTTTGCCATCCATCACGGTCTGGTATGATCCCCCTCACGCTGCACTCACCCTCGCGACATCTAGGGCGTTTCTCCCATATCGGGGAGCACCTGATCTCCTCATCGCCGCACCAGCATGCGCAACTCTAGGACCTTTCTCCCATATCGGGTACCCTCTTCCATCATTTGACAACGCTTTTCAAAAATGGGAGGTTTCTCCGATGTCAGGGCGACTGAGAGCAGGTATACTTCCGTTATCGAAGGAATGACGATGGGGGTCGGGTGTCCTCTATAGCCAGTGGCAAGGAGCTTGCGTTCCTGGCTGAGCAAAGGAGAGCAGAGATGTTTGTCACTGTTTCCATCTACAGGGCAAAGGCTGGCGAAGAGGATGCGATTATTGCCCTGCATGAGGATTGGCAACGCCATCAGCAAGCGAAGGCGAAAGGCTACCTTTCGGGAGAATTGCTCAGAAATACCCAGGCACCCCGCGAGTTCATTGCGATTATGCGCTTCGAGAACCCAGCGTTTGCCCAGGCGCTAGCAAACGACCCTGAGCGAAACGCATGGTATAGACGGTTAGTCAGCCTGGTTGAGAACGTGCCAGTGCTCACAGAGTATACCCGTGAGTGGCCCCTATGAGTAGCAGAGACGAAGATGTTGAACACGCAAAAAGCACAGAGTGAGAATAAAGAAACGCCACCTGAGAAAAGTAGCATTTCTGTGCCTTCTCTCTCGCTACCCAAAGGCGGAGGGGCGATCAAAGGCATCGGCGAAAAATTCTCAGCGAATCCTGTGACTGGAACTGGCTCTCTCAGCGTTCCCATTTTCACTACGCCAAGCCGCTCCGACTTTTATCCGAAACTATCTCTTTCCTATGACTCTGGAACTGGAACTGGCTCGTTCGGCCTTGGGTGGAACCTCTCCATCCCCTCAATTACCAGAAAAACAGATAAAGGGTTGCCGAGGTATCAGGATGCTGAGGACTCCGACATCTTTATCCTCTCGGAGGCTGAGGACCTTGTACCTTCTTTTACATTACAAGGCAACACGTGGACACGGGAGTTAGGTCCACCCGATCCTAATTTCACCATTTGGCGTTATCGCCCAAGGGTAGAAGGATTGTTCGCCCGTATCGAACGTTGGGAGAACAAGAAGACCGGTGAGGTTCACTGGCGATCGGTTTCCAAGGAGAACATTACCAGTATCTACGGAAAAAGCTCTACTAGCAGAATAGCTGACCCTGAGGATGACTTGCGTGTTTTTAAATGGTTGCTTGAAGAAAGCTATGATGACAAGGGGAACGTTATTCTGTACGAATACAAGCAGGAAAACGCAGATAACATAGACCCCTCTCTACCACAGGAAAGAAATAGACTTGCCGGTTCTGCTGGTTTCGCAAATCGATATCTGAAGTGCATCAAGTATGGCAATAAAACGCCTCACAAGCCAGAAGATATGGAGTTCCCCGCAGATAATTGGCTCTTTGAAGTAGTTTTTGACTATGGGGGACATGATAGAGATAATCCTACAGTAGAGGAAGTCCAGAAGTGGCTGTGCCGCCCCGATCCTTTTTCCAGCTTTCGTGCTTGTTTTGATGTGAGAACGTATCGGCTCTGTCAGCGCGTCCTCATATTTCACAACTTCGAAGAGTTGGGCAAAACTCCTTGTCTGGTACGGTCGACCGACTTCACCTATACAGAAGGTCCTGCTGCTGCCATCACCTCCTATCTCACCTCCATCACACAGACAGGATACATCAAAAACGTCGGGACAGGAGGGTATGACAAGAAATCATTCCCGCCTCTCGAAATCACCTATACTGAACCCCAAATCGATGAAGAAATCCATGATATCGATGCCGACAGCATTGAGAATCTGCCAACTGGTCTGGATGGTACGGCGTATCAGTGGGTGGACCTGGATAGCGAGGGTATCTCTGGAATACTGACAGAACAGGCCGATGCCTGGTTCTACAAACGCAACCTGGGGGACGCGC
>DAOTTD010000110.1:0-17027 GCA_034438015.1 Ktedonobacteraceae bacterium | reverse complement strand
GAATTCGATCTGCTGAAACGTCGAGTGCTCCATCGGAGCAAGAGAAATCAGGAGCGAAAAGACAAGTACAAGCACCATCAAGGGCAACAGGCGAATCGTCTTCTGAAAAACAGTACCACCTCTCAGCATATCATAACTGACATCAGCAGAGTTGCGTAAGAACCGCTTTTTGTGGGAAGGTGCGACTCTGGTCTGTGTCGTCCAAGCGCATGTGCAGCAAGAGCACCAAAGAGTCCTAAGGTGAGCAGATTGAGTACGAGAAGAGCGATGTTCGCAGAGAGCATGGCCTGATGGGAGAGAGATGGAGACACCTTCCAGGAGAAGACGCCTGTGGCCAATCCCGCAAGCACCATGATAGCCAGTGTCATCCCTCCGACCAATCGTGCATCCCGTGCTTCTTGATGCGAGAGTATCACTCCCTGGCGTGCCGGGGCGGCAAAGGCGGAAATGCCGAGGATCACGGCAATATTGTAGATGTTGGAGCCAACGATAATCCCAATCCCGACTCCTACCTGACCGGAAATCGCTGCCGCCAGTGAGGCGACATAGTTGGGAATATTAGCACCCAGAGCACCCAGCAAGCTCAGAAGACCAGGGGAGAAAAGCAAGCGATCACTGATGATTTCGAGTCGGTGGGTGAATGAAGCAGAAGCACCTACCGTGATGAGCAGTGAGGTGACAAAGACCGCGATGAGAACAAATAACATGGTGCCTCTGATATCCTTTCAGTCACGCGGGCTTGCATCGTTCTTCATCGACGATATGCCTCCTACTTTGAGTACAAAGAAGCGCCGGGACTTGCCGACCAGGCTTCCCGGCGCTCCATAGCATGCATCTCAGAAATGCATGACTTCATTTTTCTGCATTGTACCACCTTTTCCCTTACGACCACAAGAGAGAAATACAGCAGTTCAACAGGATCTGCGCACCCCCCTCCACATGTTCCTGAAGTAGTGTGCACCCTGTCCTCAACCTGCCCACTCAAGATATCTCACCCATCTGCCGATACAAAAGATAGAACCTTTCAGGCGTCGGTACCCTCAAAAGCTATATTCCTTGGAGGAAATCATCTATGTATCGCAACTTCGCCATCGCTTTCTGGAAGCCACTGGGTCTCCTTCTGATCGGCATCGGCCTCTTTTTGTGCTATCTCGTGCTTAAACCCGTGCCGTCTGCCCAGTTCACTTTTGGAGATAACCTCCTGCAAGGCGCGTTAGAAACGGTCGGACTGCTATTCGCCCTCCCCATCATGCTCCCAGCAAGCACAAGAAAGCGAGCAGAAGCCCGCCCTTCCCTGCGTTGGCTGGCCTGGTGGACGCCATCCGGATCGGCCGTTCCGCTGTTGCTCGCCTGCACCCTCTTGAGTTATGTCATCGGGCAGGTTCTCTGGACGCTCAATGAGGATGTGCTGCACCTGGCTGTGCTCTTTCCCAGTTGGGCCGATGCTGGCTACCTCGGGTCCTATCCCTTCTTGCGGCTGGCCATCCTGCTCTTGCCCCAGCAGCGCCTGTCGCTGACCAGCCGCACCCGCATCGCCTTCGATGCCGTGATCATCATGACCGGTATCGTGACGTTGAGCTGGTACTTCCTGTTGGGACCCACCATCCAGCAGGGAGCCGGTAGCGTGCTTGGCCAGTTCGTGGGTACCGCCTATCCCCTGAGTGACGTGCTGCTGACCTTCTGCTTGTTCCTGCTGGTGGCACGCAACAACGCACCGGCGATGCGCCCGGTCATCTTCCTGCTGCTCCTGGCCTTCGTGGTGATTACCCTCACCGATACGATCTACGACTACCAGGAACTCCATAGCCTCTATACGACGGGCAGCCTGCTCGACCTTGGCTGGCCTCTGGGCTACCTGCTGCTGGGTCTGGCCGCTCGAGCCCTGTATGTGCTGCCTCAGCCGAGGCCGCAGGTTGCCGGACGGGCATCGGCAAGCGAACGGGCTGCCAGGCAACCGGCGCTGTGGCAAACCCTGCTCCCGTATGCCTGGGTACCCACCGTGGGGCTCCTCCTGCTCTTCATCTGGCGGCGTGGGGACGATCCCTTTTTGGTCACGGGGGTGGTGGTAGGTGCAGTAGTACTACTGGGCCTGGTGCTGGTGCGCCAGCTCGTGGCCATGCGCGAACTGCACAACCTCTACGTCAACAACGACGCCCTGGCCTCGGCGAACAGGCAACTGGAGGTCCAGGCGACGCACGACGTCCTGACCTGCCTCCCAAACCGCAATTTGCTGCAGAGGCGGCTCGAGCAGGCAATGCACACGGCACGCAAGGGCAACATCCCGGCGGCGCTGCTGCTGTTGGACCTCGACCGCTTCAAAGAGGTGAATGACACGCTTGGTCATGATGTTGGGGACCTGCTGTTACAGGAGATCGGTCCCCGCCTGCAGAGATACCTGCGCCCCATCGATCTCATCGCCCGACTGGGAGGAGATGAGTTTGCCATCGTGCTTCCCGCGACGGATGCCGCTGGAGCGATCCAGGCAGCCCATACCCTTCTTGGCGCGCTCACTGCCCCTTTTCTGGTCGATGATCACGCGTTCGATATCGGAGGAAGCATTGGGATCGCGGTCACCCCGCAGCATGGCTTCGATGTCACGACCCTGCTGCGATGCGCCGATGTAGCCATGTATGTCGCCAAGCGCAGTCAGACTGGTCATACCGTGTACACGCCTGAGATCGATCAACACAGTCCCCGCAAGCTTGCCTTGATGAGTGAGTTGCGCCAGGCGATAGCGGAGGGTGGGCTGTTGCTCCATTACCAGCCCAAGGTCTCACTTTCATCTGGCCAAATGATGGGTGTCGAAGCTCTCGTGCGCTGGCCTCATCCGGTGTTTGGCCTCATCCCGCCTGATGAGTTCATTCCGCTGGCCGAGCGTGCCGGGCTCATTGGTCCGCTGACCCACTGGGTGCTTGAGCGTGCAGTACAACAATGTCGGGAATGGGAGCAGGCTGGACTGCTTGTGAATGTAGCGGTCAATCTCTCGACGCGCACGCTGCACGATAAGGAACTACTCTCCAGAGTGATGGGCATTCTCCAGACATATGGGATCTCGCCGAGTCGGTTGACCTGCGAGATTACGGAGAGCACGCTCATGGAGGATCCAGAGAGAACATGTGATGTCTTAGCTGGCCTCCGCGCGCGTGGGATATCTATATCCATCGACGACTTTGGGACAGGTTATTCATCGCTAGCCTATCTCAAGCGATTGCCCATTAATGAAGTCAAGATCGATAAGGCCTTTGTACTCGGGTTAGGTCTGGATGCGGACCCTGCCGACATGGCTATTGTGCGGGCGATCGTGGCGATGGCGCATCCATTACATTGCAAAGTGGTGGCAGAAGGAGTCGAGAGCTGGGAAACATGGACGTTTTTGCGGGAACTCGGTTGTGACCTGGCGCAGGGGTATTATCTCTCTCGCCCGTTACCGGCGGAAGCGCTGGAACAGTGGGCACGCACCTCCTCCCGAGGGATATACAGGCAAGATGCGGTCGCCGTCGTGTAATCCCAGAGTGTGAGTTATGTCACTTTATTCATTATTCCCGGTGAACACTACTTACGCCCGGCAGGCAACAATATATGAAAAGTAGTACCCTCACCGGGAACGCCGCTGCTCTCGATCCAGATCTTGCCGCCCATCGCCTCGATCAGGCGGCGCGAGATGTAGAGGCCCAGGCCGGAGCCGCGCACAGGACTGTTGATGTCCCGCTCAAGGCGCACGAAGCGTTGGAAGAGAAGTGCCTGATCCTGCGGCGTGATGCCCTTGCCCTTGTCGGAGACGCTGATTACGACGCAGAGTCCCTGCGGCTCCGCGACCGGACGCGCGGAGAAACCGATACGCGTCCGCGGAGGCGAGTACTTCAGGGCGTTGACGCTGATATTCATTAATACCTGGCGCAGACGCACGGCATCGGCCTGGACGGAGAGATGAGCGGGAATACGGCTGTATACTTCGCGCTGCTCCTGGGTCAGTTGCGGCTCGATCAGGATAAGTACGCTCTCGATCACCTCCTGCACGGAGACGCGAGTGAGCAGCGCGGGCTTGATGCCAGCCTCAACCTCTAAGCGGCTGGCATCCATGACATTACCAAGCAGCAGGGCCAGCTCTTCACAGCCACGGCGCGCCTTCTGCAAAAACTCCTGGCGCTGCTCAACGGGCAACTGCTCATCGAACTGGGCGAGCAGCTCGATATACCCCTGCACGGCGGTGAGCGGCGTGCGCAGCTCGTGCGAGGCCGTCATCATGAACTGATCCTTCAACTGGTCCAGTTCCTGCAGGCGCCGATGGGCCATCTGCAGGTCCTCGTAGAGCTGCGCCGTTGTGAAGGCGACCGCGACCTGCTCGACAAAATCCTGCGCGGGCGACAGATCTTCGATCGTCAAAGGCTGCTTTTCGGAGACGCCTGGTGGCCGGGTGCGCGCAAATAGCAAGAGCCCCACAGGTTCACCGTTCGAGATCACAGGCGCAAGGATGGCCGTCTGAATATGGTACTGGGCCAGGCGCGCACGCAGTGAGAGCTGCCGTGCCTGTTCCCGCAGCGCCGGAAGCTTCGAACTCGTGATGCGCATGCGTCCAGATACAGACGGCAATGAGCTTGCCTGCGCCGGAGATGCCTGCTGGGGCGCAATGGTGAGCAGGAGGGGCTGCAACGAGTAGAGCGCCTGGGCATCCTGCTCAGACGTATGTAGCGAGGGCCATTCGCTCACAGGCAGGGACTTGTCCAGATCATGCATGTAGACAGCGAGAGGCGACAGGAGACTGTTCTCCTCATCGACAGCGTAGAAGAGCGTGTAGTCGGCGTGCAGCACCTCCGCACCCTCTTTACAGATGACCAGACCGATCTCGGCGGGTTCTATCACGGCGGCATTCAGACGCGTGGCGATCGTCGCCATGGCCCGCGAAAACGCCTCGTGTTCGCGTGCTTCTTTATAGAAGCGCGCGTGCTCAATGATCGTCGTGACCTGCTCCGTATATGCTATAACCGGCGCAACATCTTCTGCATTTAGTCGCTCTCCGTCACGACGCGTCACGCCAAGGCTCCCCAGTACATGTCCCTGGTAGGTAAGAGGAAGGAAGATCATACCGGGTATATGTTGCTCCTGGCACCAGAGATGTATTTCCGGGGGAACCTGTGATTGTGTGGTCCAGTGCACCTCGCGCGCTTTTCCGTCCAGGGCGATCTGTTGCAGCAGGTTCGTCCCCAGGAAGCTATGACGCTGCATCTGCGCACCAGATGTCGTTGCCGGGTAGACCAGGAGTTGGGGTCCTTGATCGGGCGCATGCCGCTCATCAAGCAGCAGCAGCATTACCGCGTCGAAGTCCAGTTCATCTATGGCCATCTCGATGATACGCTCGCGCAGGTGCTCCTCGTCGAGGATTGAGGTGAGCTGCGTCATCATATGGCGCAGGTGCTCGGACTGCTCGTGCCGCCGCTCACGCTCCAATAAGAGCTCATTGTTCTCATGCATCGCCAGGTAGTAACGCGTGGCAACCAGGATACCGACGACTGCGGTCAGCACCACCAGGCTATGCGAGGTCACATTATTGTAGATTAGCTCGCCATAGACGGTCAGCAACAGCAGCACGGTCAGAGGCAGATGGATGAGCACCGCCGAGATGCGGCGCCAGATTCTCCCACCTGAGAGGTCCAGCATTTTGAACGGAGTATGCTCCGCCGCCGAAACTCCCTGCGGACGACGCACGATATCGACGTACTCGCGCCGGGCCAGGTCCGCGTACTGATACAGACCCGAGAGGCCGATGAGCAGATAGCTGGCGAACCAGAAAGGATCGATAAAGGGAGAACCCAACTGATAGTGGTGGAACATATTGGTATATAAAAAGGCCAGGTCGGCCCAGATATTCGCCAGGATCGCGACACCAAAGAGCAGCAGAGAAGCATGCAGCGTCCTCTCGATGCGACGCTGGAAGAGCAGGGCAATCGCCAGAATGAGCAGCACATCCCAACAGGGATAGACCAGGGCAACCAGCAGTCTAAGGATCTGAGACTGCGCGTCGGCGTCGCCGACATGCGCAAAATACGTGGGACCGATAACAAAGAACCAACTCACCCCCAGGAAACTCAACATCGAGATCAAGGCGTCCAGCCCCATACGCCCGCGAAAACGCACAGCGGCGGGCATCAGTAGCAGGCCCATGAAGACAAGTGGGTAGAAAAGGTTGAGAAGGAGATCTGCCAGCGTCGGAAAGCCGGAACGCCCCAGCATCGCCAGCACCCCGAACAGCACGCTCGCACACGCGTTGGCCGCCAGTCCCAGCCCAACCAGCAACCACGCAAGCTGATGCTGTCTCCCCAACCGGACAGGACCATACCGCGCCAGGTACACCATACGAAACGCCCACAGCATCCCCAGGAAAGCCGCCACAGCGTATGCGACCACCGAGAAGATAACAGTTACGCCCTGTCCGCCGATACGAAAGAACATCCAGAGCACACTGAGGGTGATAATGAGCACCGCCACAGCAGTTGCAACATAATTGGAACGGGCAAGCCCCTCAAGGTACGTGCGCGTTAGCCTGTTGACAGCAAAGGACTTCATGCGAGCTCCTCACTCACTCGCCAGCATAGACATCATGGGAGTTGCTGGAAGCAGTATACCTGACATCCAACCAGCACGTCAATACTTTAATGCTACAGAGACACACAAAAACGTTGGCATTAAACACTCATCAGCAGTGATGCATGTTTTATAAACTTCCTCGTAACCTGCACTATTTATTGTATACTCTCTAGAGCCTTCTGCGTACCAGGTCGAGGTACCAGTATGGCTGACGTTTACGTAACAAAGGCTTGGCGCGCACGGCATTGCCGGGGATGCTATCGCGAATATCGTAGGCCAGTTCGCCAGTCAGGGAGCCGGCCATATCGCCTGGGCTATAACCGGGTATGCGTGTTGTGCGCCGTCCGGTGCGTTGTTCGCGCGTGTCTATCGTCATCATGATCATCAGGCCCGCCTCGTCCTCCTCGGCGACCACCTCCGACAGGGGATAGGTGCCAGTAGTTGGTGGATAGATGCCGCTCAGACCATTGGCGCTCAGGCCCAGGTGCGCGCCGCTCCAATTTGCCAGGGCCAGGTAGATATTGTTTTCGGCGGCGCGTATGCGCCAGATGAGATGGTGCATCTTATCATATTCATCGCTGGAAAACTGCTTGATATTCTGAATACGCGAGGGCGCCAGACCGATGGCAGCAGGAAAATCGAGGAACGCGGGCGCGCAGACGAGATCGGCCCCTTTGCTGGCCAGCACACGCAGCGTCTCGGGGAAGAGCGCGTCATAGCCGGTCGTGAGGCCGATGCGCCCGGTCGGCGTATCGAAGGTCTGCAGACTCAGGTTGCCGGGCGTAGCCCAGAGCCGATCGCACGCCGTTAGATGCAGCTTGCGGTGGATGCCGTAGACTCCCTCTGGATCGATCAGCAGCACAGTATTGTAGTATCTCCCCTCGGCGCGTTCGGCGACGCCGATCACCATGCTCAGTAGCAGTTCTCCGGCAAGCGCCGCCAGCAGGGCTGTCTCGGGTCCCGGAACCTCGATCGCGCCCTGCTGAAAGTGCGCGACGATGGCATCCACAGAGAGCGCTCCGTCGATCGCCCGTGGGACGGGACCGGGCAGCAAGAGTTCGGGCAGCACCAGGATGTCTGGAGTCGCAGGCTCGGTATCGCGAACACTTACGCGTATCATGCTTGAAAGGGCCTGCTCATCATTCGACCGCTGCGTCGCCGTCTGTATATCCATCTGCATAATTCCCACGCACGAGAGCTGGCCCTCTGGCAGTTCGCCCAGATCGTACAGACCATGGAAGCGCAGCGGCTCCCACAGGTAGCTGTTCTGCACGAGTGGCGCATACTGAGCGGGCAGACGATCGGCCACGCGGTCGCCATCAAAGAGGGGCGCACTGCCCCAGCGCCGATCGCGACAGAGCTCCAGATCGACCTCGCCGTAGACGATCCCTTCTCCATCATCCAGATAGGACTGAATTGAGCCATCGGGGTTGAGCACACAGCTCCCGCCGCCGAACTGCACGCCGCGCTCCCGTCCATAGCGATTGGCCGCCAGGAGATAGACGCCGTTCTCAAAAGCGCGCGTCATCCACCAGTTGCTGGGACACTTCTCTCCGTCCCAATTCGTCGGGAGCAACAGGACATCCGCGCCATGCAGGGCAGGCACACGAGCGGCCTCGAAATACATCGCATCCATGCAGATGAGCGCGCTCAGGCGGCCCAACGGCGTATCCCACACAGGCATGCCGAGGTCACCATCGCGGGCCCAGCGCGGCTCGGAGATATACGCATGGATCTTACGATAGATGCCTATCAATCCTTCTGGTCCCAGCAGAACTGCGCTATTGTAATAGACATTCGTCTCCACATTGACCTCCGCCATCCCTAGCGCAATGAAGCAACTGTAACGGGCAGCCAGTTGCTGGAAAAGCTCGGTAGTAGGACCTGGAATAGTCTCGGTATGGGGCGCAATCTCCTCGCGCGACGCCCAACAATAGCCCGTCGTCGCCATCTCAGGCAACACGATCAGGCGCGCATCGCGTTGTGCCGCCTCTTCCGTCAGCCTGAGAAGGTCGCGAATATTCTTTTCCTTCTCGCCCAGTATAGGCTCGTACTGGATTACGGCCACGCGATATCTGGTGAGGGGGGATATGCGAGTGCTCAATTCCAACTCCTGGTCTATTAAGTTTGAAAAAGGCGAGGATACCATAATGCCGAAAATTCCTGCTGATATTATAGCACTTCGTAACCTGTTCAGTGCCAGTTCGTTAACAGAAATGTAGTACTTTACTCATACAGCATGGTTACGCGCAACGCGTCAGGGCGACTCTTGCGGTCGCCCTGGCCGCCGCCGTATACTTTTAAACGGTAGTATGATACGTGCCAGTTATTTAAAGACAAAGTATCCTTCAGGAAGGGATCATTTACATATGGCAAGTGAAGAACGGAGCAATAATAGTTACATCATTGATGCTGAAAATCCTGCGGAGATGGCGCGGCTGATTCAGTTCGACCGCACCACGACGGACGCGATGGGCGGAGTACTGACGGAACAGCCCGCCAGCGCCCTCGCCGCCATTCACAATGTGCTCGACCTGGGTTGTGGACCCGGCGGCTGGGTCCTCGACGTCGCCTACGAGCATCCTGATATCGAAGTCCAGGGCGTCGATATCAGCAAAACCATGGTGAACTACGCCAATACCAGGGCACGCACCCAGGGACGCGCCAATGCTTCCTTCAGGGCGATGGATGTCACCAGGCAGCTTGCTTTTCCCAACGCGACGTTCGACCTGGTCAACGCGCGCTTTCTCATCAACGTCTTCCATAGGGACCACTGGCCTGTGCTGATGAAGGAGGCCGTGCGCATCCTGCGACCAGGTGGCCTCCTGCGCTGGACGGAGACCGACAGATTCGGCCTCACTAATAGCCCTGCCAGTGAGCGCATGATGGCCCTGGCACTGGAAGCTGAGTGGCACGCGGGCTACACGTTCTCACCCGATGGCCGCTCCAACGGCATCACGCCCGTGCTGGGACGCCTGATGAGCAAGGCTGGCATTCAAAACATTCAGCAAAAGGCGCACGTCCTGAATTATTCAGCCGGGATGGAAGCCTGGCAAGGCATGTACGATAACGCCAGGATAGGACTGGAACTGATGCGGCCCTTCCTGGTCAAAGCCGGTCTCATCGAAGAGGCAGAGATGGACCGTCTGTACCAGCAGGCCATGATCGAAATGATGTCCGAAGATTTCTGCGGCGTCTGGTACTATATGACCGCGTGGGGAAGCAAGCCCTAGCAGCCGACGCAGCAGAAAGATGCGCACCCCTGGTAAATAGGGGTGCGCGCGTTCGTTTGCTATCTAGCTCGACTGGTGGGTACGGCGTTGCTTGCGGCGCTGCGCGGCGGCTTTGCGCTTGCGGCGAGCCTGCGGACTCTCGTAATGCGCGCGTCGGCGGGCCTCAGAAAGAATACCGTCCTGCTGTACCTTACGGTTGAATTTCTTGAGGGCGACCTCAAACGAATCGCCTGGGTTGACTTTTACTTCGCTCATCGGACTACCAGCGCGATCTACGATCATTCGAACGGCCCGTGCCCATGGTCTGGTAGCAGTCGCTGCAATAGACGGGCTTGTCACCGCGAGGCTGGAACGGAACCTGGGCCTCGTTGCCACAGTTGGAACAGGTCGTTGTGTACATCTGACGTGCTTCGCGTGGAGCGCGGCTGCCGCCGCCAAAGCCACCACTCGCTTTGCGGGCGGCGCGGCAAGATGGGCAGCGGCTCGGTGTATTGGTCAGCCTGTGGCTTTCGTAAAATTCCTGCTCTCCTACGGTAAAGACGAACTCCTGGTTGCAGTCGCGGCAAACTAATGTCTGATCACTTAATGCCATGTTTCTCTCAATTCTTGGATATTTTATCCTGATATATTCTCGTGTACGGCGCGCGCGGTCTGTAACGGTCTGCAACAGATAAGTCTTCTCCGAGCAACAGTGCACTGCACTGTACAACGTCATTGAGTATATCATATCTGACACCCCAAAAGCACTATCAAAGCCACATATTTTCTAAGAAAAGAGAAATATCCTTTTCAACAATGTTGCTTCTCGCCACCACGGGGGGTTCCAATAACGAGCGCTATCCCCTGAAAGAGTCTCTGGCGTGGTTTCACAGCGCGAACAGGGGCGGGAAGATCCAGGCTCTGCCCACATGACGGCTATGCTATAATAAAGTGCGAAGCGGCCAATATCCGCAAATAGTACTAAATAAAGAGGGAAAGTATGCCAACACGCGATGATGCTTATACGTTGATGACAAGCCACGTAAAAAATGAGAATCTGCAAAAACATATGCTGGCAGTAGAGGCGGCCATGCGTTTTTATGCTCGTAAGTACGGCGAGGACGAGGAACTATGGGCTATGACCGGCCTGCTGCACGATTTTGACTACGAAGAATATCCCGATCTGCGCGACCATACGCGGATAGGCACGCAGTGGCTACGAGAAAACGGGTATGACGAGCGCATCATCTACGCAATTCTGGCACATAACGATCTCAATCTCGCGACCCACCCGCGCAACAATCTCCTCTCGAAAGGGCTCTACGCCTGCGACGAGATCACCGGGATGGTTACGGCCACGGCCCTGGTACGTCCCAACAAGAGCGTTATCGGCCTGGAGGTATCTTCTGTACGCAAAAAGATGAAGACGAAGGGCTTCGCAGCGGGCGTTAATCGCGAGGATCTTGTGAATAGCGCGACGGAACTGGGCGTCGATCTCGATGAGCATATCGCGTTCGTCATACAGGCCATGTCCAGCGCGGCGGACTCCCTGGGATTGGCGGGCATTCAGGCGCACGCGTCTTCTTAAGTAGATTAGAGCAGTTAGAGGGCCGCATGCAACAACGCCTGCAACAAAATCAGCACCATCAATCACAGCGCATCTTCACGGCAAGCGAGGTCGCGGAGTTCGAATATTGTCCCCTCACCTGGTGGCACGAGCAGTTCGAGCCGCTGGCCCAGGCCGATACGGAGGAGCTCTTCGCACGCCTGGTAGAGTTGGAACACGAGCATGGCCCACAGGCGCCAGGGCTGCCCGAATACCAGGTGGGAGAGCAGTTGTTACTGCGACGCGGCGCCTTCGATGAGGGACGCCAGCAGCACCTCGACCACGCCGAAGAGGTAGAGGAGATCGAGGCGGAGCGCGTCGAGGTTGTTAATAGCAGCAACAGAGGACACACGCTGGGACGCGTCGCGCTCGTTCTGTTGCTTGTGGCTCTGTTGTTCATCGTAGCATCCGTCCTTATAACGCTGCTAGCACGGTAGGATTCGCGCTATGATAAGCACCATTCTATTTCCGGTCGGTCTGGTCCTGCTCATCCTCGCACTTGCGCTCCTCCTCTTGCTCTTCAACGAGCGCCGTTACCAGCGCAACCGCCTGGTAGAGGAGCGTCACCGGGCGCTCGGCCTACCGCCGGGCGAGCTTGTCTATGAGGACGCGGACGGGCAGGGCGAGACGCTCTCATCCAGTCAGTATCCCCTGGCCGGTAAGCCCGATTACGTCGTCCAGCTCCCCGACGGACGTCCCGTGCCGATCGAGCTCAAGCTGAACGTCGAGGATGCCAGCGCACCGTACAGCAACCACATCGTCCAGGTCGGCGCCTATTGCCTGATCCTGGAAGACTACTTTACCACACCGCCCACGCACGGCATCCTGCGCTACTCCGATCGCGAGTTTACCATCGAATACACGCCCGCACTGCGCAAGAAAATTATCCGCCTCCTCGCGGAGATGGAGCGCTGCAGCGAAATCCAGCCTCCTCCCCTGACGCGTCAGCGCGCCAATAAGTGCCACGCCTGCGCATTCCAACCCATCTGCTCGGTTGGACGGAAAAACGCGAAACCTGCCTTACCCTGAAAAGATTCGCCAACCTCAATCTATTTTTACAATTTTTTGAATATTTCTTGATAATTTCTCTGCTATAATTTAGTAGGACTAGAAGTGGATATATCATTTCGCTTATGTACAATATACCCTGACCACTTCTTACTGCTTATTGAGCAGGGAGGGTTTTATGGCAACCGAAACAAGAGAGCCACCCGCCTTACAACAGGCAGCGCTCTCCAATTTCTCACTTCTTGAGCTGCGAAACCGCTCTGGTCATGGGATGACGAGTGCCGCTACGCTTGATAGCGCCCTGAGCGCCTTGCAGTCGAATCGTAAGCGCTCTTTTCTTACCATGCTGGGCGTAATTATTGGCGTATCCACCGTTATCGCGGTCGTGGCGCTGACACAAGGGGTGAACCAGAGTGTCAGCCAGGAGTTTGCGGGCCTGGGCACAAACATCATTACTATCTCCCCCGGCACGACCTCTGCGGGGGCGACGCGCAGCGCAGCAGGAAGTAGCCAGACTCTCACCGTCGGAGATGCTCAGGCACTGACACAGATCCCCACTCTCCTGAATGTCAGCCCTGTCATTAGCGTATCTGAACAGGTAGTGTATGGAGATCAGAACTGGAACACCCGCGTAAGCGGCGTTTATCCGAGCTACCAGACGATCCAGAACTGGCAGATTGCCGAAGGGGCATGGTTTAGCGATCAGGATGAGCAGATGGGGCTGCCTGTCGCCGTGTTGGGTCAGACGGTCGCCCAGAATCTTTTCCCGCAAGGGAGCGTTTACCCTGTTGGTCAAACTATCCGTATCGGTAGCTCACTCTTTCGCGTCGTTGGCGTCCTACAGACAAAAGGCTCGCAGGGTGCATCGAACGCCGATGACGCAATCTTTGTCCCTTTCAGCGCCGCCTATAATCGCCTGAATGAGTCTCCCTATGTCAATCAGATTCAGGTCCAGGTGGATAATATCAACGATATAACCCAGGCACAACTGAGTATCAGTACTGTGTTAAGAACGCGCCACAACTTACCAGGACCTGATCCCGCCCTACAGCAAAATAGCTCTACGCAACGATCTCCTCTGCTGGGCGGCGGGGGCGCTGGAGGTTATAGGGGTGGTGCCGGTGGCAGCGGCGCTGGAGGTTATAGGGGTGGCGGTGCCGGTGCCGGCGGCGCTGGCGGCTATGGAGGTGGCGGTGCCGGTGGTGGGACCGGAGCAGGTGGGGCAGGCGGCTCTACGGGTGGGACCGGAGCAGGCGGCACAGGCGGGGCAAGCGGCTCTACGGGTGGGACCGGGGGCACTGGGACTGGTAGCACGAGTGGCTCTGGACAAACAGGTACGACAGGAACATCTGCAAGTAGCGCCGCATCGCGTACATCTTCTGCAGATCCGCCCGACGACTTCCAGATCACGAATGTTGAACAGCTTATCCAGTCGGCGCAACAAAATTCGAAAATATTGACCATCTTGCTCATTGGTATCGCCGCCATCTCGCTCGCCGTCGGGGGCATCGGCATCATGAACATCATGCTTGTCTCCGTGACCGAGCGCACACGCGAGATCGGCATTCGCATGGCCATCGGGGCGCGTCGTCGAGATATCCGCAGTCAATTTCTCGCGGAGGCCCTGATGCTCAGCGTGGCAGGTGGTATCATTGGCATCGTTTTGGGCCTGGGAGGTGGCATAGCTCTGACTTCAGGGCTGCGCTTACCCTACGTGCTCAGCCTTATTCCAGTGGCTCTTGCCTTCACCATCTCAGCCGCAGTAGGCATCGTATTCGGCCTCTATCCAGCGGTGCGTGCATCGAAGCTCGATCCGATCGCCGCCCTGCGTACTACAGAATAGGGACGACCCGATCCGTAGGGGCCTGCCTTGCGCGGGCCCTGCGAGCCACCCTAGTCCGCTGTGAATATAATGACCAGGGCCCGCGCAAGGCCCAATACCTCTCACTTCATGAGTTGTGGGGCTGGCGAGAGGACAAGCGCAAGGCCCCCTCCCAGCCGCGCCGCCACCCCTTGTCCCTCCTGCCGACATCGTGAAGTCAATGGTATTGCGCGCAAGGCAGGCCCCCTACGGATCACGCTGCAAAAAAATGATGCACACTCCCACCCATCATCTGGAATTGACATTCGCTACCTGTCAGCATACACTATGCCATAGCATCAAGTGAGCGCATTATCCGAGAGCAATTCTCTATATCTCCGCCCCTGTGAAGAACCTCGCCATTGTGACTCATAGGACCGGATAATGATGTATCAGTTTTAATATATCCTCAAACATGAAACGAGAGTAACAAAAATGAGTACAGTACATGAAGTCGTTGAATTACGAGGCCATATCATTGACTCCTGGACCCTGCCGCGCGCGTGGGATATCATTATGGATCGCGGCGGCAACTTCGAAGTGGAGGATATGCACGTCGGACGACATAAGACGGAGCCTAGCTATATCCGCCTGAAGGTCCAGGCGCCCGATAGCGAGGTGCTCGACCGCGTGCTTACCGAACTGCAGCAGATCGGCGCCGTCCTCACGCACGCCGACGATGCGCATACCGCAGCCATCGAGCAGGATGGCGTGCTGCCGGACAAATTCTATTCCACAACCAATCTGCCAACCCAGGTGCGCGTAAACGGGCGCTGGGTCAACGTCGAGAACATCGAAATGGATGTCGCCATCGTCGTTGACCAGGCGCAAAGGCGCGCTTACTCCAAACCCATGCACGAGGTGCGTGTCGGAGAGCAGGTCGTGGTCGGGCACGATGGTATCCGCGTGCAACCATTCGAGCGCGACCGCAACCGCGAAGCCTTCGCGTTCATGCAGAGCAATGTTTCATCCGAGAAGGTCAAGGTCCTGGCGATTCACGAGATTGCGCAGCAGATGCGCGAGACGAGAGAGCGCAATGGCAAGATCCTCTTCGTCCTGGGACCAGCCGTCATCCACACGGGCGCGGGCCGCTATGTGGCGGAACTGCTGCGCCGGGGCTACGTGCAGGTTATCTTCGGTGGCAACGCCATCGTCACGCACGATGTGGAGTCTGCGCTCTTCGGCACCTCGCTTGGCGTCAACCTGGAGAGCGGCGAGCAGGTCGAGGGCGGGCACCGCAACCACTTGCGCGCCATCAACGCCATTCGCGGCGTGGGCTCCCTTGACAAGGCGATCGAACTGGGACTCCTGCGCGACGGCATCACCTACGAAGCCATCAAGCACAATATTCCCATGGTCCTGGCTGGCTCCATTCGCGACGACGGTCCTATGCCGGGCGTCATCATCGACATGCAGGAGGCGCAGCGCCGCATGCGCAAGGAGGTGCAGGGCGTCGAGATGGCGATTATGGTTGCCTCGATGCTGCACGCCATCGCGACCGGCAACCTCCTGCCCTCCTGGGTGCGCACCGTCGTCGTGGACATCAATCCCGCCGTCGTCACCAAGCTCGCCGATCGCGGCAGCTTCCAGGCCGCCGGCCTCGTGACGGACGCCGAGCTGTTCTTGCGCGAGTTGCTAGAAGCATTATCGTAATATTACCTGTAGGATGTGAAGACGTCGCATCCTACAGACTAACTACCCGACTCAAAGTAAAGTGTAGTGGAGGCTGTTTATAATGGCAGTTTTAGCATCTATGCCACCTTTAGTAATTGATCAAGCAACCCTTGCAGAGTTTGGACGCTCGCGATAAAGCAGTGTGGATAGTAGAAAACAAAAATACTGGGGGATATTTATGAAAGCGGTCGCGACCTATCAGAAGCTTCGTGGAGGGTACTATACTCCAAAACCTATAGCGGACTTCCTGGCGCAATGGGCCATCCAGGCGCCCGATACACAGACGTTGGAGCCCAGTTGCGGCGATGGCATCTTGCTACAGGCAGCAATCGAGCGCCTATCAGAGATGGGAGTTGATAATAACAGGCTCATTCACCAACTTCATGGGATTGAATTCGATCCGGTAGAGGCGCTCAAGACAACGGAACGTGTACACTCCTTTACAGGTTTGACGCCTACACATATACATAACGAGGACTTCTTTGCTTACTGTCGCACCCACTTGCTGGAGAAGCAGTATTTCGATGCCGTGATCGGCAATCCTCCATTTGTGCGCTACCAGAACTTTCCTGAAGAGCACCGCAATAGCGCGTTTTATCTGATGCAGCGCGCAGGGCTCCATCCCACCCGGCTCACTAACTCCTGGGTCCCATTCCTTGTCGCATCTACCCTTCTGTTAAAGGATAATGGACGCCTGGCTATGGTCATTCCTGCCGAACTGCTCCAGGTCAACTACACTGCGGAAGTCCGGTATTTTCTCAGTCGCTACTATCGCTCTATAGCGCTCATCACGTTCAAAAAACTCGTATTTAATGGCATCCAACAAGAGGTCGTGCTCTTCCTCGGCGAACGCAACGGCGGCGAGCACACCGGCATCAGAACGATCGAGCTTGAGGGCATAAACGATCTGGCATCTTACGACCACGCAGCCCTTGCACAGATTACTCTCAAAGAAATGGATCATTCCACTGAAAAATGGACTAAGGAGTCTTCCACGAATAAAATGATTAAGCAATTTGGGGCTTGATGGTGTAATTCCATTCCCCATGAAAAGCGTCCTTGGAAAGATTGAGCGCAGCCAATT